>DASYYX010000040.1:0-22905 GCA_035946795.1 Caulobacteraceae bacterium | reverse complement strand
GGCCTGGGCCGTCCCGCCGATGATCCCCTTGGCCTTGGAGGTCTGCAGGCCGTCCACCGAGCCGGTGGCGCTCAGCGAGATCGACTGGACGAGCTGGCCGGCCGCCAGCGAGGTCGAGGCGTTGGACGTGAACGTCCCGCTGGTTCCGGTGACCTTGGTCTTGGCCGAGGAATTGCCGGCCAAGGTGACCCCCTGCCCGCCGGTTCCGGTCGCGGTTACGGTGAGGTTGGTGGTCCCGACGACCGTTGCCAGCGCCTTGCCCACGCCCCCGACGGCCGCGCTCGTCCCCGAACCGGAAGCGCCGCCGGTCCCGGTCACAGTCGCCGCAATGTTGGTCGTGCCGATGTAGTCGAGCACCGCCTTGGCGTTGCCGCCCGCCCCGCCGGCCGAGCCGCTCGTCCCCGCCCCGCCTGAGCCGCCGCCGGCGACCACCTTCGCGTGCACAGTGGCCGACTGCGTCGCATTCTTGGTGTCGTTGAAATAGAGGCCCGAGTAGGCCACGCCGCCGGCGCCCGCCGTTCCGCCGGCGCTCGCTCCGCCGGCGCCGCCATAGGCGAGCTGCTGCGGCGCGATCAGGCCGCCGTTGGACCGGCCGACCACGGCATTGGTCACGCTCGAGGCCGCGCCGGCGCCGCCGTCGGCGCCGTTCGTTCCCGCCCCGCCCGCCCCGCCCGTCTGCTTGACATCGGGATTGGAGTTGGTCCCGCCGAGGGACTTGGCGTAGGCGCCGCTGGCGACGCCGCCGGCGCCGCCGGAGTGGCCGGCCCCCGAGCCGCCCCCGCCGGCGCCGCCGCGTTCGTAGATGGAGGCGATGCTGCCGTCGCCGGAAATGGTCGCGGTTGCCGAACCGCCGCTCGACGTCCCCCCGACGCCGCCGTTGCCGGCGACTGCGTATCTTCCGTTACCGCCCTGGAGGCTCAAATTCGCCGAGATGGCGGCCTGATTGGTGGTGTTCGTCGAAGTGCTCGCCACCGCCAGCGTCCCGGTGGCGGCGCCCCCAGCCCCGCCCGCGCCGGTCCCCTTGGCTGCGCCGCCAACGCCCGCGTACGCGAATCCATAAGCCCCGACGCTCCCGTTACCGGTGATGTTGCCGGTCAGGGAACTGTTGGCGCCGGCGCCGCCATTGGAGGTTCCGTTGCCCGCGCCGCCGCCGCCGCCTTCGGCCGTCTCGTGGGTCGTCAAGATGCCCTGCAGCGCTGGAAGGGCGGAGTTATTGTAGGTCAGGCTGGCGGAGCCGACGCCGCCTGCTCCGGCCGTCCCGCCGTTGCTCGCGCCCCCGGCGCCGCCAAAGGCTTCCTCCACGAGCGAAGGTTCGTCCTTCAATCCGACGCCAGCGACGGCATTGGTCACCGTGCTGGCGGCGCCGGCGCCGCCGTTGGCGCCGTCGTAGCCGGCCCCGCCAATACCGCCGTATTGCCTGACGCTGGCAGTGGCGTAGCTGCCCTTGGCGTAGGCCTTGGCGTTCTGCGCTAGCCCGCCGGCGCCGCCCGAACTGCCGGACCCGTAAGCCTTGCCGCCGTTCCCGCCGGAGGCCTTCACCTCCGCATAGGCGCCGTATGCCGAGGTGGCGAGGGGGTTGATGGCGCTCGCGTAGGCGGAAAGCGCGTTGCCCCCGACCCCGCCCGAGTGGCCTGTTCCCGTCCCTTGGCCCCCCGCGCCGCCCTTCTCGATCGTCTTGGAAAAGGCATAGTAGCAAGACGCGTTCAGCTTCGCCGACGCCGCGCTCGCCGCTCCGCCCGCCCCGCCAGCGCCGTTGCTGGCCGCGCCGCCAGCCCCGCCATAGACGTAGCAGAGTGACTTGCTCTTGGCCGAGGCGGTCGAAGAAGCGGCGGACCCAATCGCCGCGCCGCTCGCCTGTCCGCCGGCGCCGCCCGAGCCCGTCCCGGCGGCCGCGCCGCCGTTGCCGCCGTCGCCATAGCCCGAGGCGACGACTCCGATGGCGCCATAGCCGGTCGCCACGACGCTGACCGAGGCCGCCGCGCCTTTGCCGGCGTTGGCGGCGCCGGCGCTTTTGCCGCCGATGCCGCCATACGCATCGACGTACGCGCGGAGGTATCCCGACGCAATCGGGTGAGTCTTGTTGCTGTAGGTGAGGTTGGCGGCGGCGGTCCCGCCGGCGCCGGGCGTTGCGGCGCTGCTGTAGCCGCCGTTGCCGCCCCTGGCCTTTTCCTTCAGCTGGACCGTTTTTCGGGTCGAGACGCCGAAGACGGCGTTGGTGATCGTGCTCGAGCCGCCGTTCCCGCCGGTGGCGCCGTCGTATCCGGCGCCGCCGCTGCCGGCATACTGCCTGACCGTCGAGTAGGCGTAGCTCCCCTTGGTGTAGGCCTTGGCGCCTCCGGCGTTCCCTCCCGCGCCGGCCGTTCCGCCCGGGCCGTAGGCCTTTCCGCCGACGCCGCCGTAGGACTTGGCGCGGGCGTAGGCGCCCCGGGTGGAAGCCGCGTCGGTGTTGATGGCGCTCGCGTACGATAGGACCCCGGCGCCGCCGGCGCCGCCGTTCGCGCCCGCCCCGGTCGAACCTGTCCCGACGTTGCCCGGTTTGCCCGAATTGCCGCCGGCTCCGCCGGCGACGTAAAGGTAGGCGGTGGCCGGGTGGCTGCTCCCGCCGTAGTACATGCTGGTGAGGGTCTTGCCGTAGCAGTTGCCGCCGGCGCCGCCGGCGCCGGCCGCGCCACCGGTCCCGGCCCCGCCGCCGCCGTTGCCGCCGCTGCCGCCCGTGCCGCCGTAGTTGTCGTTGTAGTTGTGCCAGCTGGAGCCGTTGGCGGTGTAGACCCCGCCGCCATACCCGCCGGCGCCCCCCGCTGTTCCCGCTGCGCCGGGACCTGAGCCGCTCGTCCCGTTGGCCCCGCTCGTTCCCCGATGCGTAGCGCCGCCCATGACCCCGCGCCCTTTCTGGCTTCCTTACTCAGTGTGGGAGGCACTCAGTGTGGCAGGCGCCGCAGCGGGGCGCATAGCCCGAAGAGCCTATGTCTCGGCCGCCCGCTGGCTTCAATCTCCCAATTCGCCGCGGCCGCGCTTGCACCTTCCCCGCCGAGGGAAACCTCAGGCCATGGCCGCCCTGACGGGCGAAGCCAGCGTTGCCGGCGCGACTTCGTGCGCCGCCACGGCAAGAGCGAACTCTCCGACCCTGTTCCCCAGTCCGGCCATGGACTGCGCGAACCGCGCCGCGCCGGTTGCCGATCGCGGATCGCCGGCGATGAGTTCGCCGTAGAAGGCTGATCCGGCCGCGTCCGAGGTCACCGTCATCGTCGCCTGCAGCGTGAGCGTGGAGCCAGTCAGCGGCCCCGAGCCGAGAGCGCCGAGGTCCATGGCGGCGTTGGTGAAGAAGGTCTTCGCGTCGGCGCCGCTGGCGAAGGTCTGGTTGATCAGGGTGTTTCCGTCCGCCTTCAGGGTGAAGGTCGCTCCGGTGACGCCGGACCCAGCCAGATCCCCGTTGTAGAAGCCGACGACCAGGTGGCCCTCCGAAGCGAGCTTGGTGAGGTCGACCGTGAGGTTGATGGTCTCGGTCGTGGTTTGCGAGGCCGTGCCGCCGCTCTTGGCGTAGCCGCCGCCGAGCTCGCCGATGGCGAAGAAGGTCGGCGAAGCGCCGAAGGCCGTGGCGATGTTGGCGTTGGCCGAGAGCACCGCGCTGGTGCTGGTCGAGTCGGGGGCGGCCGTCTCGAAGGCCACCGCCTGACCCTGGCTGGCGAACGGCTGGGCCGCAGCCCCGATCACCACCTTGGTCTTGGCCGATTGCGTGCCATCCACCGCGCCGGTGGCGCTGGCCGAGGCGGCCTGGATCAGCTGGCCGGCGGTAAGCGCGGTGTCGGCGCTGGCGGTGAAGGCGCCGCTCGTGCCGGTGGTGATGGTCTTCGCCGAGGCGTGGCCGGCGGTGAGTGTGGCTTGGCCGCCGTGCGCGGTTGCGTTGGCGGTCACGCTCGATGTCCCGACGATAGTAAGCAGGGCCTTGCCGGTGCCCCCTGCCCCCGGCGTAGAGCCGCCGCCGCCATTGCCGCCGGTCGCGGTGACCGCTCCGGTGATACTGGTCGTGCCGGTGTAGTCGAGCGTGGCGTTGGCTTGGCCGCCGGCGCCGCCCGCCTTGCCGCCGCCCCCGGCGCCGCCTGTCGCGCTGACGATCAGGTTCGCCGAAGTCGCCTGGGTCGTGTTCTGGGTCACGTCGTTGAAGGTGATGTTCGAGGAGGCCGCGCCCCCGGCGCCGCCGGTCGCCCCAGGGTTGCCGTAGCGCTGATTGGTGGCCCCGCCCGCTCCGCCGTTCGCGAACTGATAGAGCGTGAGCTGGCCGCCGCCGGTGGAGCCGTGGACGGCGTTGGAAAGGGTGCTGGCCGCGCCCGCGCCGCCGTTGGCTGTGCCGCCAGGACCGCTCGCCTTGCCGCCATAGCCGCCGGCGCCGCCGTACTGGCGGACGGTCGCCCAGGCGTTCTGGCCGCTGGCGGTGGCGCTGGCGCCGCTGACCGCGCCGCCGGCGCCCGCGTTCGTCCCCGTGTAGGTAGCCTCGCCGCCGGCGCCGCCGAACTGATCGACGATCGCATAAGCGCTGCCGGCCGCCGAGGTGGCGGTCGCGCCGGCGAGGCTCGAGGCGCCACCGGCGCCGCCATTGGCCGCTCCCCCGCTGCCGCCGTTCTTCCCGCCGGCGCCGCCGGCGCCGCCTCGGACGCCGACACCGGCGCCCACGGCCGCTGTGGGGTCAGTCGAGGTTCCGTAGGCGACGCCGTTTGCCGACCCGCCGGTCCCGCCGACCGCGCCTGCGCTGTAGGCCTCGCCGCCGGCGCCCCCGTCGGCCTTGGCCCGCGCTCCCATCAGGCTATAGGCCGTGTTGGTGCCGCTGCCGCGAACGCCGACATAGCCGTGGGTGAGCTTGGCGGCGCCGGTAAGGTTGCTGTTGGCGTAGGCCGGACCGCCGGCGCCGCCGTTGCCCGAGCCGTCGGCGGCGCCGCCGGCCCCGCCCAGGGCCACGACGACGCCATCGAGGACGGTCTCATGGGTGGCGTCGGCAGTGTCGTTGAAGGCGAGGGTCGAACTCGCCGCGCCGCCGTTCCCGGCTGAGGCGAAGGACCCCTTGCCGCCGGCGCCGCCGAGCGATTCCTGGCTCATGTAGATCTCGCCGCCGTTGGCGACGGCGGAGACGGCGTTGACCAGGGTGTCGGGCGCGCCGGCGCCGCCGCTGGCCCCGCCGCTGTAGTTCTGGTAGCCGTAGCCGCCCCGGCCCCCGGCCTGGCTCAGCGTCACCGTGGCGGAGACGCCGGAGGCGTAGGCGGTGGCGCCGCTGGCGACGCCACCCGCGCCGGCCACGCCGCCCGCGCCATAGGACCGCCCGCCGGCGCCGCCGGCGATGTTCAGCCTGGCGAAGGCGCCGTTGACGTTCGTGGCCGAGGTGTTGATGGCCGAGACGCTGCCGGTCGCCTTGCCGCCGGCGCCGCCGATCCCGCCCGAAGCGTGTGACACGTTGGAGCCGGACTCGCCGCCGTAACCGCCGTAGGCGAAAGCGATGGCGGCGGCGTTGTAGCTGGCGTTGAGATCGAGATTGATGGAAGCTCTTCCGATGGCCTTGCCGCCGGCGCCGCCGGGGCCGTCCGGCCCGGTGGCGCCGCCGCCGCCGACGCCGCCGCGCCCCCCGGCGCCGCCAAACGCGCCGGCCTTGGTGTAGCCATTGGTTTCGTTGATGTTGACGGCCTTGCCCTTGCCGCCCGCCCCGCCCACGCCGCCAGGCACCCCGGAGGTGGAGCTGTTCGCGCCGGCGGTTCCAGCTGTGCCGGTGGCATAGACCTTGGACATGGCTCTCCCCCTTTGGTCAGAAGCTCGCTCGCCGGAGCATGGCGTGATCAGCCATCGCTCCGCGTAGCCCGAATGGGCTATGCGGCCGTTTGCCTTAGGGCTGCTCCTCGAATCGCAGGCCAGCGGTGCGCATCATCAGGGCCACGAGCTGGCTTTGCCGGTGCGTTCCGGTCTTTTCGAACACGCGGCTCAGATGGATGTGGGCCGTGTGCGCGGAGATGCTGAGCGCTTCGGCCGCTTCCTTGAGCGTCGAACCGTCGAAGAGCGCCAGCGCCACGCGCGCCTCGGCCGCAGTCAGGCCGAAGAGTTGCCTCAGTCTCTCCCTTGGCGGCCGACCCCCGGCCTCGAGATCGGTGACGCACACCAGCGCCGTGTGTGCTTGCGCCAGCGGCCACGCCGGCGGCGGCTGGAACGGCGTTACCGTGATCGAGAGCGGCAGGCGGCCCACCTCGAAGGGCAGCGCCATGGTTCCGCCCTTGGACGATCCCGGCTCGCACGTTGTCGCCGCGCCGATGAGGGCTTCGAGCTGGCGTCCACATTCCGGCTGGGTTGCGGTAAGGCGGCAGGCAGCGACCCGCAGGCCCACCCCGCGGCGCAGCAGGGCTTCGCCGGCGCGATTGACGTGCCGGACGCGGCCCGCGCCATCGACGACGAAGACACCATGGGCGGACTGGTCGAGCACGGCGGCCAGCTCGCCGGCCAGCGCCAGCGTCGGCTCGAGTTTCTGGCCGAGGCGGAAGGCGCGCAGCAGGTGCGGGTAGACGCGCTGGGCCGCTTCCAGATGAGAGGGTTCGAAGGGTCCCCAGGCTTCCGGTCGCCCTATGCTCATGGCGCTGATGGTGTCGCCGGTCAGACCCAGGCGCAGCATCATCACCGAGTGGACCTCGAGCGGCCTGAGGAAGTCGTTGTAGTACTCGCTGGCGAGGAACTCCTCTTTCGGCATCCACTGATCGTCGGTGTGGATCAGCGGTTTCCAGGCGGCTCGGTACGCGGTCCGATCGGGGACGTTGTTGAGCACATTGATAGCGCCGTAGTGCGCCAGGTAGGGCCCGCGCGAGGCCGGGTCGATGCGGGTGGTCAGGGCCTCCCCCCCGCCGTCGACGATGCTCAGCTTCGAGAGGAAGTTGGTCGTTCCTCCGAGACCGTCGGCCAGGGCTTCCATAGCGCTCGGCCACAGGGCCGGGTCGGCCGCAGCGCCATAGATGATATCGAGCAAGCCTTCCTGGTCGCGCCTCGGCATACTGGCCCCCGCCTTGGAGGTCCAGGTTAACAGAAGTGAGCGGCGAGGTCAGGCGGCGGGCTTGTCGGCGCCTGTCCGGTAATCGCCGAAGGTCTCGTCCCGCGCCGTCAACGCCTGCTTCACGCCCTCGCGCATCTTTTTCATGAAGGCGCGCGAGGCGCCGGTGTGCCAGCCCAGCGCATGCAGATCGGTCCCGGCCCTCAAGCCGGCGCGCAGGCCCATGGCCTCCATCTGCCGGTGCACCAGGCGCTTGTTGAGCTGGGCCAGCTCCGGGTCGACCTTGGCGATACGCTCGGCCATCGCCAGGGTCTCGCGCTCCAGCTCGGCTGGAGGAAAGGCGCGGTTGGCGAAGCCCAGGCGCGCCGCCTCGGCGCCGCTGACGGAATCGCCGGTCAGCATCATCTCCATGGCCGCGCGCATGCCGAAGATCCAGGCGTGGAACTGGTTGTCCGGCGGGCTCATGGTCCTGACCGGGGGGTAGCCGATCTGGGCGTCGTCGGCGACGTAGACGAGGTCGCAGGCGAAGGCGAGCTCGGAGCCGCCGGCCAGGCACCAGCCGTGCACCTGGGCGATCACCGGCTTGGCCAGGTCCCAGATGCGGAAGCAGCCCTCGACCACGTGCCGGGCCCACTGGCCCTGGCCGCCTGCGGTGTGGAACGGCAGCTCGCCAAGGCCGGCGAGGTCATAGCCGGAGGAGAAGCACACGCCCGCGCCCCGCAGCAGCATGACGCGCACCTCCAGATCGCGGTCGGCCGCCTCCAGGGCGGCGAAGATTTCGCCGCGCAAGGCGTTGGAAAGGGCGTTGCGCTTGGCCGGGCGGTTCAAGGTCAGCCGCCGCACCATCGGCGCGGGGTTGTCGACGATGAGGATCGGCTCTTCCGCCATGGCGCGCCTCCGTCCAGGATCGGAACCGCCGCCACCGCCGGCCGTTCCGCTGGCTCCAAGGCTTATCCGTAACTGAGGAAGTGAAGTCCAATCATGAGCACCAATCGCGTGGAAGGCGCCGCCAAGAAGGCCAGCGGCGCCATCAAGGAAACCGCCGGCAAGGTCACCGGCAACGATCGCCTGCGCGCCAAGGGCATGGCCGAAAAGACCGCCGGAGGGGTGCAGAACAAGATCGGCAAGGCGCAGGACAAGGCCGGCGCGGCCCTGCGGCGCTGACATCCGCACAAGTTCGCGATCGCGCGCCGGTCCCTGGCCGGCGCGCTTTTCGTTTGCGAGCGCGGTCGGAGGCGCTCTAAGGTCGGGGCGGCGAAACGAGGAAGGCCGCCGGCCATGGACGACGCCGACCCGCCCGTCCGAAGACGCGCGCCGGCGCGCGACCTCGCGGCTGTGAGCGTCGGCAACGCCCTCGAGTTCTACGACTTCGTCACCTTCGCTCTGTTCGCCATCTACATCGGCAAGGCGTTCTTCCCGTCCCACGACGCCGCCACGAGCCTGTTGGAATCGTTGGCGACCTTCGGCGCCGGCTTCCTCACGCGCCCCCTGGGCGGGATGGTCCTGGGGACGCTGGGCGACAGGATCGGGCGCAAGCCCGCCCTGCTCATCTGCTTCGCCCTGATGGGGCTGGGCATGGCCGGCATCGCCCTCACCCCGGACTATAGCGTCATCGGCCCGGCTGCCCCGGCCATCGCCATCCTGTGCCGGCTCATCCAGGGCTTCGCGGTCGGCGGCGAAGTAGGCCCGGCCACCGCCTTCATGCTCGAGGCGGCGCCCAGAGGCCGCCGCGCCCTCTTCGTCGGCATCCAGGGCGCCTCGCAGAACCTTGCCATCCTGGCCGCCTCGAGCATCGGCCTCGTCCTGTCGCTGACGCTGAGCCCCGCGCAACTACAGGGTTTCGGCTGGCGCCTCGCCTTTCTGCTCGGGGTCGCCATCGTGCCGTACGGCCTCTGGCTCCGTCGCCGGCTTCCTGAGACCCTGCCAGCCCGACCGGGCGCGGCGTCCCGGACGCGGGTGCGAAATCACGCCCGCCTGCTCACGGTGTCGTTCTTCGTCCTGACCGGCGGGACCATGACGACCTATGTCGGCGCCTACACCACCACCTGGGCCATGGACACCCTGCACATGAGCCCGGCGGTGGCTTTCGGGCGCACGGTCGTGGCCACTGTGATCACCATTGTCTCGGTGATCGTCGGCAGCCTCCTTTCCGATCGCTACGGACGCCGGCCGCTGATGATCTGGCCGACCGTGGCCGGACTGGTGCTGGCGCCGCTCGTCTATCTGTCCATCACCTCCCATCCCACGCCGCTGCGGCTGTACGCCGGCACCTGCCTGCTGGCCGCCGTGCTTCCGCTGACCGGCGGCGCCTTCTATGCCGCCCTGGCCGAGTCGCTGCCGCCGCAGATCCGCTCGGGCGCCATCTCCATCCTCTACGCCTTGGCCATCGGCATCTTCGGCGGCTCCACGCAGTTCGTGATCCGCTGGCTCATCAAGACCACCGGCGATCCCATGACGCCGGGCTGGTACCTGACAGGCGCCCTTGCGATCACGCTGCTGGCCTCCATGGCAATGCGCGAGTCCGCTCCGGTGCACCGCCTGGAGCCGGTGGGCGCCCTGGCGCCGGCCGGCTGAGGCAGCCGTGGCCGATCGGCGCGAACCTCCGGCCGCCAGGAAGTCGGTCCCGTTCGCCCAGGTGGCCGCGGTCACCATCGGCAACGCCTTGGAATTCTATGATTTCCTGACCTTCGCCTTTTTCGCCGTCTATATCGCCCGGGCGCTGTTCCCGGGGGGCCGCGACGCCGCCCTGCTCTCGGCCCTGGCGACTTTCGGAGTCGGCTTCCTTACCCGGCCTCTCGGCGCGGCTGTGCTCGGCCCGCTCGGCGATCGGATGGGCCGGCGCCGGGCCATGGTGATCTCGATCGGGCTGATGGGCCTTGGCATGGCGGGCCTGGCGCTCACTCCGTCCTATGCCCGGATCGGCCTGGCCGCCCCCATCCTGGCGATCATCTTCCGCATGACCCAGGGCTTTGCCCTCGGCGGCCAGGTCGGGCCCTCGACGGCGTTCATGCTGGAAGCGGCGCCGCCGGAAAGGCGGGGCTTCTACGCCAGCCTGCAGTACACCTCGCAGGGTGTCGCCAGCCTGCTGGCCGCTTTGGCCGGCCTGGCGCTGACGAGCGTGCTCTCGACCGGCGAGGTCGAGCGCTTCGGCTGGCGCATCGCCTTCGGCCTCGGCGTGGCCGTCGTTCCAGTGGGCCTGTGGCTGCGCGCCAAACTGCCCGAGACGCTCCACGCCGCCGCCGACGCGACGGCGTCGGCGCGCAAATCGGTGCGCGCCCACGGGCGCCCGATCGTCCTTGGCTTCATGCTGCTTACCAGCGGCACCATCGTCACCTACGTCGGCAACTACGTCACCACCTTCGCCCTCGACACCTTGAAGATGCCCGGGTCGGTCGCGTTCGGCGTCAATGTCATGGCCGGCGCCTTGGGTCTCGTCGCCGTCACCATCGCCGGCGCCTGGTCGGATCGGATCGGCCGGCGGCCGCTTCTGATCTGGCCCACTCTGGCGGCGATCGTCGCCGCGCCGCTTGCCTTCTGGCTGATCGTCCACGAGCCATCGGTGGCGACGCTCTACGGCGGCATGGCGGTGATCACCATCCTCACCAACGTCAACTCGGCGCCGGTGATCATCTACCTGACGGAGTCTCTGCCGGCGCACATTCGCTCGGGCGGGGTGTCGCTCGTCTACGCCTTCGCCATCTCGATCTTCGGCGGCTCGACCCAGTTCGTGGTCAAATACCTGCTGAAGGTCACCGGCGACCACATGGTGCCGGGCTGGTACATGACCGGCGCGCTCGTGGTCGGCCTCATCGCCGCGGTCATGGTGCGGGAGTCGGCGCCGCTGAAGACCGGCCTGGCCGAGGCCGGCGCCGAACTGGTGGCCGAAGGCGCCCCGGCGCCGGGCTAGGAAGGAGATTCCCTTTGGCGATCACCCAGACCCGTTTCCGCTACCACGGGACGGACGGCGCGCCGCTGGCAGGGTTCCTATGGCGATCGGAGGACGTCCCGGCCAACGCGGTGCTGCAGCTGGCGCACGGGGCCGGCGAGCACAGCGGCCGCTATGTCGGTCCGCTGACGCCGATCATCGAGGCGGGGTTTGTCGTCTACAGCGCCGACCATCGCGGCCACGGCCTCACCTCCGGCATGACCAGCCTGGGCGACTTCGGCCCCGGCGGCGCCGTGGCCTGCGTCGAGGACATGGCGGCGCTCTCACGCCGCGCCCGCGCCGAGCAGCCGGGCCTGCCGCTCTTTCTCATGGGCCATTCCATGGGAGCGATGTTCGCCCAAAGCTACATCCTCGACCATTCGGACCTGATCGACGCCCTCGTCCTCTCCGGCACGACGGGCCCCGGACCGCTCCCGGCCGGCGACCTCAACGCCGGCTACACCGAACGGCGCACCGACTACGACTGGCTGTCGCGCGATCCGGCCGAAGTCGACAAGTACATCGCCGATCCGTTCTGCGGCATCCGCTTCACCGAGGCCTCGCGGGCCTCGTTCCTGGCGCTCAGGGAGGACCAGGCGCGGACGAACGCGCTCGACAAGGTCCGGTCCGGGCTGCCGGTCTATGTGGTCGTCGGCGACGACGATCCCATCAACCACCGGCTCGAGGGGCTGGAACCACTCCTCGACGCCTACCGCGCCGGCGGCCTGGACGTCACCCTGAAGGTCTGGCCCGGGGGCCGCCACGAGATGCTGAACGAGATCAATCGCGACGGGGTCGTAGCCGATCTCCTCGGCTGGCTGAATGCAACGGTAGCGATCCTGGAGTCCGACGCCCGCCATGCAGCCTAGAAGGTTCGGCGCGACCGGCCTTTCCATCGCCCCGCTGGGCCTGGGCACGGTCAATTTCTCCTGGCTGACGGACGAGGCCGACAGCTTCGCCATTCTCGACCGCGCCCTGGAGGCCGGCCTCGACTTCGTCGACACCTCGGACAACTACAACGCCGGCCAGACCGAGGCCCTGATCGGCCGCTGGCTGGCGCAGGGTGGCGGCCGGCGCGAGCGCATCGTGCTGGCGACCAAGGTGTATTCGCCGCCGATGGAATGGGGTTCGCCCGATCCGGTCAGACGCACCGGATCGTGGTCCGGGCCCAATGAGCGCGGCCTTTCGGCGCGGCACATCCGCGAGGCCTGCGAGGCCAGCCTCGAGCGCCTCCAGACCGACCACCTCGACCTCTACCAGATGCACCACATCGATCGCGCCACGCCCTTCGAGGAGATCTGGCAGGCGATGGAGGTGCTGGTGGCGCAGGGCAAGATCCTCTACGTCGGCAGCTCCAATTTCGCCGGCTGGCACATCGCCCGGGCGCAGGAGAGCGCCCGCGCCCGCCACTTCCTCGGCCTTTCCTCCGAGCAGAGCGTCTACAATCTGGCCAAGAGGACAGTCGAGCTGGAGGTCCTGCCGGCATGCCGGGCCTACGGCATGGCGTTCCTGCCCTACAGCCCGCTCGGCGCCGGCGTGCTGGGCGGCCGGCCGGGCGACAACGACCGCGGCCGCCGTTCCTTTCTCAAGCCCACGCCGGCCATCGAGACCTTCAACGCCTTTTGTGACGACATCGGCGCCGCCCCGGCCAAGGTGGCGCTCGCCTGGGTGGCGGCGCAGGAGGGGGTCACCGCGCCGATCATCGGCCCGCGCACCATGGCGCAACTGGAAACCTGCCTCGAGGCGCTCGAGCTGAAGCTCGACGAGCCGACGCTCAAGCGCCTCGACGAGATCTTTCCTGGTCCCGGCGGCGCGGCGCCAGAGGCCTACGCCTGGTAAACTGATCGCCGCCCAGCCGCGGTGCTGTCTTCCGCGCGCGCGGTGACACAGCGGCAAGAGTCCCCTCAGAAGAGGCCCAGCGCCTTGAGGCTGGCGACGCCGTCGCGGCCGACGATGACGTGATCGTGCACGCCGATGCGCAGCGCCCGCCCGGCCTCGACCACCTGCCGGGTCATGTCGACGTCAGCGCTCGATGGCGCCGGGTCTCCCGAGGGATGATTGTGCGCCAGGATGAGGGCGCTGGCCCCCAGTTCGAGCGCGCGGCGCATGACCTCGCGCGGGTAGACCGGCGCGTGGTCGACCGTGCCCTCGCCCATGACCTCGTCGGCGATGAGCTGGTTCTTCTTGTCGAGGAAGAGGACCCGGAACTGCTCGCGCGAGCGCTCGCTCATGGCCTGGCGCACATACGCGAGAAGGGCGCTCCACGACGAGATCACGGTGCGCTTCCTGGCTTCGCCCCGGCCGATCCGCGTCAGCACCTCGTGGACGAGGCCGAGGCGCAGCGCCGTGGCCTCCGCCACGCCGTCCATGGACCGGAGTTCGCCGGCCGAAGCGCCGAACACCCCGGCCAAACCGCCGAAGCGCTCGAGCAGGCGCTTGGCGAGGGTCTTGTTGAGCTTTCTCGGGATGCACAGATCGAGGATGAGCTCGAGCAGCTCATAGTCGGGCAGGGCGCCGGGGGCGGCGGCTGCGCGCTCACGCAGCCGCTTGCGATGGCCGGCGTTCGGATCAGGCGGCGCGGCGGGCGCGGCCCTGGCCTCTCCCGGAGCAAAAACGAATCCGCCCCGATCCTCGAGCACGTGACCGGCTCCGCCCTCCATGGTTCAGGAACAAATGAAGAACACAAAGGCGGCGGCTTGGCAAGCGGCCTGACGCGCTTGGTCAGGTGAAGCTGGGCTTGAATAGGCCCTTGGGCGAGAGCGTGAACACTTCGCAGCCGGTCTCTGTGACGCCGATCGAGTGCTCGCACTGCGCCGAGAGCGATTTGTCGCGGGTCACCGCCGTCCAGCCATCGGCGAGCAGCTTCACGTTGTGCTTGCCCAGGTTCACCATCGGCTCGATGGTGAAGAACATGCCGGGCCGCAGGGTCTCGCCCGCTCCGGGCTTGCCGAAGTGCAGGATGTTGGGGGCGTCATGGAAGACGCGCCCAAGGCCATGGCCGCAAAAGTCGCGCACCACAGAGCAGCGCTGGCTCTCGACGTAGGATTGAATGGCGGCCCCGATATCGCCGGTGGTCGCCCCGGGGCGAACCTTGGCGATGCCGCGCTCCAGCGCCTCATAGGTCACCTCGATGAGCCGCCGCGCCCGGGGGCCGACCTCGCCCAGGGCATACATGCGCGAGTGGTCGCCGTGCCAGCCCTCGACGATGACGGTGACATCGATGTTGGCGACGTCGCCCTCTCTCAGCGTCCGTTCGCTGGGAATGCCGTGGCAGACGACGTGATTGGGCGAGATGCACAACGTGTGCGAGTAGCCGCGATAGAAAAGGCAGGCGGGGAGCGCCCCGTGGTCGAGGACGAACTCGCGCGCCAGCCGATCCAGTTCAGCGGTGGCGACGCCCGGACGCACGTAGGGCGTCAACATGTCCAGGCACTCGGCCGCCAGGCGGCCGGCGGCGCGCATGCCTTCAAAAGCCTCTTTGGGGTGAATCTTGACCCTGCCGGTGCGCACCTGCGCTTCCAGCTGGTCTTCGACAAGCGCCATGTTCATCCGGCTAATGTCGCAAGGCGGGCGCGCGACTTCAACCGCATCGCCCCAGCGGCCATGGGTCGGCCGGACCGCTAAGCGACCAGGATTGGGCGGGCGATGCGCACCCAGGCGGGAACGATATCGCAGGCGTAGGCCAGCACCTCGACCCCGGCCGCCCTGGCCCGATCCAGGGCCGAGGCGTAGGCCGGGTCGAGGTCGGCGCAGGCGGCGAAGGTCTCGCAATCGGTGCGCTGGACAACAAAGAGCTGCACCCCCCGATCGCCCTCGGCGACGCGGGCCATGAGTTCGATGAGGTGCTTTTCCGAGCGCGCGGCGCGGCAGTCGGGGAACTCGGCCAAGGCGCCGTTGCGGCGCAGATGCACGTTCTTGACCTCCAGCCAGCACCGCGCCCGGCCCTCGCCCTCGAGGACGAAGTCGACCCTGCTGGCCGCGCCCATGCGCACTTCGCGCCGGACCCTCTCGTAGCCGGCCAGTTCGGTGATGGCGCCGCCGGCCAGCGCCTCCGCCGTGAGCCGATTGGGAGTTGAGGTGTTGACGCCAACGAGGCCGCCGTCGGCCTCCACCAGTTCCAGGGTAAAGGCGAGCCGGCGCTTGGGTCCATCAGCCGGCGACAGCCAAACGCCCATTCCGGGGCTCGCAAGCCCCAGCATCGCGCCGGGGTTCGGACAATGGGCCGTGACACAGCGGCCGTCCTCGAGGACGACGTCGACGAAAAAGCGCTTCCAGCGCCCGGCGAGGCGTCCGCGGAGCATCGGTTGCGGCAGCAGCATGGCCGGCCTATGCCGCGCATCGGTTTCTAGCGGAAGCGGGGAAGGGGATGGCCGATCAGGAACGCGTCACTGCCGCCGTCCTGATCATCGGCGATGAGATCCTCTCCGGGCGCACCCAGGACACCAATCTTCGCGACATCGCCAGGAACCTGGCCGGCTTCGGTGTCGACCTCGCCGAGGCGCGGGTGGTTCCCGACGACGAGGGGGAGATCGTGGCGGCCCTGAACACGCTGCGGGCGCGCTATGACTACGTCGTCACCACCGGCGGCATCGGCCCCACCCACGACGACATCACCGCCGAGGCGGTCGCCAAGGCCTTTGGCGTGGAGCTGCACGAGGATCCCGAGATTCTGGCCGCCATGGCCGCCCGCTTCGGCGGCGAGGTCAATCCGGCGCGCCGCCGCATGGCGCGGGTGCCCATCGGCGGCGAGCGCGTGAACAACCCGGTCGCCGGGCCGCCGGGCTTCCGCATCGGCAACGTCTTCGTGCTCGCCGGCGTGCCGCAGATCATGCGCGGCATGCTGGAGGACGTCGGACCGAAGATGCGCTCGGGCCGTGTCGTGGCGTCGCGCACTGTGAAGGTGGTCGGGACGGGGGAGGGGGTCCTGGCCGCCCCGCTCGAGACCGTTGCCAAGGCCTATCCGGCGCTGGCGCTGGGTTCGTACCCCTTCTTCGGCCCCGACGGCTACGGCGCCAACCTCGTCATCCGAGGCCGCGACGAAGCGCAGGTGGAGAGCGCCCTGGCGGAGCTTCTGGCGGCGCTGGTTGAGCTCGGCGCCCAAGCCACGCTCGAAGAGTAGGCTGTCGGCGTGGCTCCAGTAGGGGCGCCCACACGCATAGACGTATCGGAAGTGGAAAGGATTTGCCCCTGAATTCGTGGTATCGAGCACATACATTGCAGCTCGGACCGATCGCGAAGAACGCCGCCGCCGGCTGATCCTTCTGGAACCCCCATGCCTCGAGCCAACAGACACGCTCCCCTTCGGCCCAATGCGTTGTCGCTGCGCATTCCCGAACCGCGCGAGCGCCCGGGCGAGCCGCTGGACTTCGGCAACCTGCGCCTCTCGCGGCCAGGCGCCCTGCCGCGGCCGCCGCTTGACGCCACCGCGGCGGACATCCGCGACCTCGCCTACGGCCTCATCGGCGTTCTCACCAAGGACGGCCGCGCCGTGGGTCCGTGGAATCCGGGGCTGCCGGTGCAGGTGCTCGAGCGCGGCCTCCGGGCGATGATGCTCACCCGCGCCTATGACGATCGCATGTACCGCGCCCAGCGCCAGGGCAAGACCAGCTTCTACATGAAATGCACCGGCGAGGAGGCGGTCGCCGTCGCCCAGGCCCTGGCGCTTGCCGCCGACGACATGTGCTTTCCCACCTACCGCCAGCAGGGACTGCTCATCGCCCGCGGCTATCCGCTCGCCGAAATGATGGACCAGGTGTTCTCGAACGGTCGCGATCCCTTGAAGGGACGCCAGCTGCCGGTGCTCTATTCGGCCAGGGATTTCGGCGTCTTCTCGATCTCGGGAAACCTCGGCACCCAGTACAGCCAGGCCGTGGGCTGGGCCATGGCCAGCGCCTACAAGCACGACCGCCGCATCGCCGCCGGCTGGATCGGCGAAGGCTCGACCGCCGAGGGCGACTTCCACCACGCCCTGACCTTCGCGGCCGTCTACCGCGCCCCCGTCATCCTCAACATCGTCAACAACCAGTACGCCATCAGCTCCTTCCACGGCATCGCGGGCGACGCCGACGCGCCGTTCGCCTCGCGGGGCATCGGTTATGGTCTGCCGGCGCTGCGCGTGGACGGCAACGACTTCCTGGCCGTGTTTGCGGCCACGGCCTGGGCCGCAGAGCGCGCCCGCGCCAATCTGGGCGCCACGGTCATCGAGCTCGTCACTTACCGCGCCGCCGGCCACTCGACGAGCGACGATCCGAACGTCTATCGCCCGCCCGAGGAGGCCAAGATCTGGCCGCTCGGCGACCCCATCGACCGCCTCAAGTCCCACCTGATCGCTGAGGGCGCCTGGTCGGAGGAAAGGCACGCTGAGCTGGAAAAGACGCTCATCGAGGAGGTCCGGGCCGCCGCCCGCGAGGCCGAGGCCGTCGGCACGCTGGGCGTCGGCGACAAGCCGAGTTCCGCCACCATGTTCGAGGACATCTTCCGCGACCAGCCCTGGCATTTGCGCGAGCAGCGCCAGCAGGCGGGGGTCTGACCGATGCCGGCGATGAACATGGTCCAGGCGCTCAATTCCGCCATGGATTGCATGCTGGAGCGCGACGAGAACGTCCTCATCTACGGTGAAGACGTCGGCTATTTCGGCGGTGTCTTCCGAGCCACCGAGGGGCTGCAGAAGAAACACGGCCAGGAGCGCTGCTTCGATGCGCCCATAGCCGAGGGCGGTCTCATCGGCGTCGCCGTCGGCATGGGCGCCTACGGCCTGCGGCCTGTGGTCGAGATCCAGTTCGCCGATTACATCTATCCCGCCTACGACCAGATCGTCTCGGAAGTGGCGCGTCTGCGCTACCGCTCTGCCGGCCAGTTCTCCTGCCCGATCACCATTCGCGCTCCGTACGGCGGCGGCATCTTTGGCGGCCAGACCCACAGCCAGAGCCCCGAGGCCCTGTTCACCCATGTGGCCGGCCTCAAGGTGGTCATCCCGGCCACGCCCCACGACGCCAAGGGCCTCCTGATCGCCGCCATCGAGGATCCGGATCCGGTGGTCTTCCTGGAGCCAAAGCGCATCTACAACGGCCCTTTCGACGGCCATCACGAGCGCCCGCTGACGCCCTGGGCCAAGCATCCGGACAGCGACACTCCGCCGGGGTACTTCACCGTGCCGCTGGGCCGGGCGCGCACCGTGCGCGAGGGCGGCGCGGTCACCGTGCTCGCCTACGGCACCATGGTCCATGTCGCCCTGGCCGCAGCCGCCGAGACCGGGGTGGACGCCGAGGTCATCGACCTGCGCACCATCTGGCCGGTCGATATCGCCGCGATCACCGCTTCGGTGGAGAAGACCGGCCGCTGCCTCATCGCCCACGAAGCGACGCGCACCTCCGGCTTCGGGGCCGAGCTTTCGGCGCTCGTGCAGGAGCGCTGCTTCTGGCATCTGCAAGCGCCGATCGAGCGGGTGACCGGTTGGGACACGCCCTATCCGCATGCGTTCGAATGGGAGTACTTCCCCGGCCCGGCGCGCGTCGGCGCGGCTCTGCGCCGCGTCGCCGAAACGAGATGAGCATGGTGGCGCTCGGTTCCTCCCCCGTTTACGGGGGCGGACGATGATCGAATACGCCTTCCGGCTGCCGGACGTCGGCGAGGGCACCACCGAGGCCGAGATCGTCGCCTGGCACATCGCCCCCGGCGATCGGATCGAGGAAGACGCTCCGCTCGTCGATGTCATGACCGAAAAGGCGACGGTGGAGATGACGAGCCCGGTGACCGGCGTCGTCGTCTCGATCGCCGGCGAACCGGGCGACACCGCCGCCGTCGGCTCGACCCTGGCGGTGATCGCCGTCGAGGGCGAGGCTCCCGCTCCCCAGCCCGCGCGCGCCGAGACGCAAGCCGGACCTCCCCCCCACCCTGCCGGGCGTTCGCCCGGCCACCCTCCCCATGAAGGGGAGGGAGAGCGCATCGCCTCTCCTCCCCCTCCTGGGGGAGGCGGCGGCGAAGCGGCCGGAAGGGGACCGCCACCGCAGCCGTCACGCCCGGGCGCCAAGCCCCTGGCCTCGCCGGCGGTGCGCCGGCGCGCCCTGGAGGCCGGCGTCGCCTTGCAGCAAGTCCCCGGAACCGGACCCGCCGGCCGCATCACCCCGGAGGATCTGGCCGCATTCCTCGCCGGCGGCGGCGCCGCAGCACGGGTTGGTCGTGGCCGCCGCGAGGGCGTCACCGAGGTCAAGGTCATCGGCCTTCGCCGCCGCATCGCCGAGAAGATGCGCGAGTCGAAGCGGCGCATCCCCCATTACGCCTATGTCGAGGAAGTCGACGTCACCGAGCTCGAGGCCCTGCGCCTCCACCTCAACGCCGGCGCGGGCGAGGGCCGGCCGCGCCTCACCATCCTGCCCTTCATCGTCACCGCGCTGACCCGTTTGCTGCCCGAATTCCCCCAGATCAACGCCACCTTCGATGACGAGGCCGGGATCGTGCATCGGCACGCGCCGATCCATGTCGGCATCGCCACCCAGACCCCGAACGGGCTGGTCGTGCCGGTGGTGCGCCATGCCGAAGCCATGGGCCTGTACGAGCTCGCCGCCGAGATCGCCGCCCGGGCCGCCGCGGCCCGGGAGGGCACAGCCAAATCGGACGAGCTCCGCGGCTCGACCATCACCGTCACCAGCCTCGGACCACTGGGCGGGGTGGCGACCACTCCGGTGATCAACCATCCGGAAGTCGCCATCATCGGCCCTAACAAGGTCCTCGAGCGCCCGGTGGTCCACGCCGGCGCGATCGCGGTGCGCAAGATGATGAATCTCTCCTCGTCGTTCGATCACCGGGTAGTGGACGGCTACGACGCCGCCGCCTTCATCCAGCAGGTGAAGGCGATGCTGGAGCATCCGGCGCTGCTTTTCCTGGACGGCTGAAGTGCCCGAACGCATCGACGCCAAGGTCCTCGTCCTGGGCGGTGGGCCGGGAGGCTACGTCGCGGCGATCCGCGCCGGGCAGCAAGGCCTGCCGACGGTTCTGGTGGAAGCCGACCGGCTCGGGGGCACGTGCCTGATCCGCGGCTGCATCCCTTCCAAGGCCCTGATCCACGCGGCCGCCGAGTTCGCAGTCATGCGCCAGGCCGCCGCCGGCGCCTCCAAGCTCGGCATCGCCCTGAAAGGCCCGCCGGCGATCGACCTCGCGCACACCGTCGGCTGGATGGACGGCATCGTCGATCGCCTGAGTGGTGGGGTCGCGGCCCTGCTCAAACGGGCCAAGGTGCGTGTCGTCGCCGGCTGGGGCCGCTTCTCGGACGCCAAGACCTGCCACGTGGGCGAGGGTGAGGCCGAGATCGTCATCCGGGCCGAGCAGGTCATTCTCGCCGCCGGCTCTCTGCCGGTCGAGCTGAAGGATCTGCCCTTCGGCGGGCCGGTGATCTCCTCCACCGAGGCGCTGGACCTGGCCGAAATCCCGCAGCGCCTCCTGGTGGTCGGCGCCGGCTACATTGGCCTGGAGCTCGGCCAGGCGTTCGCCAAGCTGGGGGCCAAGGTCACCGTTGTCGAGGCGCTCGACCGCATCCTCCCGGCCTTCGACAGGGCGCTCGCCGAACCGGTCGCCAGGGCCCTCGCCGGCGCCGGGATCGAGACGCGCCTGGAGACGCGCGCCCTCGGCAGCGGAGGCGGTGCGCTCCTGGTCGAGGACAACAAAGGCAAACAGGCGCGGCTCGACGCCGACATCATCCTCGTCACCGTCGGGCGCCGGCCCAACACCGCCGGTTGGGGCTTGGAGACCATGGGAATCGACATGGCCGGTCCCTTCATCGGCATTGATGATGAGTGCCGCACCTCCATGGCCGGTGTCTTCGCCATCGGCGATGTCACCGGCGAGCCGATGCTGGAGCATCGCGCCGCGACCCAGGGCGAGATGGTCGCCGAGATCATCGCCGGCCATCGCCGCCGTTTCGATCCGGCCGCCATCCCCGCCGTGTGCTTCACCGATCCGGAGATCGTCGCCGCCGGGCTCTCGCCGGAGGAGGCGGCGGCCCAGGGTATCGAGGTCCTCACCGGCGTCTTCCCGCTGTCGGCCAGCGGCCGCGCCTGGACCATGGAGGCGGGCGCCGGCGGCGGTTTCGTGCGCGTAACCGCTCGCCGGGACGACCATCGCCTAATCGGCGCACACGCCGTGGGCCAGGGCGTTTCGGAGCTGTCGGCCGAGTTCTCGCTGGCGCTGGAGATGGGGGCGGTGCTCGAGGACATTGCCGGGACCATCCACGTCCACCCCACGCTGTCGGAGTCTTTCCACGAAGCGGCGCTGCGGGCTTTGGGCCACGCCATCCATGTCTGAAGACGCTGGTCGCCCGATGAACAGCTGGTGCGCGGGTTGGCGAACGCCGTTCGCGTATCCTTAACGGTAGCTAAACCTGCGCCGTCCCAGGCTGGCGCCGGGCCGGGCGAACTCGCCCAGCTTCGCCTTTTCACCAAATCCCCAGGGAAGCGGCAAGCAAGGCCCTGGCCCGGCGGTTGACCCCGCCGGGCCGCTCTTTCGAGATCAGCCTCCGGCGCCCGCCGTCGCGCCCGCCGCCGCAATAGCGGCCAGCGGCCGCCGCACGGCGCGTGCGAAGGCGGCGTGGTAGCCGGGGTTTTCGGTGCCCATCCAGCGGTCCCACCAAGTGAAGTAGAGGCCGAAGTTGGACCCGGCGTCGGCGTGGTGCAGGTCGTGATGGGTGGTGGTCGTCAGCCAGTCGAACATCGGGCGCCCGTCGGCGCGGGCGGGCATGAGCTCGTAGCCGCTGTGCGCCAGGGTGTTGCGGGCGATCTGGTGAATCATGAACAGCGGCACCACCGGCCAGGGCGTGGGCGCCAGCAGCGGCCAGATGACCACGAAGCTCATCAGCACCGCCGCTTCGCCCAGACTGAGCGAATAGGCGGTGAACGGCGAGGGATTGTTGCTGCGATGGTGGCGCGCATGGATGCGGCCGAACCGCGTCGGCCGATGCATGGCGCGATGGGTCCAGTAGTAGGCGGCGTCGTGGCCGGCGATCATGAACGCCAGGCTGATCGCGAACCAAACAGGTCCCCAGCCTTCGGAAGCCTCGGACAGGCGATAGGCGCCCAGCCGGGCCAGGAGGCTCATGAGGATGGCCGAGGTGGCGAAGATGGCGATCGAGCGCAGCGAAATCAGGAACTCCAGCGCCATCTGCCGCCCGGTGGGGCTTTCGGCGCGGATCTTTCGTCCGCTCAAGGGAGTTTTCAGAACCACCCAGAGCACGGCCCAGGTGGAAAGGGCGAACAGCGCGTACCGCCCGGTGTTGGTTACCAGGTTTCCCCACCAGATCAGGGCCAGATGCTGGAGCGAAAGCGCCATGGCGGCGTTTAAAACAGGTCAAGCTTAATTATGTGCGGCGTTTTACAGTTAACGAACGTTGATGATCGAAGAAATACCTATCGAGCGACTTCCGTGATCATGCCGCCCGAACGCACCGGCGGCGCGATCTAACCGGCGCGCGCGAATTCCCGTAAGTTTCGTGGGGCCGTGGGGACGTGGCGGAACTGGCAGACGCAGCGGACTTAAAATCCGCAGCCCCGAAAGGGGCGTGGGGGTTCGAGTCCCCCTCTCGGCACCAATGCGGTACCGTTCGATTCGGTTGCCTGTTGCGCAGGATTTCGTTTCTGGAAGCCCAGGTTAGCTCCCAAGAGATGGGCGGGAACCTGGGGCACAGGGTTCGTGAACAGCACGGAGTTCATGAACAAACGCTGCTTCGCATGAGCCGTCGAGTTTGACTCTGTCTTTTCGCACAGCCTATACTTCGCTGCAAATTTCGTTACGGAGGCATTGTCATGTCGAAATCGTTGATCACCGTTTTCATCTTCGCCACATTCGCCTTCGCATCTTTGAGCGCACAGCAGCTTTCGCCAAGGCAGCAACCTACACTGACACCGCAAAACAGCGGCACGAGCGAGGGGCTGATTGCCGTCAGTCCGGTGAACCCTCAGGTGGTGTGGGCATCGGGTCGCGGCGGCAC
>DASYYX010000039.1:0-57231 GCA_035946795.1 Caulobacteraceae bacterium | reverse complement strand
CCGGACTCCAGCCACCGCGGGGCGATCGCCACCACGGCGCTGTCGTCGAGCGTGATGCTGCGCGCGATCCAGGACTCGTTCGTCAAGCTCGACCCGCGCAAGCTCACCCGCAACCCGGTGATCCTCGCCACCGAGATCGTGGCGTTCGTGGCCACGCTCTCCACCGCCGACGCCTTCGTGCACGGCGCCTACCCCTGGTGGGCGCTGCAGATCGCGGTCTGGCTCTGGTTCACCGTCGTCTTCGCCAACTTCGCCGAGAGCATCGCCGAGGGCCGTGGCAAGGCCGCCGCCGACGCTCTGCGAGCCCAGCGCGTCGATGTGAAGGCCAAGCTGATCGTCGACGACAAGCAGGGCCTGACCGTGCCCACGCCGGCCTACAAGCTGACCGCCGGCCAGGTGGTGCTGGTCGAGGCCGGCGACATCGTCCCCTCGGACGGCGACATCATCGAAGGCATGGCCAGCATCAACGAGGCCGCGATCACCGGCGAGAGCGCGCCGGTGATCCGCGAATCCGGCGGCGACCGCTCGGCCGTCACCGGCGGCACCACCGTCGTTTCCGACTGGATCAAGGTGAAGATCACCGCCGAGCCTGGGGCGACCTTCCTCGACCGTATGATCGCCATGGTCGAGGGGGCCGAGCGCCGCAAGACGCCCAACGAGATCGCCCTTACGGTGCTGCTGGCGGGGCTCACCATCATCTTCCTGATCGCCACCGTCACCCTGTTGGGCCTGGGCAAGTACTCCGGCGTGAACCTGGATCCGCTGGTCCTGGGCGCGCTCTTCATCTGCCTGATCCCGACCACCATCGGCGGCCTGCTCTCGGCCATCGGCATCGCCGGCATGGATCGCCTGCTGAAGTTCAACGTCCTGGCCACCTCCGGCCGCGCCGTCGAGGCCAGCGGCGACGCCGACACCCTGCTGCTCGACAAGACAGGTACCATCACCCACGGCAACCGCATGGCCACCGAGGTGATCGCCGCCCCCGGCGTCTCCTCCGAGCGGGCGCTGCGCGCCGCCGTGATGGCTTCGCTCGCCGACGAAACCCCTGAGGGCCGCTCGATCGTCGATCTGGCGCTCGAGAAAGGCCTCACGGGGGAGCCGCCCAAGGATTCCAAGCCGGTGCCGTTCAGCGCCACCACGCGGCTTTCCGGCCTCGACGCCGGCGCCGACAGCTGGCGCAAGGGCGCGGTCGACGCCATCCTCAGGACCATCGGCATGCAGGCCCCGGCCATGCCTGCCGATCTCGGCGCCGCCGTCGACCGCATCGCCCGCGCCGGCGGCACGCCGCTGGCCGTCAGCGAGAACGGCGCCCTGGTGGGCGTCATCCACCTCAAGGACGTGGTCAAGGCCGGGGTGAAGGAGCGCTTCGCCGATCTGCGGCGCATGGGCATCCGCACCGTGATGATCACCGGCGACAACCCGATCACGGCCGCGGCGATCGCCTCCGAAGCCGGCGTCGATGACTTCCTGGCCGAGGCCACGCCCGAGGAAAAGTTGAAGCTGATCCGCGAGGAACAGGCGAAAGGGCGCCTGGTCGCCATGTGCGGCGACGGCTCCAACGACGCCCCGGCCCTGGCTCAGGCGGACGTGGGCGTTGCCATGCAGACCGGCACCCAGGCGGCGCGCGAGGCCGGCAACATGGTCGACCTCGATTCCGACCCCACCAAGGTCATCGAGATCGTCGAGGTCGGCAAGCAGATGCTGATCACCCGCGGGGCGCTGACGACTTTCTCGATCGCCAACGACGTGGCCAAGTACTTCGCCATCATCCCGGCGATCTTCGTCATCTCCCTGCCGGCTCTGAGCGCGCTCAACATCATGCGCTTGCAGAGCCCCAGAAGCGCCATCCTCTCGGCGGTGATCTTCAACGCCTTGATCATCATCGCCCTGGTGCCGCTGGCCTTGCGCGGCGTGCGCTACCGGCCGATTGGGGCGGCGAAGCTGCTACAGCGCAACCTGCTGATCTACGGCCTCGGCGGCGTTATCGCCCCCTTTGTCGGCATCAAGCTCGTCGACCTCCTGGTCAACGCCATCGGGCTCGCCTGACCATGAGCCTCCCGTTCGACCCGGCGTTCTTCGTCCTGCCTCGGCGGAACTGCGCCGCCGACCGGCGGCCGCCCTCCCCGCCCTCCACCGTCGTCGCCGAAGGCCCCTGGGGTCCCTGGCCCAAGGCCGAGCCGCCCCGTCCTGCGGTGGCGCGAAACGAGGCCGCGCCGGCGCCCACCGCCCCGGCCGTCGCCTGGCGTCAACTCCTCTTCCTCCCTCCCATCAAGGCGCGCCAGCCATGAACGTCTATATCCGCCCCGCCCTCGTCTCGACCTTGCTCTTCACCCTCTTCCTGGGCCTCGCCTATCCCTTGGCGATCACCGGCATCGCCCAAGTCGCCTTTCCCTGGCAGGCCAACGGCAGCCTGGTGCGCGGCCCCGGCGGCAAGGTGATCGGCTCGGCCCTGCTGGCCCAGCCCTTCGCCGCGCCCGGCTACCTGCACCCGCGGCCCTCGGCCGCCGGCGCCGGCTATGATCCCACCAGCAGCGGCGGCTCCAACTATGGCCCGCTGAGCCCGGATCTGGCCAAGCGTATCAAGACCGACGCCGCCGCCCTTCGCGCCTCCACCGGGCACGAAGAGGTCCCCGACGATGCCGTCACCACCTCGGGTTCGGGTCTCGACCCGGACATCACCCCGACCTACGCCTACCTTCAGGTCGATCGCATCGCCAAGGCGCGCGGGGTCGATCCGGCGAAGGTGCGCACGGTCATCGCCGCCCATGTCGAGGGGCCGTTTCTCGGCTTCATCGGCCAGCCGCGGGTGAACGTGCTGCTGACCAACCTCGCTCTCGACGCGGCGCTCCGAAAGGCTCAGCCTAAAGCCTAGTCCGGATTCCGCACCAGGAGCGGCAATGGCCGCCGACGAGCCCCGCCGCCCCGATCCCGACGCTCTCCTTCTGGAAGCGGCGAAAGAACGGCGCGGCCGGCTCAAGGTCTTCCTCGGCATGGCGCCGGGCGTGGGAAAGACCTACGAGATGCTGTCGCAAGCCGCCCGCCGCCACGCCGAGGGCGGGGAGGTGCTCGTCGGCATCGTCGAGACGCACGGCCGCCGCGAGACCGAGGCGCTGCTGGCCGGCCTCGAAGTGCTGCCCCGCAGGCCGATCGAGTACAAGGGCCGCAGCCTGCTGGAGTTCGACATCGACGCCGCCCTGGCGCGAAAGCCGGCGCTGCTCCTCATCGACGAGTACGCCCATTCGAATGCGCCCGGCTCTCGCCATCCCAAGCGCTGGCAGGATGTCGAGGAGCTGCTCGGGGCCGGCATCAACGTGTGGACGACCCTCAATGTCCAGCACCTCGAAAGCCTGGTGGACGTCGTCTGGAAGATCACCGGGGTGCGCCAGCGCGAGACCGTCCCCGACTCGGCGCTGTCGCGCGCCGATGACATCGAGCTCGTCGACATCACCCCCGACGAGCTTCGCCAGCGGCTCGCCGAAGGCAAGGTCTACCTGCCCGAGACCGCGCGCCTCGCCTCCACCAACTACTTCAAGCCGGAAAACCTCACCGCTCTGCGCGAGCTTGCTCTGCGGCGCATGGCCCAAACCGTCGATGACCAGCTCGTCACCGCCATGCGTCAGCGCGGCGTCGAAGGGCCCTGGGCGGCGGGCGAGCGCATCCTCGTCTTGATCGGGCCCGATCCCGCTGCCGAGAGCCTCGTCCGCGCCGGCCGCCGTCTTTCCGAGATGATGATGGACGCGCCCTGGACGGTCGCCTACGTCGAGCGGCCCAACGCGCCCTCGCCCGACGCCGCCCACGCCGCCAGGGTCAGCGCTGCCTTCAAGCTGGCCGAACAACTGGGGGGCGCGAACGTCGTGCTCACCGGCGATGACTTGGTGAACACGGTGCTGGAATACGCGCACCGCAACAACGTCACCCAGATCGTGGTCGCTAAATCGCGGCGCGCGCGGTGGAAGGCCCTGTTCGGCCGAGCCTTGGTGCCGGCGCTGGTGGAGAACGTCCGCGGCGCGGCCCTGCACGTCATCACCGAGCAGCCGGGGCCCGATGGACCCGCATTCATCAAGCGCATCATCCCGCGCCCCGAGTTTGCCGGGTGGCGCGATCATCTGGCGGCGCTGGCCTCCGTGGCGGCGGCCGGCGGCGTCTCGGCTTTGCTGGACCGGTCGCTGCAGGGCGCGAACCTGGCGATGATCTTCCTGATGGCGGTGCTGCTGAGCGCCCTTGCCTTCGGCCTGGGGCCTGCGCTCACCGCCGCGGCGGTTTCGGCCCTGGTCTACAACTTCTTCTTCCTCGAGCCGCGCCTTTCCTTCCGCATCGGCCACGCCGCCGACCTCATCACCTTCTTGGTCTTCTTCGCCGCGGCCATGATCGCCGGCTGGCTTGCGGGCCGCGTGCGCGACCAGGCGCTCGCCATGTCGCGCCGGGCCACGGCGGTCACCGCCTTGCTTGCCGCCAGCCGCCGGCTCTCGGCCTCGCCGCGCAAGGAAGAAACGGCCCAGGCGCTCGCCGACCAGCTCGCCGCCGCCGCCGGCGGCGCCGCCATCGTGCTCCTGCCCAAGGGCGACGACGTCGTGCCGGTCGCCGGCTCCCCGGCCCTCAAGACCCTGAACCCTGCCGACCTCACCGCCGCCCGCTGGGCCTGGGAGCACGGCGAAGCGGCCGGCGCCGACACCGGCACCCTGCCCAGCGCCGGCTGGACCTTCCGCCCGCTCCAGGGCTTGCGTTCGCGCTCCGGCGTGGCCGGGGTCGAGGCGCGCACTTCCACCGGGGCCGACTCGGACCGCTTCGTCAGCGCCTTGCTGGACCAGGGCGCGGTCGCTCTGGAGCGCGCCGAATTCGCCGCCGAAGCCGCCGACGCCGAGGCCCTGCGCCGCACCGACAGGCTGCGCTCGGCCCTGCTCAATTCGGTGAGCCACGATCTGCGCACGCCGCTGGCGACCGTGCTCGGCTCGGCCACCACCCTCCTCGAATATTCGGACTCGCTGGAAAAGCCGGTCCAGGTCGATCTGCTGGCCAGCATCCGCGAGGAAGCCGAGCGCCTGAACCGTTACGTCGGCAACCTGCTCGACATGACCCGGCTGGAGGGTGGCGGCCTCGAGATCCGCAGCGACTGGATCGACGTGCGCGATGTCATCGCGGCGGCGGTGGAGCGCATCACCCGGCGCCTGGGGGACCGTAAGCTGAGCCGCGACTTCCCCTCCGACCTGCCGATGGTGAAGGCCGACCCGACTCTGCTCGAGCAGGCCATCGTCAACATCCTTGAGAACGCCATCGCCTACAGCCCCGACAACTCGACCATCGAGCTGGCGGGTTACGAAGACCGGAACAACGTCGTCCTTTCCATCGAGGACGAGGGCCGCGGCATCCCCACTGCCGAGCTCGAGCGCGTCTTCGAGAAGTTCCGCCGCATGGAGGAGGCTTCCGACCGCGGCAAGGGTGCAGGCCTGGGCCTCGCCATCTCCAAGGGCTTCATCGAGGCCATGGGCGGGCGCATCGCCGCCGCCAGCCCGATCCGCAACGGCTGCGGCACCCGCATCCTCGTCAGCCTCAAGAAGGAGGCCGTCGCCAAGGCTCCGGCCCGCGAGCATGCGTAGCGGCGCGCCTCTCCCGGTCGGTGAGGGGGATCTTTGATGCTCCGCCAGCGCATCCTGGTGGTCGATGACGAGCCCCAGATCCACCGCTTCCTGGCGCCGGCCCTGAACGCAGCCGGCTACGAACCCGTCCGCGCCGAGACCGGACGCCAGGCCCTGGCCGAGATCGCCCGCAAGCCGCCGGACGCGGTCGTCCTCGACCTGGGCCTTCCCGACATCGACGGCCAGGAGGTGCTCGCCAAGGCGCGCGCCTTCTACGCCGGCCCGATCGTGATCCTGTCGGCGCGCGATCGGGAGCTGGAAAAGATCGAGGCCCTGGACGCGGGCGCCGACGACTATGTCGAAAAGCCCTTCGGCGTCGGCGAGATCCTGGCGCGCCTGCGGGTCGCCCTGCGCCGCCAGGCGCGGGCCGCCGAAGCCTCGCCGCCGGTCGTCCACGCCGGCGACCTGACGATCGACCTGCCGCGGCGCCTGGTCACCCGCGCCGGCGAGGCCCTTCGCCTGTCGCCCAAGGAGTATGACCTCCTGGCCAAGCTCGCCGCGGCCGACGGCAAGGTGCTGACCCACCGCGAGCTGCTGGTCTCGATCTGGGGGCCGGCGCACATCGAAGACACCCAGTACCTGCGCGTGTTTGTTGGCCAGCTGCGGCAGAAGATCGAGCCCGACCCCGCGGCCCCACGCTACCTCTTGACCCAGCCCGGCATCGGCTACCGCTTCGTCGCCGAGGAGGCTGTTCGCAGCGCCGCCGCGCGGGAGCCGTAAGGGAGGAACGCCATGTCGTACGCCTGGGCGGAAGAGAACGGGGAATCCGCCGCTGTTGCTGCGTCCAAGCCGGCGCGCACAGCTCGCAGGCGCCCCGCAACGATGGTCGCGCCATACGGGATCTCTCTTCTGCTCGTCGGCGCGGCGGTTGTCGTCGGCTATGCCTTCGAATCTCTGATCACCCCGGCCAACCTGACCCTGGTCTTCGTGCTGCCGGTGGTGATCTCGGCGACGACATTCGGCTGGGGACCTTCCATCGCCGCTGTCGTCGCGGGCGTGCTGGCCTTCGACTTCTTCTTCACCGCGCCACGGTACCAGCTGACGATCGCAAGCCCCGTGGATGCCTGGGCCGCCGTCCTCCTCTTGGTGATCGCCGCCATCGTCAGCGCGATCGCCTCGCAGGCGCGGCGGCGCGCTCTCGAGGCGGGACGCAAGGCCCAGCAGGCGAGCGCCCTGCAGGTGCTGGCGCATCTGGTGGTCGCGGGTCGGCCCCGGCGCGAGATCGTCCAGGGCGCGGCGATCGCCCTTGGCCAGATCTTCGATGCGCCCGCGGTGGTGTTCGAAGAGCAGCAGGGCTCATTGCAACTCGCCGCCGGCGCCGAGGGCGTCAAGGCGAACGACGCCGAGGAAGCGGCGGCGCGCGGGGCGCTTGCCATGGGTCTCGTCGCCCGCGCCCACGCCTATCCGAACGACGAGGCGCGTTTCGACTATTGGCCGATCCGCACCCCCGGCGGCGCCTTTGTGCTCGGCGTCGACTTCACCAGCGCCGAAGAAGGCCGGCCGTCGGCGCCGGATCGCTTCGTCGAAGCCGTCGGGGCCTACCTGACGGCGGCTTCCCGCGACGCGGCGCAGCCAACCTGAAGGGCGACCCGCGGCTTCCCGCGGCGGCCCGTCAACTCGTCCCGCCGATCTCACTCCAGGATCCTGCAACGGACGGGCGAAGGGCGGGCCATTCGGAGGCGAACGCCGTGGTTGCGCGGGAAAGCCGAGAGATCGCTGGCGACCGACGCCGTGGGCCGCCCCCCGTTCATCACCGCACCCGTTGACAATCGATTGCGCATTGCAATATTGCGGTCCTTATCGCGGCTGCGGCCGTGAGGACGCTCACCAAGCGTCTGGGTCTTTGACATCGTGAACAGCGACGGCGGCAACGGGCCTGGTGAATTGGCGCCGTAACCCGTGGGCCTCTGCCTCCGTTGGGCGTGCGGGGTCGAGCGGCCCCGGCGGTCCACGGCGAAGGACCGCGCCGCAACGGGCCGCGGCGAGACCGAACGGGCCAGAACGGGTCAAAACGAGTCGAAACGAGTCGAAACGAGTCGAAACCGAGTCAAAACGAGTCAAAACGAGTCAGTTTGAGTTAGAGCGAGCCGTTACGAGTCGACCGTAAACCGCTGGAACTGTTCTTTAATCCGAAATGACCCGGATCCCGCCGCCTGCGACCCATCGGAGCGCATTTCGTTCGACTGACTGACCTGCGCTGCATTGCGACTTGCGCGCGATCAGTTCTGCGGCCTGCGCCGGTGACAGGCTCCACGTCGGGGCGCCGAATCAGCGCATGTGCTCCCACAATTCCCGCTCCTCTTCGAGACGGGAATGTTCGTCGCCCTGGAAGTCGCCGCGCGAGACCACCCCGACGATCTTGCGTCCGTCCACCAGCGGCACGTGGCGGAAACCGCCGTCCCACATGCGGCGCAGGGCGTCGATGGCCGTCAGCTCCGGCGACATGACCACCGGGTCTGCGGTCATCACCTCGCCAAGCTGGGTGCGCGCCGGGCTCTTGCCGGCGGCCAGCACGCGCCCGACCGCGTCCCGGCCGGTGAAGATGCCTACGAGCAGCCCCTCCTCGTCGGTGACCAGCACCGATCCGGCGCGGCGGCGACTCATGTGCTCGCAAGCGGACTTGACGCTCGCGGTGGCCGGCAAGGTCAGGGGGTTCTGATTGCAGACGATGTCGGAAAGGCGCCGCATGCTCCTCCCTCGCGCCGCCGGGGGGCCGAAGATCAACAGCGATAATGCTCCAGCGGCCCGAGCGGCGCCGCCTTGATCGCGGTCAACGCTTGGCGAAAGCGGTTGCCGTCGTCGCGCCTTGCCCCGTAAGGCGTCAGTTGCGATCGTGCGGCCTGGGGCGGGCTCGCATGTCGGCGGGATTGGGCGGACGGCGCGATGCTCTTGCAAGGTCTGAAAGTCGTCGAAATGGCCACCTGGGTCGCCGGGCCCGGGTGCGCCGCGGTCATGGCCGACTGGGGCGCGGACGTGATCAAGGTCGAGAGTCCGGCCGGCGACGCCACCCGGACCTTCTGGCCGGATACGCCCGAAAGTCCCGGCAACCCCATCTTCTCGATGGAGAACCGCGGCAAGCGTGGGATCGTCCTCGACACCGCCTCGGGCGAGGGCCGCGCGGCCCTGCTCGCCCTGCTTGCCGGCGCCGACGTTTTCATCACCAACCTTCGTCCCGGCTCGGCGGCGCGCGCCGGCCTCGACTACGACAGCCTCAAGACGACCCATCCGCGCCTGATCTACGCCTCGATCTCCGGCTACGGCTTGACCGGCCCCGACGCCGATCTGCCGGCCTTCGACCTCACCGCATTCTGGTCGAAGAGCGGCGTCGCCCACGCCACCATTCCGCCGGACCAGGAGCCGTTCACGTGCCGGCCCGCCTTCGGCGACCACGCCACCGCCATGGCCGCCTTGGCGGCGATCCTGGCCGCCGTCCTCGAGCGCCAGAGCACCGGGCGCGGGCGCCTGGTCGAGGTCTCGCTGCTGCGCATGGCCGCCTACGCCATTGGCTGGGACCTCTCGGTCCTGCTGCGCTACGGCGAGGTGGTCACCGCCCTGCCGCGCGCCGAGCGGCGGAGCGCGGTGCATGGCTACTTCCGCACCGCCGATGAGCGCTGGATCTGCATCATCCCGCGCGGGATCAAGTGCTTCGAGGCCCTCATGCGCATGATCGGCCGTCCGGAGATCCTTGCCGAGCCGCGGTTCCAGATCCCGATGCCCGACCTCGAGGACGTGCGCGAGGTGCGCGCGATGATGGACGAGGCTTTCGCCGGCATGACCTTCGCCGAAGCCGCCGACCGCCTCACCGCCGCCGACGTCATCTGGGCGCCGATGGCCACCCTGGCGGAGATGGCCGCCTCGCCTCAGGCGGCCGCCGCCGGTTGTTTTGTCGAGATCGAGGACGGCTGGGGCGGCAGGATGCTCTCGCCTGCGTCACCGGTCCGCTTTCCGGAAGGCGCGCCCACGGTGGGCGCCGCGGCCCCGAAGCTCGGTCAGCACACGCGCGAAGTCCTCTCCGAAAACGGGGTTTCGCCGGCGATCATCGAGCGGTTGACGGGTTCCTGAGAGCGCGCGTCCCGGCCACGACGACGCCGGCCGGCGTATCGAGGATTTCGCCGGCAAGACCGAAAGCCTGACGCAGAGTCTCGCTGGAGAGGGCCCGGCGCGGCGGCCCGATCGCCATCAGCCGGCCCTGCGCCAGCACCGCCAGGCGATCACAGCCGCGCACCGCCAAGGTGAGATCGTGCACGGCGATCAGCACCCCTCTCCCCTCGGCCGCCGCCCCGCGTAGAAGCTCGATGACCAGCAGGGCGGCGTCGGCGTCCAGGCCCGCGGTCGGCTCGTCGACAACCAGCAGCGGGGCGCGGGCCACGAACAGCCTGGCCAGGAGCGCCCGCGCCCGCTCGCCGCCGGAAAGGTCGAGGACGCCGCGTTCCGCCACCCCCTCGACGCCCACCTCGGTGAGGGCCGCCATCGCCCTCTGGCGCGCGGCCGCCGGCGCGGCGTTGGGGGCGCCGAGCGCCGCGACCCGCCAGGCCGGCAGGTTCCAGCCCACGCGCCGTTCCTGCGGCAGGTAGGCGGCAAGGCCCGCCCGCGCCGGTTCGGAGAGCTTGTGCGCCGCCCTGCCCGCCAGCAGAGCCTTGCCGGCGCTCAGGCGGACCAGGCCCAGGGCGGCGCGCAGCAGGGTGGTCTTGCCCGAGCCGTTGGCGCCCACGACCCCGACGACCTCTCCAGGCGCGACGGCCAGGCTGACGCCGTCCAGCGCCGCGCGGCCGCCCAGGCGCACGCTGACGCCGTGCAGCTCGAGCGCCAGGCTCAACGTCGCCAGCTCCGCGCCGCCCGCCAGGCCACCAGGGCGAAGAGGGGCGCGCCGAAGAGGGCGGTAACGACGCCGAGCTTCAGCTCCATTTCCGTGGGCACAAGTCGGCAGGCGATGTCCGCCAGCACCGTGAGCGCCGCGCCGGCGAGCGCCGCCGGGGCCAGGACCGCGGCCGGGTCGTCGCGCACCCAGCCACGCACCAGATGCGGCGAAGCCAGGCCGATGAAGCCGACGACCCCGGCAAGGGCCACCGACGCCCCGGTGAGCAGCGCCGCTCCGGCGACGGCCGCGGCCCGCAGCCAGGCCATCGGCAGGCCGGAAAGCGCGGCGGTCTCCTCGCCCAGGGTCAGCATGCGAAGTCCGCGGGCGCTCCAGGCGCAGAGCGCGGCGCCGGCGGCCGCGGGGGCGAGCGCCCGCGCCAGGTCGTCAAAATCGCGCCCCTCGACCGACCCCAACAGCCAGGAGAGCACCTCGGCGCTCGCCACCGGCGAGGGGGAAAGGTTGAAGATCAAGGCCGTGGCGGCGCCTCCCAGCGCCGAGAGCGCCACGCCGAACAGGATCAAGGTCTCGGGCTCGCGGAAGCGCGCCGCCAGCATCACCAGGACGGCGCCGGCAGCGAGCGCGCCGGCAAGCGCCGCCGCCTCGATGGCCCCAGGGCCTGCGGCGAGGCCGAGCGCGATCGAGGCCGCCGCCCCGAGCGCCGACACCGCCGAGACACCCAGCACCGCCGGATCCGCGAGCGGATTGCGCAGCAGCCCCTGCATGACCGCTCCAGCAAGTCCCAGCGTTGCCCCGACCATCGCCGCCGCCAGCGCCCGGGGAGCGCGGATGCGCCAAAGGATCTCCCCCGGCGCGGACGTTGGCTGGGCGAAGGCGGCCCGGTACTGAGCGCCGCTGAGCGCCACCTCGCCCAGCAGCAGGCTGAGCGCCAGGGCGACCAGCAGCGCCAGGACCAGCGCCGCGATCAACCACTTCTCGGTGGCGAAGCGGCGCGGGCTCTCAGGCACGAGGCGCGGCGCGAGCCAGGACGGCGGCGCCGTCGGCGGCGAACCAGGCCGGGCAGCCGAGGATGGAGCCGGGCAGGCGCACCATTGGCCGGCTGCGGGCGAGGCCGCCGATGACCGGATTGCGCATCGGGCTCCAGTACTGCGTCGCCGCCCACCCTCCCCCGAAGAACCCTTCGACGAGCACTGCCGGCGGCGACAGCGCCAAGGCTTCGAGGGGAACAGGCTGGTAACCCGGCCGGCGCGAGAGGTCCTTGAGTCCGGCGGCGGCGAGCATGGCCCCGACCAGGGTATCCGGGCCGGCGGTGAAGCCGGCGGAGGTCAGGTAGAGAGCCTCCTGGCCGCGCCAGGCGCCGCTGGCGCGGGCGAGCTCGCCGCGCATCCGCCCGATGAGCGCCTCGCCGGCGGCAGGGCGGCCGAGCGCAGCCGCGACCCGGCGGACGTTCGTCTCAACGCCTGCGAAGGTGGCGGCATCGTCGATGTCGGCGACGGCGACACCGCGGGCGTGCAGGTCTCGCAGGAGGGCGCTATCGCCCCCCCAGTAGCGCACCACCAGGGTCGGCCGCTCGGCGAGCACCGTCTCGGAGTCGGCCCGCCGGAGGGGCAGGCCGGCAGCGCTGGCGCGCGTGAACGAGTCCGCTTGCCGCGCCCGCTTCGACAGCGCCACGATTTCGATCCGCGGCGCCAGCGCCAGCACATACTGGTCGGCGCATTGGTCGAGCGACACCACCCGGGCGCGACCCTGCGCCGCCGGTGCCCCGCCCAAGAGGGTGAGTACGGAAATCAACAAGCCGGGCAGGGCGCGCCTCAGGTTTGCGCAGCGCGCCGGCGAAGCCTTCAATCGACCAGCAGCCCGAAGAGCAAACCGTCGATCAGGGTGGCCGCCAGCCGCTCGGTGTCGATCCAGGGATAATCCGGCTTGGCGATCATCAGCCCCGCCAAGCCGTGGCAACCGGCCCACAGCGCCTGGGCGGCGCCGGCGAGGTCGGGGCTGCGCAACCGCCCCTGCGCCCCAAGCTCGCGGACGACGGAGAAAAAGCGCTCCGAGCAGCGCGCCCCGATATCGGCGGCCGCGCCCGGCTCGAGCCGCGCCCGGGCCGCATCGGGAGTGCAGAACACCAGCCAGTAGGCGTTACGGTTGCGCAGGGCGAAACGGACATACTCGCGCAGCATCAGCTGCAGGCGCGCCGCCGCATCGATCGGGCGTGAGGCGATCTCGGAGTTGATCGCCAGCAGCTCTTCCATGAGAGCGGCGCCGATCTCCTGCAGGATCTCGTCCTTGTCGCGGAAGTGCATGTAGAGGCAGGTGGACGAGACCCCGACCTCGTCGGCGATCTTGCGGATGGTGGCGCCGGAGTACCCTTCGGCCACGAAGATGCGTTCGGCGGCGCGCAGGATTTCGGCGCGGCGAACATGGCCTTCGCCCTTCGGCTTGCGCGCCGAGCGCATGAGCCTCGTCTCGGTCATGAGGTCCGCCTCGCCTGGCCCAGTCTGCAGCGAGAGACAGCTATAGCCGAAATCGCGCGTGGGCGGACAAGCGCCCGCCCCTTCCCCTCCGACGAAAGCAGCGGCTAGAGCGCCGCTCATGACCGGCGCGCCTGTCGTAGCCACCTCGCCGTTGCTGCTGGCGAGCCGCGGCTTCGCCGACTACGCCCTCGTCGACAGCGGCGCGGGGCGCAAGCTCGAGCGCTACGGCGCCCACCTCCTCGTCCGGCCCGAGCCACAATGTCTGTGGACGCCCGGCGCCCCGGAGATCTGGGAAGCGGCGGACGCGGTCTTCGAGCCCCGAGGCGGCGACGAGGAATCGGGACGCTGGCGCCTCGCCCGTCCCCTCCCGCCTTCCTGGTCCATGACGTGGCGGGACGTGAAATTCCTCGTGAAATTGACCGCCTTTCGCCATCTCGGCGTCTTCCCCGAACACGCCGCCACCTGGTCATGGCTGAAGGAGCGGCTTGGCGGGTCCCGGCCCGGGTTCCGCCTCCTCAACCTGTTCGGCTACACCGGGATCGCCAGTCTGGCGGCGGCCCAGGCCGGGGCGGCCGTGACCCACGTCGACGCCGCCAGGAAGGCCGTTGCCTGGGCGCGCGAGAACGCCGCCGCCTCCGGATTGGGCTCGGCCCCGATCCGCTGGCTTGCCGAGGACGCCAGCCGCTGGGTCGAGCGTGAAGCACGGCGCGGCGCGCGCTACGACGGCATTCTCCTGGATCCGCCGAAATACGGCCGGGGACCGAAAGGCGAGGTATGGCGGCTGCTCGAGCACCTGCCGGCGCTCCTTGGCGGTTGCGCCAGCCTGCTCTCCAACGAGGCTTCCTTTCTCTTGATCAACGCCTACGCCGAGCGGATGTCGGGCCTGGCCCTGGCCGGCCTCATGGCCGAAGCGCTGAGCGGCCGCGGCGGCCGCATCGAGTGGGGGGAGCTGGCGCTCATGGAAGAAGACCGGGAGCGCGGCGTCGGCCTTTCCTTCTTCGCCCGCTGGATCGCTCCGTGAGCGCGCTCGCGATCACCTCGGCCGCCAATCCACGCATCAAGGCGGCGCGCGCCCTATGGTTGCGCAAGACGCGCCAGGAAAGCGGCCTCTTCCTGGCCGAGGGGCTGAAGATCATCGGCGAGGCGCTGGCCGCCGGCCGCGCCCCTAAGACCCTCATCTACGCCGCCGAGACGGCCGGCCACCCGATCTTCGAAGCCGCCGCCGCCGCCGCGGGCGAGCGGCTGCAGGTCAGCCCGTCGCTGCTGGCGAAGATCTCCAAGCGCGACAATCCCCAGCTTGCCCTCGGCGTCTTCGAGGCCGTCACTACGCCGCTGGAGCAGCTCGACCCCGCCGCGGCGCCGGCCTTCATCGCCCTCGAAGGCGTGCGCGATCCGGGCAACCTCGGCGCGATCGTCCGCACCGCCGACGCCGCCGGGGCCGGGGCGGTGGTGCTCGTGGGCGAGACCTGCGATCCGTTCTCCGTCGAAGCGGTGCGCGCCACCATGGGCTCGATCTTCGCCGTGCCGATCGCCCGCGCGTCGCGCAAGGCCTTCCTTTCCTGGCGCGTCTCCTGGCCCGGCGCCGTGGTCGGAACGAGCCTGGCCTCCGCCCTGGATTATCGCGACGCCGACTGGCGCGCGCCGGTGCTGGCGCTCATGGGCGCCGAGCAGTCGGGCCTCACGCCCGAACTTGCGACGACCTGCGATGTCCTGGTCAAGATCCCCATGCGTGGCCGCGCCGACAGCCTGAACCTCGCGGTCGCCGCCGGCATCGTGCTCTATCGGGCGATGGGGCTGTAGGAACTCTCCGGGAAGAGGCTCACGCCGCGCGCCGCGGCGGGCGCTGCGGCAAGAGCTGGCCAATGCAGCACCTCCATCCGCCCGTCTTCGCGCTCCACCGCCGCGGTGCAACTATCGACCCAGTCGCCGTCGTTGACGTAGGCGACCCCGTCGATGGTGCGGCTTTGCGGGTTGTGGATGTGGCCGCACACGACCCCATCGAGACCGCGGCGCGCCGCCTCGGCCGCCAGCGCGGTCTCGAAGCGCGCGATGATCGCGCGCGCCTGGGGCGCGTGGCGTTTGACGAAAGCGGCAAGGCTCCAGTGGCCGAAGCCCAACAGGCGCTGCGCCGTCCCGACGGCCCGGTGCGACCGCATGAGCGCCCGATAGGCGAGGCTGCCGGTGGCTCTGGCCAGGCGCGAGCCGCCGGCGGCAACATCGAAATCATCGCCGTGGGTCACGAGCCAGCTCCGGCCGTCGGCCCCTCGGTGGATGGCTTCGCGCCTTACGGCCACGCCGCCGAAGTCGAGGCCTACGAAGTCGCGCCCGAAAGCGTCGTGATTTCCGGGGATGTAGATGACGCGGACGCCCTTTCGCGCCAGTCGCAGGATCTTCTGCACGATGTCGTTGTGGGCCTGCGGCCAGTACCAGTTTTCCTTCAGGCGCCAGCCGTCGATGATGTCGCCAACCAGATAGAGGGTCTGGCAATCGAGGGCGCGGATGAAGTCCAGCAGACGCTCGGCCTGGCAGCCGCGTGTTCCCAGGTGGGTGTCGGAGATGAAGGCCGTCCGGCAGCGGACGGAGCGCCGCTCGTCATCCATCCCGGGTTTGCGCCTCCCCGCCCTTCAGCGGCGCGATTCGGTGACACCCCCATGATAAGAGCGCGCTTCTACAAGCGCGACCGCTTCGGCTAGTCACACGCCCGATGGAAGAGAGGCGCCTTGTGATCACCGCCGATGATTTCGGCGCGGCGGCGGAGGTGAACGAGGCCGTCGAGCAGGCGCACTGTGAGGGAGTGCTCACGGCGGCCAGCCTGATGGTCGGGGCGCCGGCGGCTGCCGACGCGGTCGCCCGGGCGAGGCGCCTGCCCGGCCTCGGCGTGGGGCTGCACCTCGTCCTCACCGACGGGACGCCCGTCCTGCCGCCCGAGCGCGTGCCGGCGCTCGTCGACGGCCGCGGCCGCTTCCGCGACGATTTGGCGGGCCTGGGCGCCGGCATCTTCTTCTCGCCGGGAGCGCGGGCGCAGGCTGCGGCCGAGATCTCGGCCCAGTTCGAGGCATTCGCCGCCAGCGGCCTGACCCTCGATCATGTGAACGGCCATCGCCACTTCCATCTGCATCCGACGATCGCTGCGATGACTCGCCGGATCGGACCCCGATTTGGCATGCGCGCCGTCCGCTGGCCGATCGAGCCGCCGTCCGTGCTCGCGCGGGCCGAGGGTGCGCCGGCGGTCACGTTGCAGGGCTTGGCGGCGAGCCTCGCGGCGCGGTTGGGACGGCGCGTCTGGCGCCGGGCGGGCGTCTTGATCCCCGACCAAGTGTTCGGCATGGCCTGGAGCGGGGCCATGAGCAGCGGCCGCCTTGCCGCGCTGATCGAGGGGGCGCCGGCCGGGCTCACCGAGATCTATCTCCATCCGGCGACCTCGGGCGCCTTCCCGGGAGCGGCCGGCGGCTACGCCTATGCCGAGGAACTCGCCGCGCTTCTCTCTGACGCGGCCCGAGCCGCCGTCGGCGCCAGCAGCGTCCGGCTCGGTCGGTTCGCCGATTTCAGCTCGTGACCGCGCCCGACCCTCACCGGCGCGCGCGCCGCTGGGCGGCCCTGGCGCTGGCCGCGGGCGCCGGCCTTGCGATCTTCGTCATTGGCCGCGTCGGCGCCGCCGAGGTCGGACGCGGGCTGGAGCGGATCGGCTGGCGGGGCCTGTTCGTCCTCATCGCTTGGGCGAGCCTTCCCTATTGCATCCTGGGTCTCGCCTGGTTCGTCCTCATTCCGGGCAGTCCCTGGCGTGACCTCGGCCGCCTGATCCGCGCCCGCGTCATCCGCGATTCCACCGGCGAGCTGTTGCCGCTGACGGCGCTCGGAGGCTTCGCCGCCGGAGTCCGTGCGGCGGTGTTGCTGGGCATCGATGCGACCACAGCCGCGGCGGCCACCGTCGTCGACCTCACCACCGAGCTCATCGCCCAACTCGGCTTCACAGCGCTGGGCGTCGCCCTCCTCGCCGAGCGTCTCAGCCACGGCTTGGGGAGGGAGAACATCGTCGAGGCGGCGCTGCTCGGGCTTGCCCTTTCGGCCCTGGCGGCTGCCGGCTTCGTCCTCTTCCAGCGACGTGGCTGGAGCGCTTTCTCGGTGCTGGCCGGACGCCTCTGGCCGGCGCTCGGGAGGCGGCTCGCCGACGTCGGCCGGATGCTGGCTGGTCTCTATGAGCCGGTCTGGCGCCTGGCGACATCCACTGCGGTCCACCTCACTGCATGGGTGGCGAGCGCCTTCGGGGTCTGGCTGGCCATCGCCGCAGCCGGGCAAAAGGTCGATCCGATCGCCATTATCGGTCTGGAGGCCCTGGTCTATGCGGTGCGCAGCGTCGCCTTCTTCACGCCCATGGGCGCTGGCGTGCAGGAGGCCACCTACGCCCTGATCGGTCCGGTGTTCGGCTTGCCGGCGGACCTCGCCATCGCCGTCTCCCTCATCAAACGGGCGAAGGACCTGGTTATCGGGGTCCCGGCCTTGGCATTGTGGCAGGCGGCCGAAGGGCGGCGCTTACTGAGAGGCTGACGGAGGCGGGGGCGCGGGCTCGCCGATGTCGGGCAGGACCGGAACCGCGGGCGCGCCTTCGATCTCGCTTTGCCGTTGCTGCAGGTACACTGAGCGCAGGGTCGCGTACGGATCGGCCGAGCCGGCCAGCAGTGTCTTCAGATCGCTCTCGTGCTCCACCTGCTGGTCGAGAGCGCCGGCGACACCGCGCGTGATCCCGATCGTGGTCTTGTAGGGATAGCTTGCCAGGAACAGGGGATCGGTGAGCACATCGACGCCGAGGCCGATGCCGTCCCGCACGGTCGAGGGCCCAAGGACCGGCACGAACAGGTATGGTCCCGGCTTGATGCCCCAGCGCGCCATCGTCAGGCCGAAGCCATTGTCGTGGTGCGGATCATGGGCGGCGGTGACGTCGATGACGCCGCCAATGCCGACGGTGGTATTGAACGCCAGCCGCACGACGGCGCCCACCGCCGCCTTTGGCCGCGCCTGCAGCATGTCGTTGAGCGCCACCACCGGTTCGTCGAGGTTGGTGAGCGCGTGGTGCACCCCTTTGCCGATCGGCCCCGGGGTGATCAGCTTGTATACCGCGATCACCGGCGCGAACACGGTGCGCGCCAGGGCCACCGTGAGGACGAACATCTTGCGGTTGATCTTTTCCCACGGGTCTTCGCGGGAGGCGGCATGGGCCAGCGAAGGGCCGAGCAACAGCGCGACCAGGCACAAAAACAGACGCGGGTTGCGCAACGGGCGATGGTCCTCGAGGGCGGCCTGGGTGCGGCGCCTCACTAGCCCGCGCCTTGCGCGCGGGGCAATGGCCGCTCCGCTTGCGTTTCGGGCGCCAGCATACCTTGTTCTAAGCTGACCGGCGTGACCGTCGACCAAACCCATCCGGGACGCAGTTCGCCGCTGGCCGCCGGTCTGGCGCGCCTCTGCTGCCGCCGGGCCTGGGTGGTCGCGATTGTCGGCGTCCTTCTGGGCGTGGCCGCCGCGTTCTTCGCGGTGTCACGGTTTTCCATGGACACCAACACCTTCGCCCTGATCTCGCCGTCGCTTTCCTGGCGCGTGCGCGAGAACACGTTCAATCGCCTGTTCCGGCCCGAGGGCGACCAGACCATCGTGGTGATCGACGGCGCCACGCCCGAGCTGGCCGAGGCGGCGGCGCGGCGGCTCGCGGCCGACCTGTCCACGCGACGGGATCTGTTCCGAACGGTCGATCGGCCCGATGGCGGCCCCTTCTTTTCCCGCGAAGGACTGCTCTTCGAGAGTCCGTCAGCGGTGCGCGCCGACCTGGACCAGCTCGTCAAGGCGCAGCCGTTTCTAGGCAGCCTCGCCGCCGATCCCTCGCTGCGGGGCCTCATGGCGACCCTTTCCGCCGCCGCCGCCGGTGCGAGCAGCGGGCAAGCCAGCCTCGCCGACCTCGCGGCGCCCATGTCCAGGCTCTCTTCGACCCTCGAACGCATCCGCGCCGGCCAAACCGCCTTCTTCTCCTGGCGGGCGCTGGTTGCCGGGGGAACGCTCGACAAGCGCGAGCTTCGTCGTGTCATCGCAGTCAGCCCGGTCCTGAATTACCGACGTCTCAAACCCGGCGCCGCTCCCGACGGTTTCATCCGCGCCGAGGCGCGTCGGCTTGGCCTTGACCCTGAGCACGGGGTGCGGGTGCGGCTCACCGGCGATGTGCCGCTGGCCGACGTGCAGCTTTCCAGCCTCTCCAAAGGCGCCGGATTGATCGCCGCGATCGCATTCGTCGCCATCGTCGCCATGCTGTGGCTGGCGGTGCGCTCGGCTCGCCTGATCCAGGCCATCCTGGCGACGATGCTCATCGGGCTTGCGTGCGCAGCTGCGGTCGGCCTGCTGATCTATGGCCGTTTCAACGTCATCTCCGTCGCCTTCATCCCGCTGTTCGTAGGGCTCGGCATCGACTTCGGCATCCAGTACTCAGTCCGGTTTCTTGCCTGCCGCAGCGAGACCGCCAGCAACGCCGAGGCGCTCGAGGCCGCCGGCGCCACCATGGGCCGCTCGCTGACGCTGGCGGCGACGGCGATCGCCGTCGGCTTCTTCGCCTTTGCGCCGACCCGCTACGTCGGCGTCTCGCAGCTGGGCGTGATCGCCGGCGTCGGCATGTTCATTGCCCTCGCGCTCAACCTCACGCTGCTGCCGGCGCTGATCGCGATCATCAGGCCGCCGGTGCGCGGGCGACTGCTGCCCGGCGCCTCGCTCGAGGCGCTGGACCGGTTCATCCTGGCCCGGCGACGGAGCGTCCTTGGGGTCGCCGGCGCCGCCGCCCTCGTCAGCGCCGCCCTCATCCTGCTGCTCCATTTCGACTTCAATCCGCTGCACCTCCAGGATGCGCACGCCGAGGCAGTGTCCACCCTCCTCGATCTGTCGCGCGATCCCGCCTTTTCGCCCAACACCGCCGAAGTGATCGCCCCGTCCCTCGCCGCCGCCGACCAGCTCGCCTCGCGGCTCTCGCGGCTGGCGGAAACGTCGCAGACGCGCACCGCATCGGACTTCGTGCCAGCCGACCAGCCGGAGAAGCTCGCCGCCATCGCCTCCGCCGCCTCCCTTCTCGACCTGACGCTCAATCCGATCGCCATCGCCCCGCCGCCGACCGATGCCGAAGTCGTGGCGAGCTTGCGCCAGACCGCCTCCGACCTGAACGCCGCCGCGGCCGCCGGCGGCCCGGGCGCAGCGCAGGCGCGTCGACTGGCCGGCGAGCTTGCCGCCCTCGCCGCCGGGCCTGTGGCCGAACGCGTGCGCGCCCACCAGGCGTTGATCGAACCGTTCGAGATCCTATTGGACCAGACGCGCGCGGCGCTCTCGGCCGGGCCGGTGACCCTGGCCAGCCTGCCGCACTCGATCACCCGCGACTGGCTCGCGCCTGATGGCCAGGCTCGCGTCTCGGTGACTCCGGCCGGCGATTCCAACACGAACGCGGTGCTGCGGCGCTTCATCGCCGCGGTGCGCACCGTCGCCCCCGACGCGACCGGCCCAGCGGTGGCGAACTTCGAGGGCGGCCGGACGGTCGCCTACGCCTTTCTGGAGGCTGGAGTGCTGTCGTTCATCGCCATCACCCTGCTCCTCTTCGCAGTGCTGCGGCGCGCCCGCGATGTCGTCATCACCCTGACCCCGATCGTGCTCACGGGTCTGCTGACCCTCGGCAGCTGCGTCCTCATCCACCAGCCGATCAACTTCGCCAACATCATCGCCCTGCCGCTGCTCTTCGGCATCGGCGTCGCCTTCCACATCTATTTCGTCCTGGCCTGGCGCCACGGCGGGGGCCACCTGCTGGCCTCCAGCCTAACCCGGGCGGTCTTCTTCAGCGCCCTGGCCACGGCGACAGGGTTCGGCAGCCTGTGGGCGTCGAGCCACCCGGGCACCGCCTCGATGGGCAAGCTGCTGATGATCTCCCTTATCTGGACGCTGGCCAGCGCCCTGCTCTTCCAGCCGGCGCTGATGGGGCCGCCCAGGGAGCGCCCGACACCCTCCGGGTAGGCGCTATTTCAGCAGATGGGCGACGAGTTCGGTGAGATGGCGCTGGAGCCCCGCGGCCCCGCCGCTCGCCAACGGCCCGGCGAAATCGGCGCGGCGCGTCGTCAGCTGACTGACGGCGCCATAGTAGACGTCGATGATCTTCCAGCCGCCGCCGCTCTGCCGCATGCGGTAGAGCAGGGTCGTGGGCGCGCCGAGCGCCGGCACAATGCGCCCGGTCACGATGTGGTCGGGACCGCGCACTACGACCTTCGGGTCGACCTCGAAGCGCTCTCCGCTCCAGCGATCGAAGTTGTGAGCGTAGCTGGCGGCCGTCAGGCGCGCGAAGGCGGCGATCAGCATGCGACGGTCGGCGGCGCTCATGCCCGACCAGGCCGGACCGGCCGCATACGCCATCATCACCGGGAAATCGAAGGCGCGCTCGGTGAGCGGCAAGAAGCGATCGTACCGGCCCTGCGCCCCGAGCCTCGGCCCGGCCTTCATGATGGCCAGGGTCTCGTCCTGGAATGCGGTGACGACGGCGGCCGCCGGATCGCTGGCCGCCGCCGCCGGACGCCAGAGGGCGACCAGGGCGGCCAAGACGATGACGACGAGGGCGGACTTGCGCATCGGGCAATCCTCGAGCTTGGATCGGCGGGCGGGCTCTTCGGAGAACGCGCCTTCCGACGTCAAGTCCCTTAGAGGCGATTCTGATGCGTGTGCGTGACGAAAACCTGGCGCAAGTCTGGGACCAGGGCTTCACGGTCGTCGAGGGCTTCCTCGACCGGGACACGCTGGAGGCGGCGCAGGAAGCTCTCTGGGGGGTCTATCCGCGGCCGGAGGACTACTTCGCCCAACCGGAGAAATACCCGGCCTACGCCAAGAGCCAGTTCGCCGGCGTCAAGATCTTCCCTTACCCGAGCTGGGCTCTCAATCGACTCGCCGTCTATCCCGATCTCGTCGACGCCGCCGAGCGCTTCTGCGGCTCAGAGGACATCGAGATCTACAAGGTCGAGCTCTGGGGCAAGTACGCCGGCGCCATCAATTACGACCAGTACCACCACCGCGACTTCGGCAACCACACGCTCGTCGTGCCGCGCGCCGACGGCGCCCACGTGCAGATGACGACCTTCATTCTGCTTTCGGACGTCACCGAGCTGGACGGCCCGACCAAGGTCGTGCCGATCCCCCAGAGCCGGCATCTGCCGATGCTCCCCAAGGAGCTGCCGTTCGGAGCGATGTTCGACAAGGAGGTCAGCGTCACCGGCCCGGCCGGGAGCCTGCTCATCTACAAAACCGACGTCCTGCACCGCGGCTCGAACTTCCAGCAGAGCGGCCGCTCACGCTTCGTCTACCTCGTCGATTTCCAGGCGCGCGGCTGGCGCTGGAACGGCAAAGTCGCCTGGCCGGACCACGCGGACCGAAAGGGCATGAGCGAGGCTATGGTGAAGATGACGCCGCGCGAGCGCGACCTCTTCGGTTGGCCGCCGCCCGGCTCGGACTACTGGAACGCGCAGACCCTTGCCGACGTGGCGGCGCGCTATCCGGGCATCGATCTTTCGCCCTACGGGGCCTGAGCGCCGCCGAGAGCCTTTTCCAGGCCCGCCTTGGACTCGCGCCGGGCGCGGCGGGCCACTTCGGCCGCCGGCACGAGGTCGAAGGCGTGAAACGCCCCGGACCAGACGTGCAGCTCCACCGGCACGCCGGCGCGCATCAGCCGGCGGGCGTAGTCCAGGTTCTCCTCCAGGAAAAGGTCGAGGGCCGCGGTGGACAGGAAGGTCGGAGGAAGGCCCGAAACGTCGGCGGCTCGGGCCGGGGCGGCGTACGCAGACACCTCCGCGCCCCCCGGCTCGGCGCCAAGGAGGCTGCGCCAGCCGTAATGGTTGTTGTGCGCCGTCCAGATGAACTCGCCGGTCAGCGGGTGAGGGTGCGCGGCGACGCAGGTCCGGTCATCGAGCATCGGATAGATGAGGTGCTGGAAGGCCAGCCGATGCTCGCCCCGGTCGCGCGCCAGCAGCGCCAACGCCGCGGCCAGACCCCCGCCGGCGCTCTCGCCCATGACGCCGATGCGCGTGGCGTCGATGCCGAACTCGCCCGCCTTGGCGAACAGCCAGGCGAGCGCCGCATAGCAGTCCTCGATGGCGCCGGGGAACGGCGTCTCCGGCGCCAGCCGGTAGTCGACGCTGAGGATGGCGCAGGAAAGATCGTGCGCCAGATCGCGGTGCATAGGCTCCTGGCGCTCGGCCTTGCCGGCGACAAAACCGCCCCCGTGGATGTGGAAAATGCAAGGCATCGGACGCGCCGCCTGGGGCGGAAGGTACAGGATCGCCGGGACTTCCGGGGCGCCGGGCGGCCCGGGCAAACTGAAGCGCCGGACCTCCACCCGCGCGCCGGTCTCGCTGATCGGCGCCTCGGCCAGTTGCAGGTCGCGCAATTGGTGCAGAGTCTCATCCGAGAGGACGATCGGTGGGAAGAGTTCGAGCAGCGGCGCGAGCTCGGGATCGACAAGATGCCGGCTGCGGCTCTGCACCATTTCAGCCGGCCTTGAAGACGCAGAGCTTGTTGCCGTCGAGGTCGCGGAAATAGGCGCCGTAGAAGGTGTCGCCGCGCAGGCCGGGAGGGCCTTCGTCCGTGCCGCCGAGCGCCAGCGCCTTGTTGTAGGTGCGGTCGACCTCCTCCCGGGTGGCGGCGGTGAGAGCCGCCATGACGCCATTGCCGACGGTCGCCGGCTTGCCGTCGTAGGGCGAGCAGATCGCCAGCATGCCGCCGCCATTCTTGCCGGCGTAGAGTTGCATGCGCTCGAAACCCATGGCTCGCTTGCCGCCAAGCTCGCCCACGAGCTCATCGTAGAAGGCGCGCGCCTTCTCGAAATCGTTGCTGCCCAAGGTGGTATATCCGATCATGGTCTCTCTCTTCCCCGTCAGATCGCGCTGAGCCTCCCATGAGCCTTGCCACGGCCCCGGCCGCCAATAAAGAGATGATCGAGTACTGGAATTCGGAAGCCGGCGAGACCTGGGCCGAGCTCGGACCGCTGCTGGACCGGCAGATCGAGGGCATCGGCCGGCGCGCCATGGACGCGTTGGGGGTGCGAGCCGGCGAGCGCGTGATCGACGTCGGCTGCGGCGCGGGCCAGACGAGCGTCGAACTCGCCGCGCGTGTCGGACCCACCGGCGCCGTCCTGGGCGTCGACATCTCCGCGCCCATGCTGGCCGTCGCCCGCAAGCGGGCTGCTCAGAGCCCCCAGATCCGCCTGGTGCAAGGAGACGCCCAGATCTTCGATTTCGAGCCGGGCTGGGGCGACGCGGCCTTCTCCCGCTTCGGGGTGATGTTCTTCGCCGACCCGCCGGCGGCGTTTGCCAATATCCGGCGCGGCCTGAGAAGCGGCGCCCGTCTCGCCTTCGCCTGCTGGCGCGAGCCGTTCCTCAATCCTTTCATGGGCCTGCCATTCGCCGCCGCGGCGCCGCTGCTCCCTGAGCCGCCGGCGCCGTTCGATCCCACCGCGCCGGGCCCGTTCGCCTTCGCCGACGAGGCGCGCGTGCGCGGCATCCTCGCCGACGCCGGCTTCGCGGACGTGAAGATGACGCCGAACGACGAGAAGATCGGCGGCGGGACGCTGGAGGAGACGCTGCGCCTCGCCCTGAGCATCGGCCCGCTCGGCCGGGCGGTGCGCGACCGGCCGGAACTGCGCGAGCGCGTGCGCGACGCTGTTCGCGCCGCGCTCGAGAAGGAAGAAAAGGACGGCCGGATCTTCCTCGGTTCGGCAAGCTGGATCGTGACCGCCCGTAATCCCTGATCGGCTAGGGGCCTGCACCATGCTCGAACGCCAGCTCGACATCGCCGCCAAGGACGGCCCGATGACGACGTTCATCTGCCATCCCGAGCGCGACGGTGCGCACCCGCTGATCTTGTTCTTCATGGACGCGCCGGGCATCCGCGAGGAGCTGCGCGACATGGCCCGGCGGATCGCCACCGCCGGCTACTACGTCATGCTCCCCAACCTTTATCACCGCGCCGGAGTGATGGAGCTGCAGGGCGTTTCGCGCGAGCGCATGTTCGAGCTGATGAATGCGCTCACCATCAACCTCGTCATGGAAGACGCAGCCGCCCTCATCGCGTTCGCCGAGGCCGACCCGGCCGCGCGGCGACCCTATGGCGCCATCGGCTACTGCATGAGCGGACAATACGCAGTGAGCGCAGCCGCCCGCTGGCCGGACCGGTTCGCCGCCGCCGCCTCGCTCTATGGCGTGCGCCTGGTCACCGAGGCCGCCGACAGCCCGCACCGGGTCGCCGGCAAGGCCAAGGGCGAACTCTATTTCGCTTGCGCCGAGCACGACACCTGGGCGCCACTGCCGATGGTCGCCGAGCTGAAGCAGACCCTGGAAAGGGAAAAAGTCCGGGCCGAGGTGGAGATCTATCCCGGCGCCGAGCATGGCTTCGCCTTTCCGCAGCGCGCCGCCTACGACAAGGCGAGCGCCGAGCGCCATTGGGAGCGGCTGTTCGCCCTCTTCCGTCGCAATCTGCCATAGCGACCTTCCCCTTCGGCGGAACCGGACGCGTGGCGCGGCCGTTCGATTCCCCGAGGTCAAAGATGCTCAGAGTTTTCGCGCTGATAGGAGCGCTCTCTCTGGCGCCGGCGATCGGCCACGCCGCCATGGCGCCGGCGAGCGACGACCCGCCGCCGCCGAATTACGCCCAGGATCAGCAGCCGTCGTTCGCCGTCCAGACCAGGTTGACGCCCGACGGTGCTGCTTCGCTTGGGTTCCAGAGCCCCGCAGCGGACAGCCAGCTCGACCAGCGCGGCCTGAACGAGGCCACCGAGACGATGGGCCAAGCGCCAGATTCGATCCTCGGTGGCCAGATACGATTGCCGTTCGGTTGAGCCGACGGCGCCGCGCGCCTAGATTGGCGGAACCCCTAGAGAAGATGGAGGCCGCCCGTGCTGAGGATCAACGACACCGCGCCTGATTTCGAGGCCGACACCACCGAAGGCCGGATCCGCTTTCACGACTGGGCCGGCGGCAAGTGGGTGGTGCTGTTCTCGCACCCCAAGGATTTCACCCCGGTGTGCACCACCGAACTGGGCGCGGTGGCGCGCCTCAAGGGCGAGTTCGAAAAGCGCAACGCCAAGGCCATCGGCGTCTCCGTGGACCCGGTCGACGACCACAAGCGCTGGGCCGGCGACATCGCCGAGACCCAGGGAACGGCGGTCAACTTCCCGATCATCGGCGATCCTGACCTGAAGGTCGCCAAGCTCTACGGCATGCTGCCGGCCGAGGAGCCGGGAACCTCGCAGGGCCGCACCCCGGCGCAGAACGCCACCGTGCGCAACGTCTTCATCATCGGGCCGGACAAGCAGATCAAGCTGATCCTGGTCTACCCGATGGCGGTGGGCCGCAACTTCGAGGAGATCCTGCGCGCCCTGGACGCCCTGCAACTCACCAGTGCGCACAAGGTCGCCACGCCGGCCGACTGGAAGAAGGGCGAGGACGTCATCATCGTCACCTCGGTCTCGGACGAGGAAGCCAAGGGCATGTTCCCGGCCGGCTTCAAGACCCACAAGCCGTACCTGCGCACCACCAGACAGCCCGGCGCCTAGCCCGCTCTGCCCCGCCGCGGCTGAGGTGAACTTCAACTACAAGTTGAAGTCAGTTGAGTCGCTGCGACGAGAAGCGTAAACAATAGGTTAATGGTATGCGAGCGCCCGTGTGTGTTGGCGCTCTGCGCGGGTTGCACGAGGCATGCACATGTCCAAGTCTCTCATCGTCGCCGGGATGACCATGGCGATCGCACTGGGATCCGCCGGCGCCTCACAGGCGGCCGCACTTCTGCCACTCGGCCTCCACGACGCCGACGGCGTGCAGACCGAGATGGGCCAGGTGCTCGTCCCCAACGACATCAAGGTGACCGCCGACGAGCCGGCGATCTTCCATCAGGTCAAGTCGAAGGTGAAGCACACGCTCACCGGTCAGCTCTACAGCGTCACCTTCACGCCGATCACCAAGGACCGGTTCGACGGCCTCTACTTCAAGGAACGCGCCATCAATCCCGACCAGACGATCTTCGTCACCGTCAAGGACCGGCGCGAGAAGGCGCAGACCTTCAGCTTCACGGTCGCCGACAACAGCGCCGCCACGCCCCTGGGCGTGGACCTGCGACCCAACGACGCCCTGAAGTGGGTCAAAGTCAGCACCGTGGGCGGCTTCCAGAAGGTGAAGGACATCCAGTTCTCCACCGCGGGCGTGCCCGAGCCGGCGGCCTGGACGCTGATGACCCTCGGCGTCGGCCTGATCGGCGGCAGCCTGCGGCTGCGCCGCAGGACCGTGGCGATCTCCTAGACCCCAACGCCCTCACATCCTGTGCGTCCTTAGGAGGAGGCTCGTCTCGGTCGCCGAGATGCCTTCGATCAGGCGCACCTCGTCCAATACGCGGCTGAAGGCCGCCAGGTCTTCGGCCGAGATTTCGGCGATCATGTCCCAGCGGCCGTTGGTCATGTGCACCGCCTGGATCTCGGCGAAGCCTCGCAGCGCCTTGAGCACCGCCCCCGAGCGCTCGCCTTCCACCGCAATGGCCATCACGGCGCGCACCCGCTGACCCTCCGCGTCCGGCGCCGCCTCGAGGGTGAAGCCGGCGATGTCGCCGCGAGAACGCATCCGGTCGATGCGGTTCTGCACCGTGCCGCGGGAAACGCCCAGCTTGCGCGCCAGCACCGCCACCGGGGTGCGGGCGTCGGCGCGCAACAAGGCGACCAACTTGCGATCGATCTCATCCATCGAGCATAACGTCAGCTTGATCGAACATTTTGCTCATGTACATAGCAGATAGTGAGCGCTCTGCCAGCTTTTCGTTAGCGCCGCGGTTCGCCAACCTAGGGCCGACCAGCGATTCGAGAGCGAAGCCCCCGAGAGCGAAACCGATGTCCGCCACCATCCTGATGACCGATCCGGCCCGCTACGAGGTCGCCTACGCCATCAACCCGTGGATGCGGCCGGCGGACTGGAGCGCCAGCCCCGCCGCCCACGCCCACGCCGCCCGCTCCGCCTGGAGCAGGCTCAAGGCCGCCCTGGAGGCCGCCGGCGCGCGCGTCGTCGTCATGGAGGGCGAGGCGGGCCTGCCCGACATGGTGTTTCCCGCCAACGCCGCGGTGGTGCTGGACGGCAAGGCGCTGATCGCCCGCTTCCGCCATCCCGAGCGCGCGCCCGAAGCGCTCCCGTTCGCGCGCGCCTTCGAGCGCCTGCAGAAAGATGGGCTGATCGGCGACGTCGCCCGGACGGAGGGCGTTTTCCAGGAAGGCGCAGGCGACGCCATCTGGGATCGCTCGCGGCGGCTCTTCTGGGTCGGCAGCGGCCCGCGCTCCAGTCCGGCCTCGGCGCAGCTCATCGGCGAGCACTTCGGCGCGCCGACGGTCTCCCTGGCGCTGGCGACCGAGCGTTTCTACCACCTCGACACCTGCTTCTGCCCGCTCGCCGGGGGCGAGGTGCTCTACTATCCGCCCGCCCTGACCAAGGCGGCGCGCGGCAGGTTCTTCGACCTCGTGCCGGCGTCCGAGCGCATCGAGGCCTCCGACGAGGACGCCGACGCCTTCAGCGTCAACGCCGTCTCGCTGGGGCGCACCATCATCATGGCCCGGCCGCCGCGGCGCCTGGCCGACCAGCTGGCCGAACGCGGCTACGAGGTCGTCGGCCTGGACCTGTCGCCCTTCATCCTCTCCGGCGGCGGGGCTTTCTGCATGACCCTGCGGCTGGACCACACCAGCGGGGCCGAGGCCCGGGCGGTGCGCGCGCACGCCCTGGAAACCGCCTAACAGGAAGGCAAGGACATGAGCCAAGTCGCCACCCTTGAGCCACGCACCGACTTCCTGGCCCTGGAGGCCGAGTACGGGGCGCGCAACTACAAGCCCCTGGACGTGGTCCTCACCCGCGGCAGCGGCGCGTGGGTGTGGGATGTCGAGGGCAAGCGCTACCTCGACTGCCTGGCGGCCTATTCGGCCGTCAACCAGGGCCACTGCCACCCAAAGATCCTGAAGGCCATGGTGGACCAGGCCTCCCGCCTGACCCTGACCTCGCGCGCCTTCCGCAACGACCAGCTGGGCCTGCTCTACGAGGACCTCTGCCGGCTTACCAACTCCCACTCGGTGCTGCCGATGAACACTGGCGTGGAGGCGGTCGAGAGCGCCATCAAGGTGGCGCGCAAGTGGGCCTACGAGGTCAAGGGCGTCCCCGAAAACGCCGCCGAGATCATCGTCTGCGCGAACAACTTCCACGGCCGCACGCTGGGGGTCATCGGCTTTTCGACCGATCCGGCGACGCGCGCCGGCTTCGGCCCCTTCGCCCCCGGCTTCCGCATCGTTCCCTTCGGCGACGCGGACGGCCTCGAGGCGGCGATCACGCCCAACACCGCCGCCTTCCTGGTCGAGCCGATCCAGGGCGAAGCCGGCGTCATCATCCCGCCCGCCGGGTACCTCACCGGGGCGCGGGAGCTGTGCAGCCGCCACGACGTCATCCTCATCCTCGACGAGGTGCAGACGGGCCTTGGGCGCACCGGCAAGCTGCTGGCCGAGGAGCACGAGGGGATCGAGGCCGACCTCACCCTGATCGGCAAGGCGCTCTCGGGCGGCTTCTATCCGGTCTCGGCGGTGCTCTCGAACAAGGAGGTGCTGGGGGTGCTCAAGCCGGGCGAGCACGGCAGCACTTTCGGCGGCAATCCGCTCGCCTGCGCCGTGGCCCGCGCCGCCCTCGAGGCGCTCATCGAAGAGGGCATGATCGACAACGCCGCCCGCCAGGGGGCGCGCCTCGCCGAGGGCTTGCGCGAGATCCGCTCCAACCTGGTCAAGGAGGTGCGCGGCCGCGGCCTGATGATCGCCATCGAGCTCGATCCCGAGGCCGGCGGGGCCCGGCGGCTATGCCAGGCGTTGGCCGAGCGCGGGGTGCTGTGCAAGGAGACCCATGAGCACACCCTGCGCATCGCCCCGCCGCTGGTGATCACCGAGGGCGAAGTCGATTGGGCCCTGGAGCGCTTCGCCGCCGTGCTCTGAGGGCGTCGGGACGGCTGCGATGGCGCTGGACCATCCGAGCGGGAAGCACGAAGGACGGTGGAGCGCGGTCGGGCAGGCGACTTAAATTGCAGATCGTAATCTTTGCATAAGCGAATGTCAAAGACCGACCGGCAAGTCGGCTCTGGTAGGTCTGGCGCCGTAACCCCTCACCTTCCCATTGCTCCGCACCCCCCTCCACCACGCGGGCTTTGCCCGCGCGGTCCCCCTCCCCCGCTTTCGCGGTGGAGGAGCAGGGGGGTGCGAAGCGGCTGGGAGGGCGAGGGATTACAGCACCGGGGCTCTCCCTAGGGATCAGGAGATTCTGCGGCTATAGCCGCGGCATGGCGACAAGGGGCGAGGCGGAAGGAACGGCTCAGGCGCGCCGCGTCATCGATCCGGTGGTGCGGGGCGTGGCCGTCTTCATCACCGTCGTCCTGCTGCTCTTTCTCGTCCGCTTCTTTTCGGCGATCACCACGCCGCTGGTGGTCGCCACCTTCCTGATGGTGCTGATCGACGCCCTGGCGCGGGCGATGCGGCGGCGCATGCCGCAGGCGCCGGCCTGGGCCCGCGATGGCCTGGCCGGCGTCTTCATCCTCGCCGCCTTCGCCCTGGCCGGCTCGGTCATCGCCCTGGAGGGCCCGCCGTTCGCGAGCCAGTTCACCGGCCTCGAAGGCAAGCTCGACGGGGCGCTCGCCAAGCTCACCGCCGCCGTCGGCATCCAGACGGTGACGATCACGCAACTGGCCAGCGGCATCGATTTTTCCAGTGTGCTGGTCAAGATCTTCGGCGCCGCCCGCCGCACCGTCTCGTTCGGCCTGCTGGTCGCCATCTACTTCGGCTTCCTGCTGGCCTCGCGGGCCGCCTTCGGGCGCAAGCTCGAGCGGCTGTACGAGGGCGCCGGCCAGCGCGCCGCCGCCCGGCGCGTCACCGATGCGGTGCGTGACGCCGTCGAGCGCTATGTGCGCCTGCAGACGATCAAGGCTCTGGCGATGGCGCTGGCGGGCTGGATCGTGTTCTTCGCCATGGGCGTCAACGAGCCGCTCTTCCTCGCCTTCGTGGTTTTCCTGTCGGCCTACGTGCCGATCATCGGCCCGATCGCCGGGGTGATCTTTCCCAGCGTCGTGGCCCTCGCCCAGTTCGGCGACCTCTTCCATCCGGCCCTGCTCGTCCTCGTCTTCGGGACGGCGGTGCTGGTGCTCGACAACGTCATCATGCCCAAGCTCGCCAGCGACGCCCTCAACATCGACCCGTTGCTGGTGCTGATCTCGATCGGCCTCTGGGGCGCGGTCTTCGGGGCGCCGGGGGTGTTCCTGTCGACGCCGCTGACGGTGACGGTGATGGCCGTGGCGGCCGAATACCGCAGCACCCAATGGCTGGCGGTGCTGATCTCCAAGGACGGCGATCCGCACGGCGCCATCCGCAAGGCCCGGCAGGCCAACGCGCCGCCGAAGGAGAAGAAGAGCTGAGCCTCCCTGCCCTCGATGGGCGGGGTGGCCGCGAAGCGGCCGGGTGGGGTGACGATGGCAAGCGCCGTCTTCTCTCCTCCCCCTTCATGGGGGAGGTGGCCGGGCGCACCCCCGGCCGGAGGGGGAAAAGCCACATCTGCGGCGCTGTGGGGTTGGCCTTCCCCACCCCGCTCGGCGCGCTGCAGCGCGCCGAGTCGACCCTCCCCATGAAGGGGAGGGAGAGATCAGCGCGCGTCACGCCGCGGCGAGGCCGGCGTCGAGGTCGGCGATCAGGTCCTCCGGGGCCTCGACGCCGGTGGAAAGGCGGATCATGCCCTCCTCGATGCCCAGCGCCGCGCGCTCGTTTTCCGACACCCCCGAATGGGTGGTCGTGCCCGGATGGCAGGCGAGCGACTCGGTGCCCCCGAGGCTGACGGCGAGCTTGATCACCTGCAGGGTATCGAGGGTGCGGAAGGCGGCGGCGCGCCCACCCTTCACCACGAAGGAGAAGGTCGCGCCGGTGGCGCCGCACTGGCGGGCGATCACCTTGCCGGCGGCCGAGGCCGGATCGACCGCGCCCAGCCAAGCCAGGCGCTCCACCTTGGGGTGGCGCCCCAGCCACTCGGCGACGATGCGGGCGTTGTCGAAGCACTTGTCGACGCGCAGGCGCAAGGTCTCGAGCGACCGGGTCAGCATCCAGCAGCTGTTCACGTCGAGCTGGTTGCCGATGAGATTGCGGATCGAGCGGATGCGCCCCATGAGACTGGCCTTGCCGGCGGCGGCGCCGGCGATGAGGTCCGAATGGCCGCCGACGTACTTGGTGAGCGAGTAGACGACCAGGTCCGCGCCATGGGCGAGCGGATGCTGATAGAGCGGCCCCAAGAGGGTGTTGTCGACGATGATCGCCGGGCGCGAGCCCTGGCGTGCTTCGATCTCGCCGGCGACCTTTGCCATCAGATCGAGATCGACGACGGCGTTGGTGGGATTGGCCGGCGTCTCCACGTAGATCGCCGCGATCCTCCCCTTCCCTTGCGCCTGCGCCACGGCGGCGCGCACCGCCGCGGCGTCCACCCCGTCGCTGAAGCCGGCGCTCTCCACCCCCCACTTGGCAAGCAGGGTGTCGAAGAGGGTTTCCGTGCCGCCATAGAGCGGTCGGCTGCGCACCACCGCCTCGCCCGGCGAGGTCGTCGCCAAAAGGGCCGTCAGGATCGCCGCCATGCCGGAGGAGAAGACGGCGCAGGCTTCGCCGCCTTCCAGGATCGCGAGCCGCTCCTCGACGATCTGCAGGTTGGGGTTGTTGAAGCGGGTGTAGATGAGGCCCGCGTCGACGCCCTTGGGGGCGGCGGCGCGCCCGGCCATGTAGTCGAAGAGGCGCTTGCCCTCCTCGCAGTTGCGGTAGGCGAAGGTGGAGGTGAGGAAGATCGGCGTCTTCACCGCGCCTTCGGAAAGCGCCGGGTCGAAGCCGAAGGCCAGCATCAGGGTCTCGGGCTCCAGCCGGTGGGCGCCGAGGGAGGATTTGCGATAATCGCGCCTGGCCATGGGGCGATCCTATGCCACTTCGAATTGGAGCCGTAACCCCTCACCCTCCCACGCCTACGGCGCGGGCCCCTCCCTCTCCCAATGGGAGAGGTGGAACTGCATGCCTGCGGGCACTCTTCTCCTCTCCCGGAGGGAGAGGAAGGGGGCCCATTGCGGAGCAATGGGAAGGTGAGGGGTTACGCTTTCTCACCAGAGGGGCGAGGAGGAGCGAATGGCCAGGGATGTGGCGCTTTTCATTGGCAGCCTGCGGGCCGGCTCGTTCAACCGCAAGACGGCGATGGCGATGAAGGAGATCGCCGCCGGCGCGCTCGAGCTGCGCGAGGTCGGCTTCGGCGACCTGCCGCTCTACGACGAGGACCTGGAGGCCGACCCGCCGGCGCCCTGGCGGCGCTTCCGCGAGGCGGTGCGCCCCGCCGAAGCCGTCCTGTTCGTCACCCCCGAGTACAACCGCTCCGTCCCCGGGGGCCTGAAGAACGCCATCGACGTCGGCTCGCGCCCCTACGGCCAGAGCGTGTGGTCGGGGAAGCCGGGCGCGGTCGCCACCGTCTCGCCCGGCCAGATCGGCGGCTTCGGCGCCAACCACGCCCTGCGCCAGTCCATGGTGTTCCTGGACGTGCCGATGCTGCAACAGCCGGAGGCCTACATCGGCGGGGCGGCGCGCCTCTTCGACGACGCCGGACGGCTGACCAACGACCAGACCCGCGCCTCTCTGGAGACCTTCATGGACGCCTTCGCCGCCTGGATCGAGCGGAACGCCGGCTGAAGGGCCTTCAGAGCGCCGGCGGCGGGGCGAGGCGAGTGAAGGGCGGGGCGAAACGCTCGAAGTGGGGGTTATAAAAGGGATCGAGATCGAGCGCCGTCCCCCAGCGGGCGCGGAAGGCGGCCGCCTCGACCGAAAAAAGGGCCGCCTTGGGGGCGGTGTCATCGAGCCCGCGCGAGGCCCCCTCGAGGTGATGGAAGGCGGCGTCGGGCGCGTACAGGACTTTGAGCCCGCGGGCGCGGGCGCGCATGCAGTAGTCGACGTCGGCGAAGGCGATGGCGAACGCCGCCTCGTCAAAGCCATCCAGCTCGGTGAAAACCGCGCGGCGCGTCGCCAGACAGGCCCCGGTGACCGCGACGCAGGCGTGGGTGAGGGTATGCCGGCCAAGGTAGCCGCCGTCGCTTGCCGGAAGCCCCACGCCCTCGTGCAGCGGCCAGCCGTCGCGGGCGATCACCATGCCGGCGTGCTGGAGGCTGCCGTCCGGATAGAGCAAGCGCGCCCCGACAGCGCCGACATCCTCCCGCATGGCCAAGGCGCAGAGTGCGTCGCACCAGGCAGGCCCAAGCGCCACGGTGTCGTTGTTGAGGAAGATGAGGACGTCCTCGTCCCCCGGCGCCGCGGCGGCGTTGCAGATGGCCGCCCAGTTGAAAGCCCCAGGTGAGGTAACGACGGTGAAGGTGTGGTTCTCCGCCAGGCCCGGGAAGGCGGCGGCGGCCACCGCCGGGTCGCTGTCGTTGTCGACGACCACGATGTCGAACTGCGCCGCGTTGGAGGCGCGGGTCTTCTCCAGGCCGTCGAGGCAGGCCTCCAGAAGGTCGAAGTGGTCGCGGGTCGGGATCAGCACGCGCGCTCGCACCGCCTGAAGCCCGGAGGGCCGCACGCGCGCCGCTCCCGGCCGTGACGGACCCAGCAGATCGCGGTGCGGCTCGGCCGTCCCGGGCCTTCCGGTCCGATCCAGGTGGGCCTGCGCGCAGGCGGCAGTCGCCACGGCGTCGGCCCACGGCGGCTCGAAGCCGTGGTGCAGAACCGCGCCGATGTGGGTAACCGCGTTCGCCGGCAGCGCCTCAGAGAGCCGTAGCCAAAGGTCGTGTCGATGCGCCGGGGCGCGCGCCTGGTCGAAGCCGCCGACAGCCTCGAAGAGATCGCGGCGCACCGCGACCAGTGCGCCGAGGTAATCCTCCTGGGCCAGAAGATCGGGGTCGAAGTCCGGGCGCAGCTGCGGGTCGGCATGGAACTCTTCGGGCGGCGAACCGATCAAGCGGTCGCCATCGGCATAGCCGAGCCCGGCGCCCGGCCTCCGCATCGCCTTGGCCAGCCGATCCAGGGCGTCAGGAGCGAGCAGCCCTTCGTCGAGAAAGACCAGCCAACCCGCGGAGGCGAGGCGGGCGGCCCGGTTCAGGCGCTCGGCCTCGGACGCCGGACCGGGAAGCAGCCGAACGGGCATATCGGAGGCCTTCGCCCGCCGCTCGACGACGGCGCGGACCGCATCGGCGGCCGCCGACGGCGCGACCACGGCCAGGTCCCAGGCGCCGTCAGCCTGAGAGAGGATCGAGGCCAGGGCGCGGTCGAGCCGGCCCGGATCGCCGCTGGCCGCCAGCACCAGGGATCCGCGGAGCTCGGCCGGCTTCTCCGGCGGCGCGCCGCGGGAGGGCGCTGCGGCAGGGCGAAAGGCGCGCCAGTAAGCGTCCCAGTTACGGAGTGAGAAGCTGGCGAGCCGTCGCGCCTTGGGGAGCAGGGCCTCGACGCGGGCCAGGGCGCGTTTGACCGCGGCGAGCTCTGCGCCAATGTCGTCGAGCAGGTCCAGCCGCGCCGCCGGATCGACACTCACCTCCGCGGCGCCGAGCGCCGCGCCAGAGCGGGATTCGCGCACTTCGAGGCGCACAGGCCCGGCGCGGTCGCCGAGCGCGATCTGGATATGGAAGCCGTAGCGCCCCGGGCCGCCGTGGGCCTCCTGGATATCGCGGCGAAAGGCGCCGGTGCGGCCGGCGGCGAGGAAGCGCCCGTCCGCGAGCACCTCGACGCGGAGAAGCTCGGCCGGGTCCACGCGGTTGAGGACCCAGCCCGATACGCCATCGGGATCCATGTGTTCGACCACGCCGATGACCTCGCTGCGTCCCGGCGACCCGCCAAAACCGAGGGCGGCGGCGAGGCCTTCGACGCCCGGGGCCCACTTCGCCCACCGGTAGCCGGCGCGCAGGTTGGGGTCGGCCAGCACCGCGCCCAGGACCGAGGACCAGTCGCGCGCCGCCGTAAGGGCCGCACGCGTCGCCCCTGTGAGCCGAAGCCGCCCGGCGGCCCAGACCGCCAGCGCTGCCGCATCCGGGGTGAAATCGGCCACGAACACATCCTTGCGCCCGGCGATCAGGGAGTCGCGGATGCGCACGGCGAATTCCTCCGAGCCGAGGAGATCGCGCACCAACGCCTCGAGGTCGTCGCCGGCGCGGATATCGATCGCCTGCGGCTCCGCCGGCCGACCGAGGAAGAGACGGTAGGCGGCGTCGATGTCCGCCGGCTCGGCGGCGCGGCTCAGGATCGAGGGCTCAGACACGAATTATGTCCGGTCCAGGTTGCAGAAATAGGCGCCCCATTTTTATTGCAAGCTCGAGCATACGCGAATAAACATAATGTCAGACAATGCATTAGATGCACACAATCAAACTGGCGCATGAAGCCAAAGTGGCTCGTTTTGACTCGTTCTGACTCGTTTTGACTCGTTTTGACTCGTTTTGACTCGTTTCGGGTCCCGAATGGCTCGAACCGACTCGATCCCACTCGCCGCTGCTCGTTTCCACTCACCTTCTACTCGGTTCCGCTTCCCGGGCCTCGCGAAATCGGCATAGTTTGGTTCGCCAGAGGTCGCGACTGGCGCCGACTGGTCGGCGCCGTCCGCCATCAGTGCAGCCGCCGTGAAGACCGCCGAACGCATATGTGCAATATGCAATGTATATTTCATATTGTCAAGCATCTGCCGAACCTTGGAGACGCGGTAAACCCGATCCATCGCCCTGGCGAAGCCGGCCCCCTCCACCGCTTCGCGGTCCCCGTCCCCCAGCCCCTTCCCGGCCTTCGGCCGGACTTCCCCCCGAGGGGGAAGAGAGGGGAAGAGAGAGCCCGCACTTAGCCGCACTCGGCGGGCCCCCGTCTCTCCCTCAGGGAGACAAGAGCGCGGTAGTGGTCCAGGACCGAGGCGAGGGTGTCGTCGAAGGGAATGCGCGGGGACCAGCCAGTGAGACGCCGCAGCTTGGCGGCGTCGCCGGAGGCGACGGGCGTCTCCAGCGGCCGCCAGCGGGCCTGGTCGGTGCGAACCTCGATCGGCCGCTTCGCCATGGCCAGGAGCTTGTCGAGGGCGTTCTGGAGGGCGACCGGTGCGCCGGAGGCGATGTTGAAGACGGCGGGCAATTCGACTTCGCCGGAGCGCTCCACGAGGCGGACATAGGCCTCGACGACATCGCGCACATCGAGGAAGTCGATCCTGGCGGCGAGATTGCCGACCGCCATGACCGGCGGCTGCTCGCCCGATTCGATGCGGGCGACCTGGGCGGCGAAGGCGGGGATGACGAAGCGCTCGTCCTGTCCGGCGCCGGTATGGTTGAACGGGCGGGCGATGATCAGGCGCGCCGGCGGGGCGAGCACATCGGCGAGCATGGCTTCGGCGGCCGCCTTCGTTCGCGCGTAGACGTTCCGAGGCGCGATGGGCGTCTCTTCGGTCGCCGGGCCATCCGCCAGGTTGGCGCCATAGAGCTCGGCGCTGGAGACGAAGAGGAAGGCCGCCTGTGGCGCGGCCTCGGCCGAGGCGGCGGCTAGGTTGAGCGAGGCGACGAAGTTGGCGCGCCAGGTCGCGGCGACGGCGCCGGCGGCTTCGCCTGCGGAGGCCTGGCCGGCGAGGTGGATGACAACATCCGGGGCCGCGGCGCGGACCAGCTTCTCCGCCGCCGCAGCGTCGGTAAGGTCGCAGACCACGGTCTCCCACCCCGCGATCGTGGAGGGCTCAAGGACGGCGGCGGTCCGGCGCGCCTTGGGGAACCGCGACTCCAGCGCCGGCCGCAGATGGCCGCCGACGAACCCTGCCGCCCCGGTGAGGAGGATGCTCTTCGGCTCACTCACCGGCCCAACCGCCCATTTAACCGCAGAGTTCGCGGAGAAGGTGCAGAGCGCGCAGAGCAGACCGTTGCCGACCTCACATTTTCTTGGCGAACCGGCAAATCCCGTCCTTCAGCAACTTGACGTTGAAATTGAGCAGGTAGCCGAGACGGTAGCCGCCTAGCCTCAAATAACTGAGCACCTGAGCCCGGTGCACGCCGGTGAGGGTCTCCACCGCCTTCACTTCGACGACAACCCGGTCCGCCACCAAGAGGTCGAGTCGGTAACCCAGATCGACCTTCACACCATCGTAGATCACCGGAAAGGCGTGCTGGCGCTTGTGCTCCAGCCCGGCTGTGGCGAGCTCATGTGAAAGACAAGTCTCGTAGGCATTCTCAAGCAGGCCCGGCCCGAGAGCCTTGTGCACCGTCAGAGCGCAACCGAGCACATGCCTTCCAATGTCGTTCTCATCCATGCGCCGTCACGCCCCAACAAGCCGGAACTGCGCCCGGCCCTCCCCAGAAGTGAACCGCAAAGATCGCAGAGGATGCGCAGAGATCGCAAACCGTTCCATACGCGCCGCAGGCGCCTCGACAAACCACAGGCCTGATCAGATTGCGCGCAGCGCGCGCGGGCGAAACCGGGCCGCTCTGCGTCCTCTGCGCCTCCTCCGCGCGCTCTGCGGTTAAGTCGCCACACGCAAGCGGGCGAGGTCGGCTTCCACCATCTCCTCGATCATCGCTTCCAGCGACACCTCGGGGGCCCAGCCGAGCACGCGCCGGGCCTTGGCCGGATCGCCGAGCAGCATCTCCACCTCGGCCGGTCGGTAGAGGGCGGGGTCGATCTCGACGTGGTCGTCCATGGAAAGCTGCACCGCTTGGAAGGCGATCCTGCACATCTCCCGCACCGTGGTGGTGCGGCCGGAGGCGACCACGTAGTCGTCGGGCTTTGCCTGCTGCAGCATCATCCACATGGCGCGCACATAGTCGCGCGCGTGGCCCCAATCGCGCTGGGCGTCGATGTTGCCGAGCTTCAGCTTGTCGGTGAGGCCGAGCTTGATGCGCGCCACCCCGTCGGTGACCTTGCGGGTGACGAACTCCACTCCGCGCAGCGGGCTCTCGTGGTTGAAGAGGATGCCGGAGCTGGCGTGCAGACCGAAGCTCTCGCGATAGTTCACCGTGATCCAGTGGCCGTAGAGCTTGGCGACGCCATAGGGCGAGCGCGGGTGGAAGGGCGTCGTCTCCCGCTGCACCGGCTCCTGCACCTGGCCGAACATCTCCGAGGAGGAGGCCTGGTAGAAGCGCGCGCCGGGCGCCTCCAGACGCACCGCCTCGAGCACGGTGACGGCGCCGAGCGCGGTCACCTGACCGGTGAGATAGGGCTGCTGCCAGGAAGAGGCGACGAAGGACTGGGCGGCGAGGTTGTAGACCTCGTCCGGCTTCACCTCGCGGAAGACGCGGATGATGCTGGAAAGATCGACGAGGTTGCCGTCGTGCATGGCGACATCCTTGGCGATGCCGAGCCAGCGCAGGCGATGATCGGCGACGCCCAGGTGCGAGGAGCGGCGCACCAGGCCATGGACCTCGTAGCCCTGGCCGAGCAGCCACTTGGCCAGATAGGCGCCGTCCTGGCCGGTGACGCCGGTGATGAGAGCGCGCTTCATGGCCCGAGCGATCCTTCTCGCGAGTCCGCGCGAGCACGCGGGAACGACGCGGGAGCTCTTGCCGCGCGCCTATTTGACGGGAGAGCCAGTTATCGCGGCTCGATGTCCTCGGCAATCGGCACCGCTGTCGCCTTCCCGCCCCGTCGTGGACAAAGTTGCGGGTTTCATGACATCTCCCCCTCCCGTCTCCGCGGTTGCCTGATGGAGACCCGAGCGGAGGTATGCTGGCACGATGAGTCGGTACAAGGCCGTGGACGCCTGTCGCGTCTGTCGCGCTCAGGATCTGCTCACGGTACTGGACCTTGGCGAGCAGGCGCTGACTGGTGTCTTTCCTCGCAGCGCAGCCGAGCCGATCACCACGGGGCCGCTTCGGCTCATATGGTGCGCACGTTGCGGCCTACTGCAACTCGCACACTCCTATGATCTCGGGGAGATGTACGGCGAGAACTACGGCTATCGATCCGGCCTCAACCAAAGCATGGTCCGGCATCTTACCGCCAAGGTCCGCGAGCTGGAGCGAGCCGTCGATCTAAAGTCCGGCGATGCCGTGCTCGACATCGGCAGCAACGACGCCACCTCGCTCAAGGCGTACTCCGCACCCGGGCTGCGGCGGGTCGGCATTGATCCGACCGGAGCCAAGTTCCGCGAGTACTACACGGACGATATCCAACTCGTTCCCGAGTTCTTCTCGGCCGACGCCTATCGCTTAACCGGCGCCCCGCCACCGCGTGTCGTGACTTCGGTTGCGATGTTCTACGACCTCGAGGATCCGATAGCTTTCGCCCGGCAAATCGAGGTGATCCTCGCACCCGGAGGCATCTGGCACTTCGAGCAGAGCTACATGCCCTCGATGCTTCGAATGACCTCCTACGATACCGTCTGCCACGAACATCTCGAGTATTATTCGCTAGCGGTCGTGCGCCGGATCCTCAGCGAGGCCGGCATGCGGCCGCTGGACGTCAAGATGAACGCCGTCAACGGCGGGAGCTTCGCCGTGACGGCGGTTCGGGCCGACGACTCGCGTCGAGGCGCGGAACCGGTCATCGACTGGCTGCTCGAGCAGGAAGAACGCATGGGCCTCGCCTCGCCGCGACCTTACAGGGAGTTCGAGGAGCGCGTCTTCCGCCATCGGGAAGACCTGCGTCGGCTGCTGGCCGCCCTGGCCGCCGACGGCAAGAGAGTGCTGGGCTACGGCGCCTCCACCAAAGGCAATGTCGTCCTGCAGTTCTGCGACATCGGCACCAACGAGGTTGAGGCAATTGCCGAAGTTAACGAGGACAAATTCGGCGCCGTCACCCCCGGAACCCACATCCCGATCATCTCCGAGACCGAGGCCAAAGCCCGAAAGCCGGACTATTTCCTGGTCCTCCCGTGGCATTTCAAGGAAGGCATCGTCCAGCGAGAGGCCGAGTTCCTGGCCTCCGGCGGCCGGATGATCTTTCCGTTCCCGGAAATAGAGATCGTCTGAGCGTCCCTCAGGGAAGCCGAGCTAGCTCAACGCCTACCCTGGCTCGGATCTCGGCCGTTCCGTTGGTCCAGAGCCGAAATTCCATTCCGAACAACGTGGCGTCTAGCTCCACCTCCAGCCAAATGGTTCCCCTCTCGGGAAGCCGCGGCGGCAGCGGCGCCGAAGCCATGACCTGGTTGCCCATGAGCTGGAACACTTCGATCCGGCCCGGCGAGACCTTCGCGTCATAGGGTTCGAGCGTAAACCCGACCAGAGTGCGGCCCGGCGGCAATGGAATGTAGGGGCCGTAGACCAGGGCCCCGGTCCAGCCTCGCGGGCCAGCGGCCAGTGGGACGCCGTTTATCAGCTGGGCGGCGTCCAGGGGGCGCTGGCTGCGCATAGTCCGCTGCACCCGGCGCCCGCCATATCTGGCCCATAGCTCGGCGACAAAGCGGGCAATCGCCGCCGCATCGGCGGGCGCCTCCTTCACTCCTTCGAGCCACCACGAGAAGGCATCATCCAGCCGCTTTCGACCATCGCGGATGCGCCGTTCGCGTTCCGCTGGATCGATTTCTTCGAGCGGCAGCAGGCCGCCATCGGCTGAACGGCACAGCCAGTGGCCAACAGCTTTGGTCACCCGGAAACCGGCAAGCTCGAAGAGCCGGACGGCGTCGGCAGGGCGGAACTCAAGGGTGTGCTCAGGGTGATTCCAGCCAAGGTCGTGAACCGTCTTCTCGTTGGGGCTGTCCACGATCAGCAGGCCGCCCGGCTTCAGCACCCGTGACGCTTCCATGAAAAAACCGGCCAACTCCTCTGCCCAGAGGTGCTCGACGACTTGGCCGGCGAACACGGCGTCGGCGCTTTCCCGGGCAACGGCCGCCATGTTCCCGGCAGTATTGGCGATCCACTCCACATTGGCCGGCAGCTGACTAGGCTTTTCGCGATAGGCTTCCAGAGCAAGGTGGCGCTCCGAGGGGCGAAAGGCCTTGTCGAGCCAATCGAAATAATGACGGTCGCTGCAGCCGACACTGACGAAGACGCCCACCGGCCGAGCAGCCGCCTTTAACTCCTCGGTCCTGATCGCGTGGAGTAGCGGATTGAAGGGAAGCGCGGCTGGCGGTTCGGCGACCGCTACCGGTTCGGCGCTCATTGAAACGACGCCCATGACGGGGCGCGCTCGCCCACGAGACGCGTCGATTCCGAAGCTAGCGAAGGCGACATTGGCGTCATATACGGGCTCTATAAGGCAACAGTTAATCGGAGCCGTCGTGATTTCTGGCCGCTCCCGCGCCAGCGGTCCTAGCCGCCCGGTGTTCTTTTTTCATATCGCCAAGACTGGCGGCACAAGCCTGGCGGAAGCGCTCAGGCGGTACTGGAATCCCGATCACGTGCTGACCCGGACGGTGCTCGGCCGGGAGCTCCTGCTCGGGGCGCGGCCTCGATTGCGGGGCCGCACCCTCCTCGTCGGCCATCCCGGACCGGGAATCATGCCGCTGATCCCGAAGAAAATGCGGGTCGTGACGCTGATCCGCCGCCCGGTAGACCACGCCGTCTCCAACGTGCTGCACGCGGCCTCGTACCCGGCACATCCCCTGCATGAGGATGCTGCTCGCCTGAGCCTCCGGGAGTTCCTGGCCCGTAACTGGTGGCAAGCGGCGCCGCAGACGGCCGCGCTGCTGAGGGCGCTCTCGGAGGAAGAGCTGAGTTCGCCCCAGCAGATCCAGTGGCGCCTTGGCGAAGCCCTGGCCCTCATCGATCGGCTCTCCTTTGTCGGAGTGACGGAGCGACCAGACTCGTTGGCTCGAGGCCTCACGCGCGCCCTCGAACTCCCCCTGCCTTTCGCGTTCCCGCACCTGAACACCGCGAAAGAGCGTGGAGTTCCGGAGGCAAGAGTGGATGAACTGCGGCGGCAGTTCGAGGATTTGCGCACGGACGAAGTTCTGGGACCCGTCATCGCCGCCGAGCAACGGCTGTATGCCAGGGCGCTCGCTCTGGGCGACCGGGCCGAAGCGCGGCCGAATGGACCGCAGGTCGGCCGCCGCATGTGGATCCCCGCCGAGCGTTTTACCAGCGAGACTGGCGTCCTCCACCGGGGGGCGTGGCGCGCCGGGCTCGAAGGGCCGAGAAGCCAGGTGATCTACGGACCTTTTATCTGGCTGCCCGCAGGGACCTACGCGGTCTCATTTCATTGGAAATTGAGTCCGCGTCCACGCAAGGGCCGCGGCCTGCTCGAGTTCGATGTGCTCCTGGGCGCCGTTGATCCCATCGTCGTCAAGGCTTGGAACGCCGTTCAGCGCCAAGCCATGGAACTGAAGTTCGTGCACACCGACCCCGGAAAGCACCTCGAGTTCCGTATCGCCGCCGAAGGTTTCGCCGGAGAAATCTTCCGCTTCGATGGCGTGTGGATGCGTGCCCGCTGAGATCCCGCCCTGGGGCTCGCGCCAGGGCTTGACGTCTTCCGGCGAAACGGCGCTCCCCCCCATTTTTTTCGTACACATCTCGAAAACCGGCGGCTCGAGCCTAGCGGCGGCGCTGAGGATCTACTGGGATCCAGGCGATGTGCTGACGGGACCCCTGATCACGACGGAGTTCGTCCAACAGGTCGAGCCTGCGCTCGACAGGCCGGTGCTCCTGCATGGGCACCCCGGGCCCGGCGTTCTTTCCCGGATCCCCGAAAGGATGCGCCTTGTCACGGTCCTCAGAAGACCCGCGGACCACGCCGTCTCGAATTATCTTCACATCGGCTCGCGTCCCGACCACCCCCTGCACGGCCAAGCGGCCGAGCTCGGTCTCGGCCCGTTTCTGAGGCGCCATTGGCCGCAAGCGGTCGTCCAGACCACCTCGCTGCTCTCGGCACTGTCGGCCAAAGCCGTGCACACCCCAGCGGATGTGGCGAGCCGGTTTGCGGAAGCCGCCACCCTGCTTGACCGGTGCTTCTTTGTCGGCGTCCTCGAACAGCCGAAGGCGCTCGCGCGGAATCTTTCCGACAGGCTCGGCTTGCCGTTGCCGTTCGTCCTTCCCCGCCTCAACTCCGCGCCCGAACGGGCGAACACGGATCGGCGGATCGCGGATCTCGGCACCGAATACGAACTCCTCCGCGCCGATGACCTCGTCGGGCCTCTGATCGCGGTTGAAGAGGCGCTCTATTCCAAAGCCTTGGCCCTCTGTGCTCCGGAGGCGCGCTCGCGCCGCTCTGCCGGAACACTGTGGATTCCGGCGAACCGATTTTCCGCCGGCGAACACGCCCGACTGGAAGGGGGAGCTTGGCGCGTTCGCTTGGACGGCAGGGGCCACGTCATCTGGGGCCCGTACCTGTGGCCCCCCGCCGGACGATACGTCGGCGAGTTCGCATGGTCTTTTCAGGGCCCGAAGCGGCGGCGCGGCGGCGGAGCCCTCCGGTTCGAGGTCGTATCGCGCGCGGATCGATGCCTGGCTTTCCAGCACTGGCGGGGCGGGGACGACATCAAAATCGAGCTCGATTTCGACCACGCCCACCCGGACGAGCCCATCGAGTTCCGCGTTGCCGGCGACGGCCTCGCTGGCGACGGGCTTCAATTCGAAGGAGTGCAGTTGCGCGCCCAGTGAGCGTCAGGCGACTTGCGGCGACGCCAGCTCCGATTGCCGTCGACGGGGCGACTGGTCATCCCGCCAGAAGTCATGGATGGCGGCGCCTTCGCGCGCGTACCAGCGCAGAAAGTCGGCCACTCCCTGGCGATTCTGGAGGTCGAAGCGGGCGTTGGCGAAGCGGTGGAAACGCCAAAGGACCCGCATCGGGCCGGTCAGCGGCGTCGCCGCTAGCGGCGTTTCGATCTGGTCGGCCCACTCGGCGAAAGCCGGATCGTCGAGCCGGCGGCGTAGATCCGGGGAGCGCCGCCAACCTTCCCGCAAAATCCAGTCTACGAAGTCGGCCCGTCGGTCCCGGCTTTTGAAGGCATTGGTCGGCAGCGGATCAGTCACGCGCAACGCCGCCGCGATGAAATCGGTCGCTTGCGGCAGCTCGAACCATTCGTCGCCCACATCCAGCGTCGCGGGCGCGCGGCGCGCAGCGAAGGCTCCGTCGATTTCGGCGAGGACCGCATCGAACCGCCGGGTGAGGACGGCAGGGCGGAAGCAACGCTCGTAGCGAGCCCTAGCGATGTTCCCGAGTTGGCGGCGCCCGACATCGTCACAGACGAGCCCCACCACCTGATTGGCGAATTCGCGCGTCGTCCCCGCATAACGAGCCGCCTCACCGCAAGTCTCGGGCAGCGCGCCCTCGCGCGAGGACAATACAGGAAGACCGAACGCCATGGCCTCGACCGCGGGAACACAGAAGCCTTCGTGCTGGCTGGCCGTCCAGAACAGCTGCGAGTGGCGATAAAACGAGGCGAGTCGGCCAAGGGTGGCGCCCCCCTGGAAGGTGCATCGGCCGCCGAGCTTGGTCTCGGTAATGACTCGCTCGAGGAGGTCGCGGTAGGGTTGCAGCCTCGGATCCTGGGCGCCCACGATGTGCAGGTGGGCGTCGATCCCTTCCCCCACGGCGCGGGCGAGGCTCCGCAGCATCAGGTCGAGGCCCTTGTTTGGGGCGATGCGGCCGACCCAGACGATGTTAAATGCGCGCGAGTTCAGTTCGGCGACGGTCTTGGGATCGTCGCTGGCACCCAGAAGGCGATCGATCGCATGGAACGGCGGCGCCACCCACAGCCGGTCGGCGGGCGCGCCGAGCCGCCGAAGCTCTTCGCTGTTGTAGCCGGAATCGCCGATGAAACCCTCGATCGGCAATTCCGGAAGCTCCGTCAGCAGCTCGCGCCCGATGCGACTCGTACGCGCGAACTCGACGGAGAAGGGCGCGAGGAAGGCGGCCGGCGTGACGTTGTGATATTTCAGCACAACGCGGCAGCGGGCGCGCCTCATGGCCTGCAGGGCGGGCAGATCGCCGATGCAGTAGTGATAGAGCAGTAGGTCATCCGGGCCGAGCACGAGATCGGCATCGGCGTACCGCCAGACCCGAACGGCGGCGTCGGAGTCACCGGTGGGCGTGAACACCATTGCTTCGACGCCGCGTCTGGCGAGCGCCGCATATTGCCCGAGCAAGTCATTGCCCACGGCATCGTTGGGGTTGAGCCCCGGCGTCATCAGTCCGACACGCATGGTCACGCGGCCTCGGCGGGCGCCCTGACGCCGAACATCGGCGCAACGCGGCGGAAGAACGCCTCGGGCGTGTTTCGGGCGCGCAGGGCCGCCCAGACCCGCGCCTGACGCGCCAGCGTGCTGCGGCGATCGTCAATGGCGATCGCCAGCTTGGCCCGGAAATCTTCGAGCTGGAGAGGTTCGCACAGCAGCAGCTCGCTGGCGAGGTCGCCCAGCGCCTCGGTGATTGTGGGCAGACGCGTCGCGACAATGGGAGCGCCGTACGTGAAGGCCTCCAGCATCTGCGGGGGAAAGTTCCCCTCGAGGGTGGACGTGAGACAAAGGGCGGCGCAACGCTCGTACAGCCAGCGCACGGAGCCCTCCTCGAGGTGATGGAGGAAGAGGAGGTGCTCTCCGACCTCCCAACGGGCGGCCGCCTCCGCCACGCCAGGAACCGATGTAAGCGACCCAGTCAGCACAAGAGCAAGATCGGGGTAGGCCAGCCTGGCGTTGGCGAACAGGCGCAGGAGGAAGACCCACTGTTTGTTCGGCCGGTTGGCCGTCGGATAGAAAAGGAAGCGCCTGCCGGCGAGGGCATCGCTCAGCCGTCTTTGCTCGGCTTCATCCAGAGGCTCCGCTCGGCGCGCGCCCAGAAGAGGCAGGGGCGCAACGACGACTTTTTCCGTCTCGTTGGCCGCTACGAAGCCGGCGTCCGCCAGGTATCCGCGGGTGAACTCCGAGTTCGTAAGAACCCGTCTGGCCTTGCTTGCGATCGCCACGCCGACAGCCTTGTTTTCCCGGTCTTTGTCACGGCTGACATCGAAGGCGACATCGGGCATGAGGTGCGGGAAATAATCCGGAAGGTACAGAACAACATCGCGATTGAGCAGCAAGGCTTCTGGAAACAGATAGTAGTGGGGAACCAAAACCGCCTGCGTATTCGGGTCCGCGTTGATTTTTTCGATCAGCGACAGCCGCTGTTGTATCGAACCCTCATCTTCCCTGTCCTCACCCAGTTCCAGGACATGCAAACGAACCCTGCCGGCCGCCAGACGCTCTGCAAAGAAATCGCGCATGGCCGGCGAGGAGCGCAGGGTCGTGACAATCGTCACGTCGAGATCTCCCCATTGGGCTAAGGCGTCGACGAGGACGTCGACCACGCGCGGTATGCCCTCGAACGCATACGCCCTGCCGTTCTGGTGAACGACCAGCCCGTCCGCATGCATCAGCACGTAAAGCTGGCGACGCGGGGACGCCGACTTCCCGGAAACGGCGAGCATCGGCGGCGAGTAGGAAAAGGAGGGTTCCGAAATCTTGTCACTGCCCAGGAGTCGCGAGAACACCTCGGCGAAGACCGGCCGCACGACGGCGCGATCATAACGTCGCCGGACTGGCTCCTGGGCAGCGACCAGTTCCCCGATGAAGCGCTCGTCACCGTGTAGCAGCCAGCGCAGCTTGCGCTCGGCGTCGACGCGGTCTTCGATCCGGCCCACCGAGGCTTCGCCGTAAAACCGGGCCAGGAGTGAGCCCCGGGCGTAGAGCACCGGGCCCGCCATCTGCATCATCTCGATCGGCGGCAGATAGCAGACGCCGTCCTTGTAGTTGTAAAGGTAGCCGGCGGAGGCGGCGAGCCGCTCCAGGAACGTCCGCCGGTGCAGCGCGCCGACAATGCGGGGGTCGGCCGGATGAGCGCGTTGCGGCCCGTAGATACTGAAGATCCGGTGGGGGTAGTCGGCGCAGAAGTCGGCGTACGCGGCGGCGAAATAGGGATTGAGGATGTTGGGGATGCTGGTGGCAATCTCCACTTTGTGGTCGGCGCGATGGGCCCAGGCGCCGGTGTATTCGAAGACGTCATCCGGGATCTGGTAAGGGACGAAATCGGCGCACAGGTCGAGAAACCAGCGATGCTCACGTTCGACGCTCTCGAGAGCGAACGGGACGATGGCGAAGTCCTCACGGCAGATTATCGACGGCCAAAGCCCGATCTCGACGATCTTTTGAGATAGCGAGAAATGTTGACCGTAGATCCGGTAGATGACACGGCCGTGAAAGACATCGAGGATGGATTTCAGCCAATTCGCGTTGATGGTCACCACGATCGCGTCGAAATAAGCGTTGAGCAGTTCGGCGATATCCTCGGGAACAACGGTGTAGAAGAAATCGTGCGCCATGAGGCGCGCGAACTCAGCGGGCGGCAGTGTCGTCGGCTGATCGAAGTCCAGCCGGAGGTCCATCGACTGGTCGTAGATCGGTGAGATGTAGGGCGGATTGAACACCTCGAACCCGAGTTCGCGCAGGTGCGCTAGCTCCGTGTGCTTGAGCACCTTGTGCGCGCCCAGCCAGAACACCCGCGGCCGGTCGGCGCCCTTCATGGACGCGGCTCCGTCGTCGCCGGGCCGACAGAGTCGAGGATGAGGCGCGCGAAGCTTGGGGCGCGCGAGGAGTGAACGCCGGCCTTGGCTTTACCGGAAGCTGCGACGAGGCGACGAAGGATGGCCAGGGTCGCCGCATCGAAGGCGCGCAACGGAGTCGGCTCGGAGACCCGCACACGCGCGTTGCGGACTTCCTCAAGCGCGAACCGATCCGTTGAGCCCGCTTCGACAGCCTCCGCATAGCATAGCAAGGCACGGTCGCCGCGGCCGGTGGACTTGTACAAGTGGCCGAGCTGCAACCTGACATCAGGCTCATCGCCTCGCAAAGCGATGGCGCGCAAATACGCGGCTTCGGCGGCTTCGAAGCGTCCCGATTCCTTCAGAGCATGACCGTATTGCACCCAATAGGGGAAGGCGTTCGGCTTCGCTTTAAGACCGGCGGCGTAGGCCGCCGCCGCTTCGTCCCAGCGTCCCTCGTTGCGGTGACGATCGCCGTCCATGAAATGCGCGTGGCCGCGGAAGGGCCAGCGTCGGCGCCACGCTCTTGCGATCCGCCGACGGAGCGGTTCCGGCCCACGTTGTGTATTCTGCACGAGCTTCACAAACAAAGATCTCCTCGACCGCCTCCGCCGAACAGGTATTCGAACCAGATCGGAAGCAACGGCCCAGATCTTCCACGCCCCGGAACCGAGCCGTCTCGGCCTATATCGGCGGCTCCCGGCGTCGGCAAGAGCTTGACGCAAAACGTCGCAGGGACACAGTTTGGGCTGCGGGCGGGGAAGGAACAATGTGGAGTCGCACATGAGCCTCGAGAAAGCGGCGCTGGCAGCCCTGTTCGTCGCATCCATAGGATCGTCCTGCTCGGCGCAGCCTGACCTGGGTCCGCCCGGGGCCGTTGTCGCCCGCAGCAGCGCCGAGGTGCAGGCCGCTCTTTCGTCAGCCGGCAGGAACGGTGGCGGAATTGTCTGGCTGCCGGGCCGCGCCTACACGGCCGCCGGCGGTTGGTCGGTCCCGGCGGGCGTGACCATGAAGTGCTCCGGCTCCGCTTCCACGAAGCTGACCAGTTCATCGCCCGACGCCGACATCGTTACCCTGGCCGGGCCAGGCGCGGCGATTGAGGATTGCGGCTTCTCCTCGCCAATCCGCCGCGCAGGCGGGGCCGACATTGCGGTCCGGGCAAACGATACGGCGGTGCGGCGTATTTCAGTTGTCAATCCGTTTGTAGCGGTGGCTGTGCCTGGCTTCGACCGGGTCGTCATCGTGGACCTGGACGTGCAGGGCGGGTGCTCTGGCGTCGACCTTTCGGGAATCGAGATCACGCTCGAGCGCGCCAACATCCGCGGCTTCGGCGGCGCCGGCTGTTATGGCGTGCGGGTGGGCGCGCTGACCAGGGCGGCGCATTCCGTCGACGACCGCCTGATCGATGTCGAGACCGCGGCCGATGCGAACCACAAGCCGGATGAAGGAATCCTGGTGCAGGATGCCGGCGGCCTCTTCATGAGCCGCTGCAGCAATCTGTTTGCCACCGTCGGCACCAAGTTCCTCCCGGGACCAGGGCAGTTGATCCAGTGGGCGACCCTCGACGACGACTATCTGGGCGATGCCGGCAACACCTACGACTTCGTAATCGATACGGCCGCGCCCGACGCCGAGGTACAGGGGGTGCAATGCACCGCCTGCTGGACATCCTCGAGCTCCCGCTCCGGCGTCATCGTCGGCGACACAGGCGGAGGTTCAGTGTTCGGCATCCACTTCGTCGGCTTGCGGGCTATGGTCAACGGCGCCGATGGAATCCTCGTGATTGCGCGCCGCCATCCCGCGGACGTCACCATCGACGACAGCCAGATCTGCGGCTTTCGCGGCACCGGCGTCCATCTGGGCGCGGGTGTGACGGGCGTATCGGTCAGGGCGAGCCGGATCGGCTCCTGCGACGGCGCTACCACGCCGTTCGCGGCTAACCTCGCCTTCGATGGCGGCAACGACGCGGTGACGGTTACGGGCAATGACTTCGGCGGCGTGCGGGCCCCTGCGCTGCGCGGGCAGGTCGGCCCTCGCAGCCTCGTTGCCAACAACCGCGGACTCCAGAGCGCACCGTAAGACCAAGGGCCGGGAGCAGCGTGCTCAAGAGAGTTGAGCGGCCCTCAGCGCGACGACAGATAGAGTATCCAGTCCTCCTTGCGGTTTCCGTCGAGGAGTTCGCTCGTTCGTCGCGGGTGGGCCTCCCCGTCGAACTCGATGGATCGGAAGCGACCGTAGATTTGGCCTAGCCAACCCAGAAGCGCTTCGGGGTCCGGGCAGCGAAGAGGGTGGTATTCGAGGACGAAATCCGGCCGATCACGCTCCAGCAGCGGGCGCAAGCCTTCAGCCGCTCGCTGCTCCGCGCCCTCGACGTCCATCTTGACGAAATCCAGGCGGTCCCAGCGGGAAAGCGCTGTCGAAAGTCGCACGGCCGGCACCGGCACCGAGTGCTCCCTGCCGGAGCCGAAGCCAGCCCAGTTAACGACCCGGCCGTTCTTCGACTCGCCGGGGGGCGCGTACAGTTCCACGTCATGGCCTTCCTCGGCCGCCGCTGCAGCTTCCAGCACGGTTACCCGAGCGCTGAAACCATTCAGGACCAGCGAACGGCGCAATAGGTGGCACACCGCCGGATTGGGTTCGATAGCGGCGACCCGTCCCTGCTCGCCGACGAGATCGGCAAACAACAAGCTGTAGTAGCCATGGTTCGCGCCGACATCGGCCACGGCCATGCCAGCCTTCACCCTGCGGGCCATGAACACGGTCAGCCAGCTCTCCCACAACCCGTCGAGCAGGACGTTGGCCCCGAAGCCGACGTCGGCGCCGTCGACATAGAGTTTGTAGCGTCCCATGATCCGGCAGAGAGCAACGCCGCGGCCGACGAAGACCGGACTGGCCAGCGCCCGGGCGCGTCGCTCCAGCTCCCAGCGGTCGAGGCGTCTGAGCTCGTTGAGGCCGAGGAGATTGAGCTCGGCCGACCTCCCGCCCTTTCGGTCCCATAGTCGGAGGTTCAAGGGTCGCCTAGGCGCTCGACCGTCATGCCCAAGAGCCGGAGCTCCCCGTGAAAGGCGGCCCTCGTGATCTTGAGGTGGACCTCCAGCGGGGCCACGGCTTCGAGGGTGCGCTCGACCGACACCTCATACAGGCCTGCGCCGCTTGCCTGGAGGTCCTCTCTGGAAGCTCCGGATTGGTTGCCGACTACGACCGCGTACGGATAGCGGCCGGCGTCCGGGCAAAGCTCGAAAGCCACGGTGAAGCGCCATCGCCCGGCGGAAAACTCTCGCGGCGGGCTCACGATGAGAACGCGGCCGTACCCGGTAATGTCGGCGCTCTCCGGGCAGACCTCCTCCGTGTCCAACCAGCGAAACTCGGTCCGGTCCCACGTGGGCTCGTAGACGTAATCGAGCCGCACGCTCCTCTCCGCGGTCATGCGGCCGAAGGCGCCGCCTTTGACGTCAACCGATTCCGAATACAGGTCGTCACCGGAGATCGGAGCGAGGGCTCGAACGGGTGTCATGCCGCAACGGAGGCGACGTCGGGCAGTGTCGCCAGCGACGCGTAAATGTCGACCGCCATGTCTGCGCGGTCGAACCACTTGGCCCGCCCGCCGTCGATAATGATGATCCGGTGACAGGTGGCCTTCATGAACGCCAGGTCGTGAGAGGCGATGACAAAGGTCTTATGGGCTCGCTTTCCGAAGAGTTCATTATCGCATTTGGTGCGGAACGCCGCATCGCCCACGGAAATGATCTCGTCGATAAGGTAGCAGTCGAACTCGATGGCCAGCGATAGTCCGAACGCCAGTCGCGCGCGCATGCCGCTCGAGTAATATTTGAACGGCATCTTCAGCGCGGCGCCCAGCTCGGCGAAGCCCTCGGCCTTGGCGAGGCACTCCTTGAACGGCCGGTTGTAGATGCGGCTGATGAACTGGATGTTGTCGAGGCCCGTGAGACTGCCTTGAAACCCGCCGCCGAAGCCGAGCGGCCAGGAATGGGTCATTCCCCAATCGACGGTGCCCGTCGTGGGCGGGATGATGCCGCCCAGGATCTTGATCAAGGTCGACTTGCCCTGTCCGTTACGACCAAGCAGTCCCAGCCGTTCGCCGGGAGCGACATCGAAGTCGAGGCCCTCAAAGAGGGCGCGGGGCCTCCCGGCAAGCGGGTAGACCTTCGAAAGTCCGCGCGCCTTCAGCATCGGACAAGGCGCTGGTTCACGATTGCCGGTGCTCCTGGAAGGCGGCGATGATCAGCGCCACCATGGCGTAGACGATGAACGCCGAGACGATCACAAGCCCCAGCGATGCCCAGCGATGGGGCAAGGTGGCGGCGTCCGGCAGGTTCGGACTGACCACCGGCTCGAGATAGAGGCGCTTGCGGCGAGCGTCCTGGCGCGCCTCATCGAGCGAGGCGGCGGCGTTGGCCACGAGCTTGTCGGCGAAGTCGCGCTGAAGGGTGAGATCCTCATACTGGCCGATCTTGGGCGCGAGCGAAGTGGTCTCTCCCGCCATCGCGGCGTTCTGTGCGGCGATCTCGCGCTGGTAGCCCTTGATGCGGCTGTCCAGCACCGGTAGCTGCGGATCCTTCGGCGCGGTGGCCGCAAGGCCGGCCCGCTCGGCCTGAAGTGTTTGCATTTCCCCGGTGAGCTTGGTCACCAGCTCGAGACCCGCAGCTGAAGAGCGCGACGGGTCGACCAACCCCTCGCGATTCCGGAAGGCGGTGAGATTGCGCTGGTCCTGGAGGACCGTGTCCTCCGAAAGCGCAAGTTCATGCTGGGCCTGCGCCACAGCGTCGGCGGCGGCGCGATCATTGAGGCGATTGACCAGGTCCTCGCCGCCTTGAAGCAAGGCGTTCGCCACCTCCTGGGCGTCCTGGGGGCGGAAGAGCTTCACGCGCAGGGTGCTGACGCCGGTGATCGAGTCATGGCCCACGGTGACGTAGCGCGGGTAGGCCGCGTACAGCGCCTCCATCGAGCGGCCCTCGAAAGGTCGCGGGAATTTGGTGACGAAATCGGACCCCGGACGGTCCAGCATTTCAAGGAAGTGGTGGTTTTTGACGAGGTCGGCAATCGCCTCCCGCGACATGATGTACTCGTGAACCGCGTAGGCTTGGTCTTCGCTCTGGCCGATGCCGACACTCTGCAGGAAACCGCCCAGGCCCACGGTCGTCTGCTGCTGTGGCGCGCGCACGATGAACCGCGCTTCCGAGACGTAGCGCGGTGAGGCGATGAAGAACTCATAGATCGCCGCGAGCGCGATGGGCAGGACGACAATGAGAACGAACAGCGGCGGCAGGCGCAGGCGCGCGAAGCGTTCGTTCCAACGACGAACGCGCGGTGGTGCGACCGGCTCGGCGGCCTGGGTGCGAGGAAGGACTCTGACGCTCATCTAGAAAGCTCGCGGGGAGAGATCAAGCGGGACTCTATTCTATTTCGACGCGCTCGCGCACGTAGCGCATGATCACGAGGCCGACGAAGGTCAGGCATACCGCCCAGGCGATGACGTAGGGTGGGTTGTAATAGGTGCGGACGAACTCGCCGAAAAAGCCGGCGCGGATCATTTCGCTCGTGTGGATGAACGGCAGGACCAGCAAGGCATCGCGGAACTTAGGCGGCAGCCAGGCGGCCATGTAGAAGGTCCCTATGATCGGGATCATGACGTAGCTGAGGACGGCGATGAAGCGGTCGAAGACCTCGAAAATCGTGCCGATCGCGCCATAGATCAGGCCGAGGCCGAACGAGAGCCAACCAAGCAGGAACCAGCCGCCGTAGACGCGCCCCAGGTCCGGGGGCGGCAATACCTGACCATAAGTCCACAACACCACGAAAACGCAGACGAAAGCGAGGCTGACGCCCACGAATTCCAACGCCAGCCGCGAGGTGAAGAGGTGCAGCACGGTAACGCGTCGATGGTACAGCAGGCCGGCGTTGGCCCGCACCGCGACAACGCCGTGACTCAGCATGTGGCGGACCAAGGTGAGAGGCAGGTAGCCGGTCATCACGAACGGCAACAGGCGGATGCCGTGTTCGTAGGGTGGCCGGATGAGCGACCACATGGTGAAGGCGCCGGCGCAGAAGACAAGGGGCTCGCCGGCTATCCACAAGAAGCCCGCGTTGTTGCGGCCGTAGCGCGTCGCCAGCTCGCGCAACATCAACGCCCAGATGATGTTGGCGTGCTCGCGGACGCCGCGCCAAGCCTCTGCGGGCGTAGCTGACGGCCGGAAGAGGTTGGTCAGACCGGACATGGCAACCTGAAGGAGCATACAGGACCGCCTGGCGCGAGGCGACCCGGGGATCCGCCGAACGGACTCGGCGGGCCTGTGGCCAGAACCGACGAAATGGGGCTTTTCTGCGGCTTGGACGCGAGGCCGCTTTCCCCCTCGCGCGAAAAAGACGATAGGCGGGCGAAAAGGCCGCCGGAGTTCACTTTTGAGAGTTTCCCTTCCTGTTGCGCTTACGCTCGCTGCGCTCTTGCTTGGCGCCTGCGCCAACTTGCCCGACGACGGGCCGACAACGCGAGCGGTGATGAAGGGCGCGGCTGAGTCGCAGCCGTACGGCCTCGTCAACATCGACGAGCGCGTGGTGCAGGTCCTGGCCGCGCATCCCGCTCAACCGCTGGCCAGCTTGGTAGCGATCTCGAGCCAGGCGCCCAACGACATCATCCAGCCGGGCGACGTGCTGGAAATCGGGATTTACGAGCCCGGCGCCGGACCCAGCCTCCTGGGCGGGAGCGCCGCGGCGAGCGAAGCGGCGCCGGCGGGCGGCCTGGAGCGTACCGGGCCAGCGCTGGCAAGCCAGGCCATGCCGCGCATTATCGTCGACCGCGACGGGATGATCTCGATCCCGTTCGCCGGCCAGGTGAGCGTCGCCGGCCTGACGCCTACCCGGGCGGCGGACACGATCCGCGCGGCGCTTCGCGGCCGCGCCGTCAACCCGCAGGTGATCGTCTCGGTGCTGGCCAGCCCGGCCAATTCCGTCACCGTCATCGGCGAGGTGAAGAACTCCGGCCGTTATCCGATCTCCACCAACAGCGACCGACTGCTGGATGTGATCGCCGAAGCCGGCGGCGCCACCCACGTCCCCGCCGACACCCTGATAACGGTGTCCCGACAGGGCCAGACCGCTAGCATCCCGATGGACGAGCTGATGGCGGGCGGGGGGGAGAACATTCGTCTGGCGCCTGGCGACGAGGTGCGCGTGTCCCTTCATCAGCGCGAGGTTAATGCGCTGGGGGCTCTGGGCCGCGTGTCCCAATTCCCGATCCAGGACGACACCCTTACCCTGGCAGGGGCCTTGGGTCGCCTGGGCGGCCTCGACACGAACTCAGCCAATGCCTCGGCGGTATTCCTCTTCCGGTTCGAACGGCCGGAGGTGGCGGAGGCGCTGGGCGTGCGTGTCCCGGGCGCGCCGCCAGGCGGTTCCGTCCCGATCGTCTATCGACTGAATCTGCGCGCCGGCGACGGCTACTTCCTCGCCAACCAGTTCTATGTGCAAGCCAATGATCTCATCGACGCGCCGCGCGCCAACACGACCGAGATCCAGAAGTTCTTCTCTATTATCAATGCGTCGACAGCCACGGCCGTGCAGGCGTCTGTGATCAGTAGCAACGTGCCTTGAGGGGCGCACGAGAGCGAGACCGGGAGACGCGAGCCGTGGCTGCATGAGGGCGTTTAGTTGTGAGCCGGATCGCGTCTGAGGTTCGATAGTCTCGCAGGCGCAGAGGCTAGCCACCGACGGGCTGGGGGGCGGCAGGCCCGCTTGGGAGCCCAAGCGCGCCTCGAACCTTCGAGAAGTGGTCCGCCCAGGTCGAGGCGGCAGGGTGGCAGCGCTGTGATAATGGGGTGAAACTGGCCGCCTCGATGGCGGCGAGCCAGCCGGGGCCGTCGAGGGGATCGATCAGCTTCGCGCCGGGCGCGAGCTCGCGGTGGACGGGAATGTCGGAGCCGATCACCGGAACCCCCAGCGCCCGAGCTTCGGCGACCGGCAGGTCGAAGCCTTCGGCGAGCGAAGGGGCCAGCAGGGCCCGGGCGCCGGCCATCAGGCGCGCGAGCTCGGCGTCGGAGAGGCCCGGGGCCTCGATGGCCAGGCGGCGGGCGCTTTGGGAGCGCTCGAGATGGTCGAGCACCGCCTCGTTCTCCCAGCCGCGGCGGCCGACGAGAAAGAGGCGCGGCGCGGCCTCGCCCATCGCCTCGTCGAGCCGACGCCAGAGGGTGAGGAGGAAGGCGAGGTTCTTGCGCGCCTCGATGGTGCCCACGACCACAAAATAGGGTTCGGCGGCGGCCGCATTGACCGTAAACCCGGTGACCCCAGTTGGCGGGTCTTCCCCCCGGCCCCCCTCCCGGCCCTCGGCCGGACTTCCCCCGCCCCCTTCCCGACCTTCGGCCGGACTTCCGCCAGGGGGGGAAGAGAAGGGGGAAGAGAAGGGGGAAGAGGAGGGGGAGAGGAAGGCGGCCTCGACGCCCAAGGGCGCCGGACAGAGCGTGGGCAGGGGCAGATCGTGGCCGCGGGCGAAGGCGGCGACCTCGTCGGCGGTGGCCCGGGAGTTGGTGATGATCAGTCGAGCATGCGTGAGCGTCGCCTCGAGGCGGCGCAGGTGGCGCCCGCCGGCAGCCGGGGCGCAGAACTCCGGGTGGGTAATGGGGATGAGGTCGTGGATCATCACCGCGATCGGCAGCCCGGAGGCGGCGAGGGCGGCGAGGAAGCCGGGGCGGTCCAGACCCGAGTGGCCGACGTTGAGGTAGAGATCGCCGGACTGACGGGCGGCCAGGCGGCTCTTCAGGAACCGCCCGGCGACGGATAGCCGGCGGGAAAGTAAACCGAGTGCGCCGGCCCCCCTCCCGGCTTCGCCGGGTCTCCCCCCT
>DASYYX010000038.1:0-4649 GCA_035946795.1 Caulobacteraceae bacterium | reverse complement strand
GCTGGGCGCCGGCTTCTCCTCGATGACCCTGACGGTCACCGGCGACGGCACGCAGCTTCTCAACCAGACCTTCACCACCCTGGCCCAGGCCACCACCTGGTTCAACGACACCACCCAGAACCTGGGGCTCATCGGCAGCGGCAGCCTCTCGGCCTCCATCCTGACGCTCAAGGTGGTGCTGACCATCACCACCGCCCACGCCGGCGACGGCTTCTACGGCGACATCATCGTCGGCGATCCGCCCGGCGGCTCCACCACCGCCTTCACCCAGGCCATGGCGGGGCTTCCCGGCCGATCCGGAGGAGGGCGACTGGTCGGCACGTCCCTTGACCGCGCCGCTTTCGTCCTGGCTTCCCCAACCCGCGCGGCCATCGCGTGAGCGGCGCGGCGCTCTAAAGGGCGGCGTTGAGCGCGCGCGACGAGACCTTTGGGACTACCGGACCTAGGCGGGCAAGACCAAGGCCTGACCTCGCGGGGTAATCCTGTTATCCTCGCCCAGAGTGGCGGAACAGGCATGCCGGCGCGCGACGAACGAGGCCTTCTCGATCTCATCTACGGTGCGGCGGCCGAGCCGGCATTGTGGCCCGATGTCATGAACGCTCTGGCCGACCATATCGGCGGGTCGAGCGTCTTCCTCTCTCGTCTGAGCGTTCTCAACGGGACCGGCGAGGGCATTGCCACGCGCATCGACCCCGCGTCGCGGACTCCGTACCTGCAGCACTTCGCGGCCATCAACGTCCTCAACAACGTCCAGGACGCGACCGGCTACATGTCCGGATGGACGCCGTCCATCCTGCTGGACGAAGACTGGATCCCCAAGGAAGAACTGGTCCGAAGTGAATACCACAACGATTTCCAGCGGCGCCTCGAGATCCATTCGACGATGATGATCCGCCTTGCCGCGGGCGGCCGCGAGACCTGCGTGATGAACGTGCATCGGCCCGAGCCCTGGGGCCGGTTCGAGACGCGACACCTGGAACGCGCGCATTCGATGCATCCGCATCTTATCCGGGCTTTCGGCCTGACGCAGAAGCTGGAGCCGATACTGGCCTTGGTCGGCGAGCTGGCGGCCGTTCTCGACGAGTCGGCGCACGGGCTCTTCGTCCTCGATCACCGCGGCGTGGTGCGACACGTCAATCGCGCCGGCGAGGCTCTGCTGGCCCGTGGAGTTGGACTGCGGGTCGCCGGCGGTCGTCTGACTGCAGTGAGCTGCGAGCGCGCCCGAACCCTCGAGGGGCTGATCGCCTCCGCAGCTTCGGCCGACCCGACACCCTCGCTGGGGGGCGCGATGGCGTTGCCGTTCGAGACCGGCCGGGCGCCGCTATCGATCACGGTGACGCCGTTCCGCGGCGGCCAGCGGCCCTGGCCCTTTGCGTCAGCGGCCGCCGTGCTCGTGTGCGTCACCGATCTCGAGCCCGAAGACCGGCCGCAGGGGGAGAAGCTTCGCCTGCTCTTCGGCCTGACGCCCGCAGAAGTGCGGGTGGCGCTGGCGCTTTATGACGGCTCGACCCTGAAAGACGCGGCCGGGGCCCTCGGCATATCCCCGCACACGGCGCACGTACACCTGAGCCGTGTATTCGGGAAGACCGGCACGCATCGCCAAAGTCAGCTGGTGGCCTTGATGGTCCGGGCCGCAGGCTTGCGGCCCGACTGAAGGCGCGCGTCCGAGCATAACCTGTTCGGGTTACGCGCCGCCGGACCACGTCAAGTTAACATCGGACTGGTCGGTACGGCTCGGAGAGGGGCGAGGCCATGTCCACTGTAACCGTAAACGGTGTCCCCGGGACGAACGGAAGCGACGGTTCCGGCCCCGGGATCGCAGGGACCGCTGGCGGGGCTGGCGGCGTCGGCAAGGCTGTCAACACAGCCGGGGCCGAATTCAGCCACGCCTATGGAACCGGCGGCGCCGGCGGCGCCGGAGGAAACGGCGGCGGCGGCGCGGGAACGGGCGGCAATGCAGGCGCCGGCGGCGCTGGCGGCAAGGGCAAGGCCAAGGTCGTCTCAAGCTACGCCTACAAATACGGCATCGTGGGATCGGATGCGGCCACGGGCGGCGCCGGCGGAAACGCCGGCCAGCCGGGCAACTACAAGAGCGCCAGTGCCGGCGCGGGAGCACTCGGCGGAGCGGGCGGGGCCGCCAGCGCCTACAGCAGCGTGACCGAGACGAGCGGAACGAGATACGGTGCCACCTCCGAGGCCTTCGCGTATGGCGGCAACGGTGGCAAGGCGTTCGGCGCCGGCGGCCGGGGCGGCGCGGGCGGGACTGCCAAGAACACGACGGCCAAGGCGGTCGGCCACTCGGCCTACGCCTTTGTCCGCCAGTTCGGCGGTGACGGCGGGGCCGGCTATGGCGGCGCCAACGGCGGCGCCGGCGCATCGAGCACGATCGTCAATGCCGCCTCGGGCCTGGCCGCTGGCGGGCTCCTGGGTTTCAAGGAGACCGCGGCGAGTGGGCGTGGCGGTTACAGCCGGGGCGGAACGTCCGGCGCCGGCGGCGCCGCCGCCGCCTCGCTCACCTTCGACGACACGGCCAGCACCACGCACGCCGGCAACCTTTACGCCGATATAATCGCCCAGGCGCAGGGGTCGGGAAGCGGTGGCGGCGCCTCGTCGGGCGCGGCCGGCTCGACGGCCATGGCGAAGTGCTACCTGACAGGAACCAACATAGTGAACGCCTACGGCGCTGCTCTAGGCGGCGGCGGCGGCGGGGCGAAAGGGACTGGCGCCGGCGGCGCTGGCGGGCCCGCCAGCGCCATCTCCGCGGCCGTCGGGGGCGGGAACACCTCGGCGGGGGCATCTCTCGGTGGTGGCGGCGGCGGGACCGCAGCCGCCAACAATGGCGGGGCCGGCGCTTCGGTCTCTGGCGGCAAAGCCACGGCGACCTCGACCGGCGGGATCTCATACGCCACCGTGCATGAGAGTGGCGGGAACGGCGGCGGAGGATCTGGCGCCGGCCACTCGGGCGGTGCCGGCGGTGTCGCCAGCGGCGCCAGCGCCAGCTCGACCGGCCAGCGCAACGCCTGGTCGACGGTCAAGCTCACAGGCGGCAATGGCGGCGCCGGGACGTCGGCAGCGAACGGCGGCAGCGGGGCGAGCGAGAACGCCACCGACACCCTGATCGCCTCCACCGGCGGGGGGCTGATCGTGCTCAACCAGTACGCGTACGGCGGCGCCGGCGGGGCCAGTAGCGGCGGGACCGTAGGGACCGCCGGATCGGCGACTTCGAGCCTGACTTTCAGCGACCTCAGCAACGCCACCCAGGCGGGCACCGCGCACATCAACATCAAGGCCAGCGCCGGCGCCGGCGGCGCGGGCTCAGGCGGCTCGGGCGGCGGCGCCGGTGGCCAGGCCGACGCTACGCTCGACTACACGGGCACGAGCAACATCGGCGCCACGGTAACCGCCTCCGGCGGCAGTGGCGGCGGTGGCTCGACACCGGGCGCGGGTGGCGGCGCCAAGGCCTTGGCGAACATCACCGGCACCATCAACATCGTGGCCAAGGCGATCGCCCACGGCGGCCAGGGTTCGTTGGTCGCCGGCCACGCATCTGCGAAGACGGTCACCAGTGGGACCGGCGGCCCGAACGCGACGTTCCAAGCCAGTGCCGACACCTCGCTGGCGACGGGCCAGCTCGTCCAGGCGGTCTCGGCCTTCACAAGCGGCGGCGGCGACGGGACGCAGAAGGCCAAGGCCAAGGCGACCATCGGCCCCGCCGCGCCGCCGCTTTCGACCAACGTCCAAGGGCTTGCAACTGCGACGGCCGCGCCGGCGCCGGCGAGCACATCAGCGGTGCTGACAGCCAACTCGAACATCGCCACCGCGTTCGGGGCCAGCCCGACCTTCTTCGCCATCGGCGCGCTGGGCGGCGGCTATGCGTCGACCGGGGGAACGGCCGCTTCGGACACGGTGACCTCGACGATCACCGAGACCGTCGACCTGACCAAGCTGGGCTCTGAAGGCCATCTCATCGTCGGCTTCTACAACGGGGCCCTGGTAGGGTCGGGCGTCACCGGGGCCACGTTCACCCTGGTGGCGGACGGAAACACGCTCATCAACCAGACGTTCGCCAGCGGCGCGGACGCGAACGCCTTCTTCACCAACAACAGCATGGACCTGGGCCAGCTCGGCTCGGGGCAATTGGCGGGGACTGCACTCACGCTACAGGCCACGCTGACAGTGACCGCGACGTCCTCAGGTTCGGGCTTCTACGGCCAGATCATCGTCGGCGACCCGCCCGGCGGCTCCAGCGCCGCCTTCGCCCAGGCCATGGCGACCCTTCCCGGCCGGTCCGCAGGCGCGCGCCTGGCATGGGCCACCCCCGACCAGGCGGCGCCCGTCCTCGCCTCCCCTACCCACGCCGCGCTCGCTTGAGAGAGCCGCCTCTTCGCTCAGCGCCCCGAAGGGCCTAAGCTTCGCCGTTCCTGGAAGCCTCGCGGAGAACGGAGATGGCGGCCTTCAACATGGTCATGCGTATCGTGAGCAGCCTGCTGGGCCTGTTGCTGGTGCTCCTAGAGCGTTTCCCGGCGCCGATGAATCGAATGTGATCGTCGGGGGGATTCAAGCGAAGGGTCGGATGTGAATCGATGACCGTCTCTGATTCGGGAGGCGGACATGAGCGGGGCGCGTTCGGTGGATCTGCGATCGCGGGT
>DASYYX010000037.1:0-25531 GCA_035946795.1 Caulobacteraceae bacterium | reverse complement strand
ACCCGCGATCGCAGATCCACCGAACGCGCCCCGCTCATGTCCGCCTCCCGAATCAGAGACGGTCATCGATTCACATCCGACCCTTCGCTTGAATCCCCCCGACGATCACATTCGATTCATCGGCGCCGGGAAACGCTCTAGTGCGCCTCGTCCCAGGTGGCGCCGGCGCGAGCTTCGACCAGAAGCGGCACGGAAATGTGGGCCGCCGGCTCGGCGGCGCGCTCCATGACCCGCTTGGCGAGGGCGCACATGGCCTGCGCCTCCTCGGCCAGGGCTTCGAACACCAGTTCGTCGTGCACCTGCAGCAGCATGCGCGCCTTCAGGCCCGCCTCTGCGATGGCGCCCGGCATGCGAATCATCGCCCGGCGCATGACGTCGGCGGCGGCGCCCTGGATCGGGGCGTTGATCGCCGCGCGCTCGCCAAACTGCCGTTCGGCCATCGACTTCGAACGGATGGCGGGAATGTGGACCCTGCGGCCGAACAGCGTGGTCACGTACCCCTGCTCGCGCACCAGCCGCCGGGCCCCGTCCATGTACGCCCGGATCCCAGGGAACCTTTCGAAATAGGTCTTGATGTAGGCCCCGGCCTCGTCCTGGGGAATGCCGAGCTGGTTGGCCAGACCAAAGGCAGAGATGCCGTAGACGATGCCGAAGTTGATCGCCTTGGCGCGGCGGCGGACGTCCGGCGGCATACCCTCGACGGGCACGCCGAAGATCTCCGAGGCCGTCTTGGCGTGGATGTCCAGGCCGTCGCGGAACGCCGCCTTGAGCTGCGGAATGTCGCCGATGTGGGCCAACAGCCGCAGCTCGATCTGGCTGTAGTCGGCGGAAATGAGCACGCGTCCGGCTTCGGGAACGAAGGCCGCGCGGATCTTCCGACCCTCCTCGGTCCGTATCGGGATGTTCTGCAGGTTGGGGTCTGACGAGGAGAGCCGGCCGGTCGTCGTCGAGGCCAGGGCGAACGAGGTGTGCACCCGTCCGGTGCCTTCGGCCACGGCCAGGGTGAGTGCGTCCGTGTACGTTCCTTTGAGCTTGGAAAGCTGACGCCAGTCGAGCAGGACCCGGGGCAGCTCATGGCCCTCGGCGGCAAGATCGTCGAGCACGCCGGCGTCGGTGCTCCACACCCCCGTGGCGGTGCGCTTGCCGCCGGCGAAACCCATCTCGCCGAAGAGGACGTCGCCGATCTGCTTGGGGCTGCCGAGATTGAATGGCCGTCCCACCAGCTCCTGAGCCTTGGCCTCCAGCTCGCTCATGCGCACGCCGAATTCGTGGCTGAGGCGCTTCAGGCGTTCGGGATCGACGCGCACCCCGTCGCATTCCATCTGCGCCAGCACCGCCGGCATGGGCCGCTCCAGGCGCTCATAGACGGCGAGCAGGCCCTCCTGGGCAAGCCGGGGCCTGAGGAGTTGATAGAGGCGCAAGGTGATGTCGGCGTCTTCGGCGGCGTAGCAGGTCGCCGACGCGAGGCTGACGTACTTGAAGCTCTTCTTGTCGCGCCCGCTGCCGGTCACCTCCTTGAAGCTGATCGGCTGGTGCGACAGGTGCAGCGACGACAGCTCGTCCATGCCGTGGCCGTGCAGGCCGCCCTCGAGGACGTACGAGATCAGCATGCTGTCCTCGATCGGCGCGACCGTGACGCCCAGGCGCGAAAGGACGGCGATGTCGTACTTGGCGTTGTGGCCGATCTTGAGGACGCAGGGGTCCTCCAGAAGGAGCTTCAGGCGCGCCACCGCTTCGGCGAACGGAACTTGCTCGAGGTCGGCGGGCGCCTCCAGCTCGAGACCGCCGTCGGCGGCGTGGCCCAGGGGGATGTAGCAGGCCTCGCCCGGCGCCACCGCCAGCGACACCCCGCAGATTCCGGCGGTGGCGGACGAAAGGGCGTCGGTCTCGGTGTCGAAGGCCACCATGCCGGTTTCCCGAGCCCGCTCGATCCAGGCATCGAGGCGGGCAAGGTCGCGGACGCACTCGTAAGCCGAGGTGTCGATCGGCCCGGCCTCGGCGGCGGCCGTCGGGGCGGGCGCCGGGGCGCGGATCTGGCCGGCCTCGCCCAAGCGCCGCGCGAGCGAACGGAACTCCATCTTCTCCAGGAAGGCGCCCAGGGTCTTCGGATCCGGCGCCTCCAAAGCCAGCGCGGCCAGGGGCTCGGGCATGGGAGTGGCGCAATCCAGGGTAACGAGTTCGCGCGAGAGGCGAATCTGGTCAGCGAAATCGATCAGGGTCTGGCGGCGCTTGTCCTGCTTGATCTCGCCGGCGCGCGCTAGCAGCGCATCGAGATCACCGAATTCGGCGATGAGGGCCGAAGCCGTCTTGATGCCGATCCCGGGCGCGCCGGGCACATTGTCCACGCTGTCGCCGCACAGGGCCTGGACGTCGATCACCTTCTCGGGCGGCACGCCGAACTTCTCGATCACCTGCGGCACGCCGATGCGCACGTTCTTCATGGTGTCGAGCATGGAGACGCGCTCGCCGACGAGCTGCATCAGGTCCTTGTCGGAGGAGACGATCACCACCTCGCCGCCCACGTCGCGCACGTGGCAGGCGTAGGCCGCGATCAGGTCGTCGGCCTCGTAGCCCTCCAGCTCCAGGCAGGGGACACCGAAGGCTCGGGTTGCCTCGCGCACCAGCGGGAACTGCGGGCCCAAGTCCTCCGGCGCCGGCGGGCGATGGGCCTTGTAGTCGGCATAGATGCGGTTGCGGAACGTCTGCTCGGAATAATCGAACACCACCGCCAAGTGCGTGGGCGCATCCGGGGCGGCCTTCATGTCGACCATGAGCTTCCACAGCATGTTGCAGAAGCCTTGGACGGCCCCTACGGGCAGGCCGTCGGACTTGCGCGTCAGCGGCGGCAGGGCGTGGTAGGCGCGGAAAACGAAGCCCGAGCCGTCGACGATGTAGAGGCGCACGTTGGGCCCGTCCTGGGTAGGCGCGCGCGGGATGTCCTCGATGGTTTCGGGCGAACGCTCCAGGGTATCGGTCATCGGCCCAAGATAGGCTCCGGCGCCCGCGAGGTCACGCGGCGCGCAGCGGCGTTTTCAGCTAACGAACTCCGTGCCATTCTCCCCGCGGGAGGAGGGCGCGAGCGATGTTCCTGGTGCTGCTCGCGGCGGCTGCAGCGGTGGGCTCCTCGCCGGGCGCTTCTGTTCCCGTCACCCCTCCCGATTGGTTCGAGGAGCCCACCCCGGCCGAGATCTCCAAGTACTATCCGCCTCTGGCGCTGAAGGAGGGCTTGAGCGGCAAGGCCGTTCTCAAATGTACCGTGAATATCAGCGGCGCCTTGCAAGACTGCAGCGTCATTTCGGAGTCCCCGGATGGGGTCGGCTTTGGCGACGCGGCGCTGGGCGTGACCCAATTCATGCAGTTCAAGCCAATGCTCCGCGGCGGCCGGCCGATCGCAAGCCCCGTGATTCTGCCGGTCATCTTCCAATTGCCCGCGACTAAGCCGCATGTCATCCAAAACCCCGACTGGGCGAAGAAGCCCAGCGCCGACGACATCAATGACGTCTGGCCAGAGAAGGCGATGCGGCTTGGCGTCCAGGGCGAGGCGGAAATCGGCTGCAGGGTCAACGCGCACGGGGTGCTGGAACTCTGCAACATCGTCTCCGAAAAGCCGCCTGACATGGGCTTCGGCGCGGCTGCTCTCGCGCTTGCGCCGCGATTTCAGATGAGGCCGATGAGTATCGACGGCGTCCCCGTCTCCGGGGCCGAAGTTCATATTCCGATCCGTTTCCTGACGCCCAGCGGCGGCGGCAGAGACATGCAGTCCGTCGAGATGGTGATGAATGCGGCATGGGTCGACGCACCGAGCTTCGATGATCTGGCCCAAGCTTACCCAACAGACGCGGAAGGGAAGGCGGGACGGGTGGTATTCCGCTGCGAGGTCAAGAAGACCGGGCGGATTCGGGATTGTGTGGATACGGTGCGTGACCAGACAACGCCCGAGTTCGAACACGCAGCCAAGTCATTGGTCGCCAGATTCCAGCTCCGCGTGGACCCGGAGATGTTCAAGAATGGAGAGGAGGTCCAGGTCGAGTTGCCGATGCGGCTCTCCGATCCGACTTCGCCCGAGTTCAAAGCGCGCCACATCGGCCAACCGATCTGGGTGGAAGGCCCCGATCCAACCCAGGCAATCCGGCTCTTTCCGCCGAAGGCCGCTGACAGGGGCCTCAAGACCGGACTAGGGACGGCCCAGTGCGTCGTCGCCCCCGACGGCGGCCTAGCCGATTGCAAACCGGGACCCGCGACGCCGGAGGGGCTCGGGTTTTCGGAGGCTGCAGTGAAAATGGCGTTGCTTCTGAAAATGAGCCTCTGGACCCAGGAGGGCGGGCCTGTGGATGGGGCGCCTATTATCGTGCCTATTCGATTCAACTTGTCGCCCGCGCCGCCGCCGGAGACGCCAGCCGCCCCGCGAGGGACACCATGACCCCGGATCGCTTCGAAAAGGCCCGCAAGATCGCCGTGCTGGCGGACTGCCACATCCATCCGGCCGGCGGAATCGACTGGGCCGCCGGCGCCCTCGATCCGTTGGCCGGCGCTGACCTCATCATCACGCTTGGGGATATGGGCGAGGCCAAAAGGGCTGGAGGCGCTGGCCGCGATTGCGCCTTTGGTCGGCGTTCGTGGCGAGGACGACGAGGAGGATCCGCGCACCGCGCCCGAGGCGCGGGTCATCGAGGTTGCCGACGGCGTGAGCATCGGCGCCGTTTTCAACCCCATGAAAGCGGGCCTGGCGACGAACACCGAGCCCCTTGTTGCGGTGGATGATGGCGGAGCCGCGCGCGCGCGTCTCTTCGGTGGGCCGGTGGCGGTGGTGCTTTACGCCTCGACCCACGACCCGGAGGTTCACCCCTTCGAAGGGACCCTGTGGGTCAACCCGGGCAGCCTCACCCTGCCCAACGGCAAGGACAAAGGCGAGAAGGGCGCATTCGCCTGGCTGGAGATCGACGCGGGCGCGGCGCGCGCCCGCGTCGTCAGGGCTTAGTAGCCGCCGCGCATCCGCGTTCGGGGCGCAGGTCCGGCGCGCGCCATCCTTCCCCGAACGGGGTGGAAGCCAGGGGTGGCCTGATGACGGAAGTGCTGGCCACTATCCCGATGCCAGCCGTCATTGTCGCTCGTCTGGAAGTAGAAGAAACCGTCCGGGCCCCAATAGCCGTCATAGTAGGGGCCGTAGTAGCCGTCGTAGAAGCCAACGGTTCCGTAGTCGGCAGGCCCGTAGTCGGACCCATGGTAGTCGGCGTTGGCCCCATAGTAATCGCCGTATGGCGCGTAGGCGTAGTCGCCGTAATAGTCGGCGCAGGCCGCCGTGAGCGCCAGGGCGCCGACCGCGCTAGCCATGAGTGCAAGCCGCATCATCGCCCGCTCTCCTTATGTTGAGACAGGGCAATAGAACGCGGAACCCGGGTGATGGATGCTCATGACTTGCTCCCCCGGAGGTTCACGCGAGCGCCGCACCGGCCTAGGTGAGAGCATGCGCCTAGCCTTCCTGGGCACGCCCGATTTCGCCCTGCCGACCTTGAACGCGCTGCTCGACGCCGGTCACGAGCTGGCGACTGTCTATGCGCAGCCGCCGGCCAGGAGCGGCCGTGGCCAGGTGGTGCGGGATTCGCCCGTCGCCGCGTTCGCCCGGGCGCGAGGCTTGCTCCTGCGGACGCCGGAATCGCTCGAGAGCGAGGCCGAGATCGCCGCCTTTGCGGCACTGGCGTTGGACGCCGCCGTCGTCGCCGCCTTCGGCCAGATCCTGCCCGAGCGCCTGCTCCAGGCCCCGCGGCTGGGGGCCTTCAACGTTCACGCTTCAGTGCTGCCGCGCTGGCGCGGCGCGGCGCCGATCGCGCGCGCCATCATGGCGGGCGATAAGGAAAGCGGCGTCTCGATCATGCGCATGACCGCTGGGCTCGACGAAGGCCCGGTGCTCGAGCAGTCCCGCATCGCGTTCGGACCGCTGGAGACCGCCGGCAGCCTGCACGACAAGCTGGCGGAGCTGGGCGCCCGGCTCATGGTCCGGACGCTCCGGGATATCGAGGCCGGCGCGGCGCGCGAGCGCCCGCAACCAGCAGAAGGTGTCACTTACGCAAGGAAGATCCGGCCCAGGGAGACCCGGCTGGATTTCGCCCGGCCGGCGATCGAGGTCGACCGGCGCGTCCGCGGTCTTTCGCCCCATCCAGGTGCTTGGTTCACGGCGCCTTCGAGCCGGGGCCCGGCGCGCGTCAAGGCCTTGCTTTCCCAGGTCGAGGCTGGCGGGGGCGAGCCCGGCGAGGCGCTCGATGCCGCCTTGCTGATCGCCTGCTGCGAGGGAGCGGTGCGCCTCCTGCAGGTCCAGCGCGAGGGCCGCGCCCCCCAGGACGCTGCGTCGTTCCTGCGTGGCTTCCCGCTGCCGGCCGGAACGCGCCTCTGACATGCCGCGCTATCGACTGCTCCTCGAATACGACGGTGGTTCTTTCGTCGGCTTTCAGGCGCAGGCGAACGGGCCTTCGATCCAGGCGGCGCTGGAGGCGGCGATCGCTGCTTTCAGCGGCGAGCAGGCCCGGGTCCACGCCGCCGGGCGCACCGATGCGGGCGTGCACGCGGCCGGCCAGGTGGTTCATTTCGACCTGGCGCGCGCCCGGCCGGCGGAGGTGGTGATGAACGCGATCAACGCGCACCTGCGCCCGGCGCCGATCGCGGTTCTGGCGGCGGAGGAGGCGGCGGCGGCCTTCCACGCCCGCTTCTCGGCGCACGCGCGCCATTACCTCTATCGGATCCTCAATCGGCCAGGGCCGCCAGCGCTGGAGCGGGGGCGCGTCTGGTGGATCGCCAGACCGCTCGACGCCGGCGCCATGCGCGAGGCGGCGCAGGTCCTTGTCGGCCGGCATGACTTTTCGACGTTCCGGGATGCCGCCTGCCAGGCCGCCTCGCCGGTCAAGACCTTGGCCGGCGCCGCAGCCGTCCGCGAGGGTGAGGAGGTGCGCCTCGCCTTCTGGGCCCGCTCCTTCCTCCACCGGCAGGTGCGCTCCATGGTCGGCTCGCTGGCCTACGTGGGCCTGGGCCGCTGGACCAAGGCCGATCTCGAGGGCGCGCTCGCCGCCGCCGACCGCGCCGTCTGCGCTCCTGTCGCCCCCGCCGAGGGCCTGACCCTCGTGCGCGTGGATTACGGCGCGGACGAGCCGGGGGGCGAAGCGAAGTAGTCGGCCAGCAGCCGCTCATAGACCTCTGACAGCCGCACGATCTCGGCGGCTGGGACGCACTCGTCGACCTTGTGCATTGTCGTCCCGACAAGGCCGAGCTCCACCACCGGGCAAAGGACGCGGATGAAACGGGCGTCCGAAGTGCCTCCCGTGGTCGAAAGCTCGGGCGCGCGGCCACACACCGCCTCGACGCTTCCTGCCGCCAGAGCCGTGAACGCCCCCGGCTCGGTGAGAAAAGGCTCGCCGCTGATGCGGGACTCGAGGGTGATCCGGCCCGAAAAACCCGCCCCTGCCTTCTGCGCCTCCTCGTCGAGCCAGGCGCAGAGCGCCGCGCCCGTGTGCGTCGGATTGAAGCGGATGTTCAGCGCCGCCCGCGCGTTGCCTGGAATGACGTTGGTCGCGGGATTGCCGACATCGATGGTGGTGATCTCCAGATTGGAGGGCGGAAAGCTCGGCCAGCCATCGTCGAGTCTTCGCCCCTCGACCGCGGCGAGGAACTTCAGCAGCGGCCGGACCGGATTGGCGGCGCGGTGCGGATAGGCCGTATGGCCCTGAACGCCCGCGACCTCGATGTGCGCCGAGAGACTGCCGCGCCGGCCGACCTTGATCATGTCGCCGAGCTCTTCGGCGCTGGTCGGCTCACCGACGAGGCAATGGTCGATGACCTCGCCTTCGGCGCTGAGGGCTTCGACGACGGCCTTGGTCCCGTACTCGGCGATCCCTTCCTCGTCGCCGGTGATGATGAGGCTGATCGAACCTGGCGGCGCGGCCTTGGCGAGCAACCGGCCGGCGGCGGCGATGAAGGCGGCGATGGCGCTTTTCATATCGGCGGCGCCGCGGCCAAAGAGGACGCCGTCCTCGAGTTGGGCTGCAAACGGATCGAAGCGCCACGCGGCGACATCGCCCGGCGGCACCACGTCGGTGTGGCCGGCGAAACAGAAGTTCGGCGAGCGCGACCCGAACCGGGCGTAGAGATTTTCGATGCCGCCGGAGGACATGCGCCGACAGGAAAAGCCGAGCGGCTCGAGGGCGTTCTGGACGATGTCCATGGCCCCGGCGTCGACCGGCGTCACCGAAGGGGCGCGGATGAGCGCCCGCGCCAGTTCGACCGCATCGGGGGCCATGGCGTTCGTCATGGGGCCGTGCTTTAGGCCAGCCCTCGGGGGCGCGGCAAACCGGGAGAACCCACTTGCCCAAGATCGACATCGCCGCTGCGCCGCACCGCAAAGGCTCGGGGTATCCAGCGCCGCATGATGCGCCGTGCGCCGAACGGGTACGCCGGCGCCTGGGCGATGCCGGCGGCCTGACGCAGTTCGGCGTCAACCTGCTCACCCTGCCGCCAGGAGTGTGGTCGAGCCAGAGGCACTGGCACAGCGCCGAGGACGAGTTCGTCTACGTGTTGAGGGGCGAGGTCGTGCTCGTAACCAACGCCGGCGAGGAAACCTTGCGCGTCGGCGACTGCGCCGCCTTCAAGGCCGGCGAAGCGGACGGCCATCACCTGGTCAACCGCTCCCAAGCCGAGGCGCAGGTGCTGGAGGTGGGGACGAGGAGCGAGGTCGACCGCACCGTCTATTCTGACATCGACATGGTGGCCGAGCCGCAAGACAACTTCTTCCGCCATCGGAACGGCGAGCCGTATCCTTCCTGAATCTCCCCCCTTTCATGGTCCTTTCATGGGGAGGGTGGCCGCCCGCTCGGGCGGCCGGGTGAAGGAGAGCGGGTTCAGTCGCGCAGCAGGTCGTTGATCGAGGTCTTGGCGCGCGTCTGGGCGTCGACGGTCTTGACGACCACGGCGCAGGAAAGGCCGGGACCCAGGCCGTGCGGATCAGGCAGGGTCCCGGGCACGACCACCGACCAGGGCGGCACGACGCCGCGACGGACCGCGCCGCTCTTGCGATCGACGATTCGCGTCGAGGCGGTGATGAAGACGCCCATGGAAAGGACTGCCCCTTGGCCCACGATGACGCCCTCGGCCACTTCCGAGCGCGCGCCGATGAAGCAGTCGTCCTCAACGATGGTGGGCGCAGCCTGCAGCGGCTCGAGCACCCCGCCGATGCCGGCGCCGCCGGAAATGTGGCAACGGGCCCCGACCTGGGCGCACGAGCCCACCGTCGCCCAGGTATCCACCATCGTCCCTTCGCCGACATAGGCGCCGATGTTGACGAAGGAAGGCATGAGGACGACGTCGCGGCCGATGAAGGCGCCGCGGCGCACGACGGCGCCGGGCACGGCCCGGAAGCCGGCGTCACGGAAGGCGCCCTCGTCCCAGCCGTCGAACTTGCCCGGGATCTTGTCCCACCAGGGCCCAAAGCCGTTCGACAGCGCCGCCGGACGCATAACCCGCAAAGGGCTCAGCCGGAACGACAACAGGATTGCCTGCTTGAGCCACTGATGGACCACCCAGCGGTCGCCCTCGCGTTCCGCGACCCGCGCGGCGCCGCAATCGAGCAGCCGGATCGCCTCCTCGACAGCGGTGCGCACCAGGCCCTCGGTCTCGGGGCCGAGGCGATCCCGGGCCGCCCAGCCCCGCTCCACCTCGGCGGCGAGGTCCGACAACGCGATGCCGGTCACGAGTTGGCCTTCAACCTCGCCACGGCCAGGAACGGGGCGAGGCGCGGGGCGCGGTAGTCCACGAACAGGGCGGTCGAGGATTGAGCCGCAGGCCCGACCAGGACCGTCGTCATTCCCATCGCCGCCGCCGGCTCGAGATTGCATTCGGCGTCGTCGAAGAAGGCCGCCGAAGCCGGATCGATGGCGTGGGCGGAGATGATGGCGGCAAAGGCCTCGCGCGCCGGCTTGGGCAGGAAGTCTGCCGAAGCGATGTGGAACACCTCGTCGAAGAGGTCGCTCAGGTGCAGGCGGGCGAGGACGCGCGCAGCATGGCCGGCGCTGGCATTGGTGAAGATCAGTCGCCGACCCGGTAGTCGCCGTAGAGCCTGCTGCAGATCCGGGTCGTGGGAGAGGCACTCCAGCGAGATGTCGCCAAGGAAGCCATGATAGTCGTCGGGATCGACGCCGTGATGGGTCATCAGGCCGCGCAGGGTGAGGCCGTGCTCGGCCAGATAGCGCTTCTGCAACGCGCGCGCCTCGTCCGCCGGCAGGCCGGTGAGCCGTTGCACGAACTCGGTGATGCGGGCGGAGACCTGTTCGGCAAGGCCGCTGTCCAGCGGGTAGAGGGTGTTGTCGAGGTCGAACACCCAGGTGTCTACATGGTAGAGGTCGGCGGCCAGGAGGGTTTCGACGCTCACGCGCGCACCAGGGTGCCGGCGCCGTGCTCGGTGAAGAGCTCCACCAGCATGGCGTGCGGACGGCGCCCGTCCAGGACCACTGCCGCCTCGACGCCGGCTTCGACCGCGGCGATGGCGGTTTCGAGCTTGGGGATCATGCCGCCGCTCGCCACGCCTTGGGCGATCAGGTCGCGGGCGCCGGCGAGGTCGACCTGACGGATCAGCGCGCCGTCGGGACCCTTCACGCCCTCGACGTCGGTCAGCAACAGCAGGCGCTTGGCCTTCAGGGCCGCGGCAAGACCGCCGGCGACTGTGTCGGCATTGATGTTCAAGGTCTGGCCGTCGGCGGTGACACCGATCGGCGCGACCACCGGGACATAGTCGTCCTCGGAATTGATGAGGGCGAGCAACAGCTTGGGGTCGATCGAGGTCGGCTCGCCGACGAAGCCGAGATCGACGGCGCGTTCGATGGCGGAATCCGGATCCTTGCGGGTGCGCCGCGCCTTTTCTGCCCGGATCAGGCGAGCGTCCTTGCCCGAGAGGCCAACGCCACGGACGTCAGCGGTGGCTCCGGCCTGGGTGATCCAGCTGGCGATCTCTTTGTTGATAGCGCCCGAAAGAACCATCTCGGCGACTTCCATCGTGGCGGCGTCGGTGACACGCAAGCCGTCGACGAACGTCGACTTGACGCCGGCGCGCTCCAGCATGGCCGAGATCTGCGGTCCGCCGCCGTGGACGATCACCGGGTGGACGCCCAGGAGCTTGAGCAGCACCGCATCGGCGGCGAAGAGCCGGGCCAGCTCGTCCTCGCCCATGGCGTGGCCGCCCCATTTGATCACCAAAATCTGCCGGTCGTAGACCTGGATGTAGGGCAAGGCCTCGGCGAGGGTCCTGGCCGTCTCCCAGCCCGGCGCCGTCTCGCCGCTCACCTCAGCGCTCCGGCGACAAGGGCGATCTCGGCGCGCAGCTCCGGCAGGCCCGCTCCGTCTATCGCGGAGGTGGCGAGGAGGCGGGGAAAGGCCGCCGGATGGCGCTGGATGGCAAGGCGCGCACGCTCGATCACCGGCTCGAGGGCCAGGGCGTTGAGCTTGTCGGCCTTGGTCAGCACCGCCTGGTAGGAGACAGCGTTGCGGTCGAGCGCGGCCATGGCTTCTTCGTCGGAATCCTTTACGCCGTGGCGGGCGTCGAGCAGGAGATAGACCCGCCGAAGGTTCGGCCGGCCGCGCAAGTAAAGGCGCGCCAGATCCTGGAAATGCCGCGCAAAGCCCCTGGAAACGGCGGCGAAGCCGTAGCCCGGCAGGTCGACGAGCCGCAGCCGCCTGTCGAGCATAAAGAAGTTGATCTCCCGCGTCCGGCCCGGAGCGTTGGAGGCCCGCGCCAGGCCCTTGCGCGAGGTCAGGGCATTGAGAAGCGACGACTTGCCCACGTTCGAGCGCCCGGCGAAGGCGATCTCCGGAAGGTCTGGAGGCGGCAGGTCCTCCAGGCGCGCCGCCCCGCGCTCGAAGACCGCCTCGCGGGCGAAGAGTATCCGCGCCGCTTCGAGCATTTCAGGGTCGAAGAGCCGCTCCTCCAGCGCCGCGGCGTCCATGGTCAAGTGGGTTCCGGCTTGGCCGCAAACCTGGCCAGGAAGTCATCGATGGGGTTGGCGACCTTGAACCGGCGCATGAGAACATACTGCTGCGCGATGGAAATCAGGCTGCTCCAGGTCCAGTAGATCAGCAGGCCGACCGAATACTGCGCCAGGATGAAGGTGAAGAAGAACGGCATCAGCTTGAAGATCAGCTGCTGTGTAGGGTCGATGCCGGTCTGCGGCGTCATCGACTGCGACAGCCACATGGCGCCGCCGTAGAGCAACGGCCAGGCGCCGATGTGCAGCGCCCCGCCCAGGGTCGGCCCCAGCAGCGGCGTCGTCGCCGGATCCCAAGGGATGAGGCCAAAGAGGTTCAGGAACGTCGTCGGGTCGCGGGCCGAGAGGTCGTGGATCCAGCCGAAAAACGGCGCGTGCCGCATCTCGATGGTGACGGTGAAGAGCTTGGTGAGCGCGTAGAAGATCGGGATCTGGAGCAGGATCGGGAAGCAGCCGGTGACCGGGTTGACCTTCTCGCGCTGATAGAGGGCCATCATCTCCCGCTGCTGGGCCTGGGGATCGCTCTTGAACTTCTTCTGCAGCTCCTGAAGCTGCGGCTGCAGCTTCTTCATCTTGACGCCCATCTCGAAGCCCTTGTTGGCGAGCGGGAAGGTGATCAGGCGCACCACTACCGTCAGCATCAGGATGGCGACGCCGAAGTTGCCGACGGCGCGATGAAACTGCTCCAGCAGCCAGAAGATCGGCTTGGTCAGCACCCAGAAGAGGCCCCAATCGACGGCGTCGTCGAAACGCGGAATGCCGAGGCCGGACTGGTATTGGCTCAGGACCGGAACGGTCTTGGCCCCGGCGAACAGGCGCGTCTGCACCGTCGCGCTCGCCCCCGGTCCGAGCTGCAGAGGCTGCTGGCTGTAGGTGGCCTCGTAGATGTCGATGCCGGTCGCCGGATCGGGGGTGACGCGGATCTTGGCGTCGATACGCTGGTTCTGCGCCGGGATGAAGGCCGTCATCCAGTACTTGTCGGTGATGCCGAGCCAGCCGCCGGTGGATTGCCAGTCCTCCTCGCCCTTCTTCTTCCAGCTGGCGTAGCTCGCCTGGCGCAGGTCGGCGGAGCCCAAGCCCAGGATGCCGATGGCGCCCTCGTGGACGATGCGCGAGCGCTGGCGATCGACCGGCAGGCCCTGGCGCTGCACCGAGACGTACGGAGCGATGCTCACGGCCGCAGCCGAGCGGTTGGCCACCTGATCGGTGATGGTGAACATGTAATGATCGTCCACCGCGATGGTGCGGGTGAAGATCAGGCCCGAAGGGGCGGCGTAGGTCAGCGTCAGCGGATGGCCGGGGGACAGCGTCGAGCCGGAGGTCAGCGTCCACAGCGTGGCCGCATCGGGGAGGCCCTGGAGGTTGGCGCCGGCCCAGCCGCTTTGGGCGAAGTAGGCGTCCGCCATGCCCTCGGGGCGGAGCAGCTCCACCAGGGGCGAGCTCTGCGAGACCTCGACGTGGTAGTCCTTCAGAAAGAGGTCGTCGATCCGCGCCCCTCTGAGCGAAAGCGAACCGGTCAGGGCGGGCGTGTCGATGGGAATGCGCGGCGACAGGGCCAGCGCCTGGGCGCGCGTCAGTCGGGGGGCGAGCGGGGCCGGCGCGGCAGTCGGCGACGACGCCTGGGCGGCCGCGGCGGCGCGGGACTTCTGCGCCTGCTTTTCGGCCGGGCCGATGACGAACTGCTGGTACGCCAGGAAGAGGATCGCCGCCACGATGGTGAACAGGATCCAGTTGCGGTTGTCTTCGCTCATGGTCGGGGGCGGTCGGGAAGCCTCGTGTTCGCGTGCGGCGCCGCCCCGGCCTCGAGATCGCCCCCCAGCCTTGTGAATGCCGTCGTCATGTCTTCAAGCAATCGCCCCCAGGGCCGCCGCCCGGCGCCGCCGCGGGCGATGAACACATAGTCGCAGCCGGGCCGCGCCCAAAGGGGGGCCAGAAGCCGAGCCGCCTCGCGCAGGCGCCGGCGGGCGTGGTTTCGTTCCACCGCCCCACCGATCCGACGCGTCGCGGTGAAACCGAGCCGCACCGTATCCGCGCCATCGGCGCGATGGCGCGCCTGCGCCACCAGGGCGCCTGAGGGCCGGATAAAGGCGCGCGCCGCGGCCAGGAAGTCGGCGCGCCGCCTCAGCCGCTCGATCTTCGCAGGCGTCGTGGACAGGGGTCGCTTCAGGCGGTCAGGCGCCTGCGGCGCCGCAGGCGGCGGCGGGAGACGATCCGGCGCCCGTTCTTGGTGGCCATGCGGGCGCGAAAGCCGTGCCGGCGCTTGCGCACCAGGCGCGAGGGCTGGAAAGTCCGCTTCACGGCAGGGCTCCTGGGCTCGGAAAGAGGAGGGCGCCGGATAGGCCGCCGGCGCCGGCGCTGTCAACGCGGGCGCACATCATCTCCGGCGCCGATACCCCGCGGCCAACGCTCTCGCTTTCTCGAGCAATGCTTGAGCCTCGTCGCTGTGCCTGCGGTCCCCGAACGCGTCATCCGTCTCGCGCAAACAGTCGATCCACGAGAAGTCTTTTTCCAAGAAGGCGCGCGCTCCCGCGGGGTCGCTCGCGAACACGGAAGCAAAGCTCGACAAGACGGAAGACGCCAAGTCGCCAGGATAGCCCATGACGATCGCGCACGGACGTGATCTGAGAATCTCAAGCGCAACTGGACCGAGCCAAGCCACGCCAAGGTCTTGCCCGACTAGAAGCCGGACCTGTTCGCAGGTCAGCGCGTCGAGGGGCGTGCGCCATGCCGACGAGCAGCGCAGCATCAGGGGTGTGGGGTCTTCGTTGGTTTCGAGCGTTTCGCCCGACAGACCAGCTAGCGAGCAGCCAGCAAGGTCGCCAACGCTGCCAAGTAGCGCGACGATGGGAAGATCGCCAATTGGCGCTTCGGAGCGGCCGGAAGCCAAGCCTAGAGGTCTGGACGGATGATGGCCTTGCCGATGACCTTGCGGTCGGCGAGGAGGTCGAAGGCGGCGCGCCAGTCGGAAAGCGGCAGTTCGGCGAAGACGCGCACCCGCAGCTTGCCGGCTTCGGCCAGGGCGGCCAGAGCGTCGAGGTTCTCGCGGCCCCTGTCGGGCCAGCGGCGGCCGTACTCGCCGGCGCGCACCCCGATGACGGAGAACATCTTGATGAGCGGCATGTTGGCGGCGACCGTCGGGATCCGGCCCGAGGCGAAACCGACCACGAGCAGACGGCCGCCGAAGGCGATGCAGCGCACGCTCTCGTCGAAAACGTCGCCGCCCACCGGATCATAGATGATGTCGGCCCCAGCGCCGCCGGTGATCGCCTTTACCTTGTCGCGAAAGCCGCCACTGACGTTGACGAGGGCGTCCGGCCCATACTCGCGCTCGATCACCGCCAGCTTCTCGTCCGAGGCGGAGGCGGCGATCACCTTGAGGCCCAGAGCCTGGGCAAGGTCGACGCAGGCCAGGCCCACGCCGCCCGCGGCGCCATGGACCAGCACCCATTCGCCTGGCTGCGCCTGGGCGCGGCGCACCAAGGCGACATAAGCGGTCAAATGGCCGGCGCCGAAGCCAGCCGCCTCGGAGAAGGAAAAGGGCGAGGGGACGCGGCGCAGGGCGCCCTCGGCGGCCACGACATATTCGGAAAAGGCGCCGTTGCGGCCGCCGCCAACGACGCGGTCACCAAGGCGCCAGCGCTCGGCCCCGGGACCAAGCGCGGCTACCTCGCCGGCCATCTCCAGCCCCGGGGTGAAGGGGAGCGGCGGCTTGTGCTGATAGCCCCCGCGGGTCATCAGGAGGTCGGGGAAGTTCACCGAAGCGGCGCGCACCTTGACCAGGACCTCGCCTGGACCCGGCTCGGGCGTGGCGACTTCCCGAAGGGCGCAGCGGGCGTAGTTCTCGGCCAGTTCGCTGACGACGAGGGCGCGCATGTTCACGAGGACGCCCGCATGGCGCTCGCCGTCAGGCGGGCGATGTCGCGGCAGGCGCCCAGCGCCTCGGGGCTGACGCCGGTGTAGGCGGTGAAGGCGTGCGGCAGGTGATCGTAGCAGCGATAGGTCACCGGGACGCCGGCTTGCCGCAACCGGCGAGCGTAGGTCTCGCCCTGGTCGAGCAAGGGATCGAAGCCGGCGGTGGCGATCACCGCCGCAGCGAGGCCGCCCAGGTCCTTGGCGCGCACCGGGGAGAGGCGTGGATCGTCGGGCGAGTCGCCGGCGCCTATGTAGTGACCCATGAACCATTCCATGGTGGCGCGATCCAGCGGCCAGGCATTGCCATAGGTCGCCATCGAGCCGCCTTCGGCGGCCACGTCCAGCGCCGGATAGATCAGCAGCTGCAAGGCCGGCTGGGGTTCGGAAGCCCGCCTCAGCTCCTGGCAGATGACGGCGGCGAAGTTGCCGCCCATGGAATCGCCGCCGATGGCGGCGCGCGCGCGCGGGGCGCCGAAATCCTCGGCTGCGGCGCGGCCCCAGCGGTAGGCGGCGAGCATGTCCTCGAGCGCTGCCGGGAAGCGGTTCTCGGGGGCGAGGCGGTACTCCACTGAAAGTACGGGGAGTCGGGCGTCGCGGGCGAGAACGGCGCAGAAGGCGTGGCAGGTGTCGAGGTCGCCGATGACGCCGCCGCCGAAATGGCCGAAGATCATCAGCGGCAAGGCGGGGTCCTGGTCCTTGGCCCGGTAGCTGCGCGCCGGCAGCGGGCCGGCCGGACCCGGAACCGTGAGGTTATCGACGCGGACGCTCTTGTCCGGCTCGCGGGCGTAGGGCGCCAGCATGCGGGCGACGCCAGCGCGCGCCACCTCCGGGCTGAAGCCGGAAAGGGGCGGAGCGCCGCGCGCCTGGGCCGCCAGGAATTGGAATCGGGGGTCGAGGGTGCGCCCGCCTACGTAGGTGACGCCGCCGCCCGACAGGGCGCGCAGGATCGGGGTTGGCAGGCCCAGGACGGCCCGCAGGCGCAGGTTTTCGATCTCGGTCTCGCTGAAGCCCGGCAGCCGCACCGGGCTTAGGCGCGCGGCAGGGCGGGAAGTCCGCCCAGGATCAGCCGCACCACGAACTCGGCCGCGGCCGCAGGGTCGGCCGGCGTGCGCTCGATCATGCGGTCGCCGACCTCGCGGGCGACGGCGATGCAGCTGGAGGCCAGGTACTCGAGATCGACCTTGGGGGCGAGGCCGCGCTCCATGACGTCGGCGAACACGCGCTTCACTTCCTCGTGGACGGCGAGGATCTCCGGGGTGTTGCGGGCGTGCGGGAGGGGCGCGCCGGGCGCCGGGTGGAAGTCCCACTCCGCCTGCTCGGCGACCAGGAAGTCGAAGAAGGCGGTGACCGCGGCGCGCAGGTAGGATTCGAAATCGGTGGCCTTGGCCGCCTGGGCTTCGAGGATCGGGCGGAAGCGCGCCGCGCCGTCGTCCGCCAGCGCGTCGTACACTTCGTCCTTGGAACGGAAATAGTTGTAGAAGGCGCCGACGGAGAGGTTGGTGCGGCGGATGATGTCGCGCACCGTCGCGGCCTCGAAGCCGATCTCGCCGAAGACCGCCCGAGCCGCGTCCATGATTGCCTCGCGGTTGGCGTGCTTGGTCTGCGCCCGCTTGCCGACGGGGAAATAGGCGACCTGCGACATCGGCTCATTTCACCGGGCCGGCGCCCGGGCGTCAATCTGGCGGGGCCGCCTTGCTAGACGGTGCGCTTGGCCCGGTCCTTCTCGTTGGCGCTCTTGATCATGTCGCGGGCGTTCGCCCACTGCTCATCGGTCCAGTTGCGCAGGGCCGAGAAACCGCCGCCACCAGCGTTCCAGGCGCCGCCATCGATGGCGATGGTCTGGCCGTTCACGTACTCCGACAAGGGATGGAGGAGGTAGACCGCGAGGTTGGCGAGCTCGCGCATGTCGCCCACCCGGCCCATCGGGTTGCTGCTCTGGCGGCGGCTGGCGCTGCCGGCTTCGGTTCCGGGCGACAGCCGCGCCCAGGCGCCTTCGGTCGGGAAAGGACCCGGAGCGATGGCGTTGAAGCGAATCCCCCTGGGGCCCCACTCGACCGCGAGCGACTGCGTCATCGCGTGCAGGCCCGCCTTGCCCATCGCCGAGGGCACGGTGAAGGGGCCCCCGCTCCAGATGTACGTGGTAAGGATCGACACCACCGAAGCCTTGACCTTGTCGCGGATCCAGCGCTTGCCGGCTTCCAGGGTGACGAAGAACGAGCCGCGGAAGACAATGTTGGCGATGGCGTCGAAGGCGCGCGGGCTGAGGTCTTCTGTCCGGCTGATGAAGTTGCCGGCGGCGTTGTTGAGCAGGCCCGTCAGCGGGCCGCCGGCCCAGACCTCGTCCAGCATGGCGTTGATCGCCTCGGGAACGCGGATGTCGCAGGCGATCGGGGTGACCTTGCCGCCGTGGGCGTCCATCAGCTCCTTGGCCGCGTCCTCCAGCACGCCGCCGCGCCGACCGCAGATGTAGACTTCGGATCCCAGCATCAGCAGGCCCTCGGCCATGACCTTGCCAAGGCCGGTGCCGCCGCCGGTAACCAGGATCCGCTGACCCGCCATCAGGCCGGGGCGGAACATCAGGTCGTCCATCTTCATCGCGGGGCTCTCCTCGAAGGCGCTTCGCGGGCCAGTGAGCGACTGTGGCGGCCCGGTCAAGCCGCGCCTTGCTGCAGCGCCGAGATCAGGGCTTCGGCGGCCATCGGCGCGCGCGCCTTGCCGCCAGAGATGAAGAAGGCGAACACCTCGCGCCGCCGCCCGGCCGGCGCAGCCGCCTCGGCGACCGGCTTCAGATCGTCCGGAAAGCCGCCGGAGGCGTAGGCTGACAGACGCTTGGCCCAGGCGCGGATCTCGGCCGGCTCATAAGCGGTCGGGACTTCGTCGACGCCGCGCTGCAAGCGAGCGTAGGTGAAATCGGCGGTAGCGTCGGCGATCAGCGGCCAACGTTCCTCGTCCGAGAGGCAGATGGCGATGTTGCGCTGGCGACAGAGCTCGACGAAAGCGGGATCGGCGAAGGTGCGGTGTCGCACCTCCAGGCAATGGCGCAACTTCAGGCCAGACACCGAGGGCGGCAGGAAGTCGACGAAAGCGGCGAATTCGTCGCGGTCGAAACGCTTGAAATGCATGAACTGCCACAGGATCGGGCCGAGCTTGTCGCCCAGGGCGTCGATGCCCTGCTCGACGAACCGGCGCACCGACTCCCCAGCCTCGGCCAAGACCTTGCGGTTGGTACAGGCGCGACCACCCTTCAAGGTGAAGACGAATCCTTCCGGCGTCTGGGCCGCCCAGGAAGCGAACGTCTTTGGCGACTGGCGCGAGTAATAGGTGGCGTTGATTTCCAGCGCCGTCAGCCGCCGGCTGGCGAAAGCGAGTTCGTCGGCATGCTTCAAGCCCTGAGGGTAGAAGGCGCCGCGCCACGGCTCGAAGGTCCAGCCGCCGACGCCGACCCGCACGGCGCCAAGTGTCATCGTCCCGCCACGCTCGCCATGAAAAACACTATCGCCGCCGCCGGCCCTCTCGCCAAGCAGTGTCGCTTCGGCGATGGAAGAGCGGCGGAGCTTAACGGCGTTCAGATTTGGTAAACGCTCCCGTTCCAATACGGGACGCCGCGCCTTGCGCCGGATTCGGCTTCTGGCCCACTTGGAGGAGGCGTTGGGTCCCTTGCGGTCGCTCCAGCGGCTGGCGCTCGCCGCCGCGCCGTGCGCGTTTGCGGCTGCGTGCGCGCTCGGCGCCCATCGCACCCCCGACGTGCGCCTGCCCGCCGCCTACGAGGCCCCGCCCGGGGCGCCCCTGAAGGAGGCGGCGCTCGACCGCTGGTGGCTGCTGTTCGCGGATCCGGAGCTGAACGCCCTGGAGGACCAGGCCTTCCGCCTCGCCCCTGACGCCAAGACCGCCGCGGCAAGGCTGCTGGAGGCCCGCGCCACCTGGGAGAGCGAGGTCGCTTCACTGCTGCCCACCGGCGGGCTCTCGGGCAAGGTCAATCGCGAGAGCGCCGCAAACCTCGCCGGGCAATCCAACCAGCTGTTCCCGATCGGCGGCGTCACCGACACCGAGACGCTGAACTTCAACGTCTCCTGGGAGCTGGATCTCTTCGGCCGCCTGAGAACCCAGTACAAGACTGCCGGCGCCAACTTCGCCGCGACGCGGTTCGACATCGAGGGCGAGCGCGCCAGCCTCGCCGCCAGCGTCGCCGACGACTACTTCCAGGCGCGAGGTCTGGCGATCCAGCTCGACGACGCCAACACCAATGACGCCATCGCCCATGAACTCGCCGACCTGGCGTTGCGCAAGGCCTCGCTCGGCCTGGGCGCCGCCTCCGACGCCGACCGGGCCGAGGCCGACGCCGAGGTCGCCCGCGCCCAGGCGGTGGACCTGGCGGCCCAGCTGCAGGCGGCCAAACGCTCTCTGCTGATCCTGGTCGGGCGCGGCATCGACCCGACATCGAGCGTAGCGGCCGCCGCCTGGGCGCCGGATCCGCCAGCCCTGCCCGCCGCTTTGCCCGGCGAGCTGCTGACCCGCCGCCCGGACGTGCGCGAGGCCCAAGCCAAGCTCACCGCGGAGATCGGCACGCAGCGGCTGCAGCATCTTGCCGTGTTTCCGACCTTCACCATCCAGCCGGGCCTGGGGCTGTCGCGCACCACCGCGCCCGGCGTCGCCTTCATCCCCCCGGCGACCCTGATTCCACAGCAGCAGACGACCTCCCTCGGATTCTGGTCGCTGGGGCTCGCCGCCACCCAGCCGATCCTCGACATCCCGCGCCTGATGGCGACCGCGCGGGCCGAGGACGCGCGCACCGAGGAGGCCGTGATCGCCTACGAAAAGACGGTCCAGACCGCCTACGGCGAGGCGGAAAACGACCTTGCCGGCATGGCGGCCGACAAGCGCCGGCTTGCCATTCTCACCGACGCCGAGGCCAGGGCTCATCGCGCCTACGTCGCGGCGCGCGAGCGCTACGCCCGAGGCCTCGACGATCTCACCAGCGCCCTCACCGCGGAGGAGGCCTGGCGCAACACCCGTTCGACGCTCACCGGCGCCCGGGTCGCGGCGCTGCGCCGGGCGGTGCAGACCTACAAGGCCCTGGGGGGCGGCTGGGCCTACACGGCCCCGGAGACGCGCGGGTCATGATGCGCCGGCTCTGCAGGAACCTCGGCGGTCGGGCGGCGCTGGCCATCCTGGCGGTGGCGGCGCTCAGCGCCTGCCAGAAACGTATCTACGTGTCGCCCAAAGCCCAGGCGCGGGCGGTGACGGTCGTCAGGGTCGAGCCGCGCGTGATCGAAGGCGGCCTTTCGGCCTCGGGCCAGCTGATACCGCGCCTGGACGTGGCCGTTTTCCCCGAACTCACCGGCTACCGGGTCGACAAGCTCTTCGTCGACGAAGGCTCGTGGGTGAAGAAGAACCAGCCGATGGCGCAGATGGACCCGGTGCTGCTGGCCGACGTCGCCCGCCAGCAAGCGGCCTTGGCGGCCCAGCAGCAGGCCCTGGCCCGGCAGGCCCAGACCCAGGCCCAGCGAGTCAAGGGCATCGACAACGCCGGCCTGCTTTCGGAGGAGCAGATCCAGCAGCGGCGCTTCGCCGCCCGGTCGGCGACGGCCCAGTACAACGCCCAGGAAGCGGCGGCCGTGGACGCCAAGAACCGTCTGTCGATGGCCACGGTGCGCGCCCCGTACGCCGGGCTCGTCATCGAGCGCAACGTCAACCCGGGCGATGTTTCGGCGGCCGGCGCGACGCCCTGGTTCCGCATCGCCCGCGACGGCGTCATCGAGCTCGACGCCGACGTTCCGGAGGAGGACATCGGCAAGATCAGGGTCGGCGACAAGGCGAAGGTGACGGTGACCGGCGGCGGCAGCGCCATCGGCGTGGTTCGGCTGATCAGCCCCAGCATCAGCACCACCACCCACCTCGGAAAGGTGCGGATCACCCTGCCGGTGCGCAGTGACATCCGCTCGGGCGGCTTCGCCCACGCCGTGTTCCTCGAGGGCGCGCGGGCGGCCCTGGCGGTGCCCGACACCGCGGTGCGCTACGACGCCGACGGCGCTTCGGTCATGGCGGTGGGCGCAGACGACCGGCTGCAGCGCGTGCCAGTGACCACGGGCCAACGCGGCGGCGGCTTTGTCGAGCTCGTCGCCGGGCCGCCTGCCGGCACCGTGGTCGTCGCCAAGGCCGCGGCGATGTTCACGCCCGGCGACTTCGTGCGCATCGCGGCCGCCCCATGAGCCCCGGCCGGGGTTTCCGCGTCTCCAGCTGGGCGATCCGCCACCCCATTCCGGTGGCGGTGTTGTTCATCGCCCTGATCGTGGCGGGCCTGATTTCCTACAACGCCCTGGCGATCAAGAACTTCCCCAACATCTCCTTCCCGGCGGTGACCGTCACCATCACCCGCAACGGCGCCGCGCCGGCGGAGATGGAGACGCAGGTGACGCGGCCGATCGAGAACGCGCTCGCCGGGCTCTCCAACGTCGAGAACATCAATTCCACCGACACCCAGGGCCAGTCGGTCACTTTCATCCAGTTCTACCTCGGCGAGGACCTGCAGAAGGCCTACGACGAGGTGCGCGCCAAGGTCGACGAGACGCGCAGCGTCTTGCCGCGCGATATCGACCCGCCGATCGTCAACCGGGTCGAGTTCGAGGACCAGCCGATCATCACCTATGCGGTGAGCGCCCCGGCCATGTCGGAGGCCGATCTTTCCTGGTTCATCGACGACACCATTTCCCGCACGCTGCAGGCGCAGCCGGGCGTGGCGCGCATCGACCGCGTCGGCGGCGTCGACCGCGAGATCAACGTCCTCATCGATCCGGTGCGCCTGGCCGAGCGCGGTCTTACCGCGGCCCAGGTGAACGACGCGCTCACTTCCGCCGACGTCAATTCTCCCGGCGGCATGGCCACCATCGGCAACCGCGAGGCGACCATTCGCGTCCTCGGCCAGGCAACCACCGTCGCAGGCATCCGCAACCTCGAGATCCCCGCCGCCGGGGGACAGTTCGTCCGCCTCTCCGACGTCGCCGACGTCGGTGACGGATCGGCCGAAGTGCGCAGCTTCGCCCTGCTCGACGGCAAGCCGGTGGTCGGCTTCCAGGTTACCAAGACCAAGCTCTCCAGCGAGGTTTCGGTGGAGGACGCGGTCGACGCGGCCATCGCCAAGCTGAACCGGCAGTATCCCGGCATGACCATCCACAAGATCGTCTCCCAGGTGGACGACACTCGGCGCGGCTTCGCCGCCACCGAGCACACCCTGCTGGAGGGCATGCTGCTGGCGGCGTTCGTGGTGTGGCTGTTCCTGCGCGACTGGCGGGCGACGGCGGTAACGGCGGTGGCCATGCCGGCCTCGCTGATCCCGACCTTCGCCTTCATGCATCTCCTCGGCTTCAGCCTCAATTTGGTGACCCTGCTCGGGCTGACGCTGGTCATCGGCATCCTCGTCGACGACGCCATCGTCGAGATCGAGAACATCGAAAAGCGCGTCTATGGCGGCCTTCGGCCCTTCGATGCCGCCATCGAGGGCGCCGATCAGATCGGACTTGCCGTGGTGGCGTGCACCTTTTCGATCGCCGCGGTCTTCCTCCCGGTGGGCTTCATGCCCGGCATCCCGGGTCAATTCTTCAAGGAGTTCGGCATCACCGTCACCGTGGCGGTGCTGTTTTCTCTGGTGGTCGCGCGGCTGCTGACACCGTTGCTGGCGGCCTATTTCCTCAAGCCCAAGCTGGCGCGCGTGCGCCATCCGCTCCCGGCCTTCTACACTCGCACCCTCTTCTGGGCGCTGGACCATCGCTGGGCCACGATCGCCATCGGCGGGGTGATCTTCGTCATCTCGATCTTCCTGGCCATTCCTTTGCCGAAGGGCGTCCAGCCGCCCGCGAACGGGAACTACTTCTACGTCAACGTGGAGGCGCCCCCGGGGAGCACGGTGGCCGACATGCGCGTCCTCATCGATCGCATCGACGCCCTGCTCGCCCGGCAGCCGGAAACACGCTCGGTGTTTGCCGCCGTTGGCGGCGGCGGCGGCGGCGGTCCCGGATCGATCAGCGTCGGCTCAGCGGGCATCACCAGCGGCGCGGCGGTGGCGATCCTCAACAACAAGCGTTCCACCACCCTCACCCAGATCCAGGACCGTATCCGCGGCCAGCTTCGCGATCTTCCCGACGGGCGGTTCACCTTCAACGTCGCCGGCTTCGGCGCCTCGGGCGTACGCATCATCCTCACCAGCGAGACCGGCGAGCACCTCGAAGCCGCGGGCCTGGAGCTCATGCGGGAGATGCGCTCCCTGCCGGGCCTTGCGGACCCGCGCCCCGAAACCCCGCCCAGCGGCGCCGAAATCTATGTGCGCCCGCGCTGGGACGAGGCGGCCCGGCTCGGCGTATCGGCCGACGCCATCGGCCAGGCGACGCGGATCGCGACTGTCGGCGACATCGACGCCAATGTCGCCAAGCTCGACCAGGGCCAGCAACGCATCCCGATCCGGGTCCGCCTTCCGGCCGAAGACCGGAGCAACCTGGCTGTCATCCGCAACCTGCGCCTGCCGACCGCCGGCGGCGGCACCACCACCCTGGAGAGCGTCGCCGACGTCGGCTTCGAGGCCGGCCCGGCGGAGATCGACCGCTTCGACCGCAAGCGCAACCTCATCATCGACGCCGATCTGACCGGCGGCGCGCAGCTGGGGGACATGCTGCCCAGGGTCGAGCAGCTGCCAATCCTGCGCCACCCGCCGCCCGGCGTCGGCCAAGCCAGCCAGGGCCAGGAGCAGGCCCTGGGGCAGCTAGCCACCGGCTTCGCCGTCGCCCTCTTTTCCGGCATCGGCCTCGTTTACGCGGTGATGGTGTTGCTCTTTCAGAGCTTCTTCAAGCCGTTCGTCATCCTGTCGGCACTGCCCACGGCGATCGCCGGCGCCTTCCTGGCCATGCTGCTCGTCAACGCACCGCTGTCGATTCCCTCGGCGATCGGCTTTCTCATGCTCATGGGCCTGGCGGCGAAGAACTCGATCCTGCTCGTGGAATACGCCATCGAGCGCGAGCGCGCCGGCGCCACCCAGCGCGAGGCCCTGTTCGAAGCCTGCCGCGAGCGCGCCCGTCCCATCGTCATGACCACCGTGGCCATGGCCGCCGGCATGCTGCCGACCGCGCTGGCGCTGGGATCGGGCTCGGAGTTCCGCCAGCCGATGGCGGTGGCCGTGATCGGGGGCTTGATCACCTCGACGGCGCTGTCTCTGGTCATCGTGCCGGTGGTGTACGAGTTCATCGACGATTTCGAGCACTGGCTGATGCCCAGGATCGGCCGGCTCGTCACGCCCCGGGACGCGCCGTCCGGTCCGCCCGCGCCGGCGCCGCAAGAGGCCGGCTGAGGCAGGCCCGACGCCGCTGGCGCGAAGTGGCGCAAGCTGGCGCTAAGTGGCGCAAACTGGCGCGCGTGGCGCGTTTGCGCCGCGTTTTGGCGCGCCCTGGCGCGCAACTGGCGCGTGATCGGCGCGGTAGGCTTGGGCCGGCCGGTTCCCGTTTTTGCGCTCCGGAGTCCCGATTTCGCACGCTTCCGGAACCATTTTTACGAGCCCGGTCAGTCGGTTAGGCGCGCACGCAGCGCGGTTCCCGACGCTGAGAAAACGGGAACTTTCGGGAACCAAC
>DASYYX010000036.1:0-3386 GCA_035946795.1 Caulobacteraceae bacterium | reverse complement strand
TCGTCCAGGCCCTGAAAGAGGATGGTCTCTATCGCGACGGCGTCCTTCTTCACGTTCGCGGCCTCGGCGATCTCACGGGGGTGCAACCCCGTCCCGCAGACGAGCCCGAGCACCACGACGCGCTCGGGGTTGGCGTTCAGCGCCTCGAGCTGGGCCCGCGCCAGGCGCCACTGGCATTCGGCGACCCATTCCGCGCCGCTCAGCTCCGCCAGGGCGCCGGCGCCCTGGCCGCCGCGCGGCCGCATCTCCAGGAACGAGCGGATCGAGGCGCCGTCGGCGATCTGGTCGGTGCGGATCAAGACGCCGTAGGTCTTCGCCGCCCATAGCCGCGCTCCGGAAAGCCGGCCCTTCCGCGCCAGCATGGCCAGCGCGTCTTCGCGCGGGGCATAGGCTCGCGCCGCGTCGTGGTTCAGGACCTTGAGCTTCGCGGTCGGCCGAGCCCTCACCGCCGGCGTCGACTCGCGCGCCCGCGCTCGGGCCTGCTCCAGCCTCGCCTTCCGCGCTCGCCGACGTTCAGCCGAACTCGACACGTCCCTAAGCGGCCACTCCCTGGGAGCGTGGCGCCCGCCGCCAACAGCCTGGCTCCATGCCGGCGCGCCTTTGAAGGTTTCGTCAAGATGTGCCGGTGTCGCCCCGTTCAGGTCTCGTCCGGGTCGGGGTCAGCTCCCCCGGTAGGTGGTGACGTACGGCTCGACGCCGGGCTCGCCGAGGTCAGCGGCGAGCTTGAGGAGTTCGTCGCGCGCCGCCGCGCGCACCTCGTCATAGGTCGAGCGCAGGAAAACCTCGTGGTTGGCGACGCGCCAAGCCGCTTCGCGCAGAAATTCGAACGCCACCAGCGCTCCGGCGTCGTCGCCGCCGCCGGCTTCGAAGTACCTCACCGCTGTCTCGACGCTGGCCCTAACGGTCTCGCGGATCCGCCACAAAAGCTCAGCGCCGCCGCTGATCGGATCGGTCATCGGCCCTCCCCCTTCGGCTCAAGGCGCGCCAGCGCCAAGCGCCTTGCCGCCCCGCTTGTTTCGGGATATCCGGCGTGCCGTTAATGGAGTCAAGCGTGGATATCCCGCAATCGCGCGGCCGGGCGCCGTCCGGCGGTCGGAACCTCGCAGTCCTTGTTCGTCTGCCACCGCTAGAGCTCACAGCGCTCGACGCCTGGATCGCGGATCAACCCGATCCGAAGCCCTCTCGCCCCGAGGCGCTGCGGCGCCTCGCCAGCCTTCTCCGAGACTAGCCGCACCGTTGCGGCCGCCCCGGCTCTCCATCGGAGAGCCCTGCTGAACAGGACGCAGCTCCGCCGCTGCCGGAGTGGCTCCGGGAACCCTCCCCATGCCGGGGAGGGTCGAGTCGGCCGTAAGGCCGACCGGGGAGGGGGCCGACGGCTAGTCGGCGCCGCCTCGCGCGAAGCGCGCGGCTAAGGATTCAACTTTTAGGCTGGGATTGAGTCGCTCTGTCTGACTCGCGTTCCTGCCGCCATCGGCGCTCCCGCGACGGCGGCCTCGCTCCAGCGCGGCGTTGATCTTGGCCACACCCTTCGCGTGGGCCTCGGCCCTCTCGGCGAGCACGCGCAGTTGGTTCGCCACCTCAGTCGGCGTTGCCTTACGCGCCGGCGGTCCCTTCACCAGGCGCGCGATGGCCCGCGGCAAGGCAAACCGGTAGACGTTCGTCGTCTGCTTGACCCGCGGGCCGCGCACACCGCGCTCGCCGGCCACGGGGACGAGGCGCCGCACCCACTCCAGCACGCCGAGGTCACGCAAGCGCGCCAGGGCCGCGACGACGGCGCTCTTGGACCGCTTGAGCTTGCGCGCCAGCCACGCCTGCGAGGGCCAGAGGCGAGAGCGGAACTGCTTGGCCATGTTCAGCAACAGTTCGGCGAGCTCGATCGCGAGCCAACCGATCGGCCCGTTGACGCGGCCGGGCTTGCGCCCCGCGAGCTCGAACTTCTTCAGGGCCTGGAGGAAGGCGCCGGTCGAGAGCGGCGGGGCGCGAAACCAACCCTCCTCCCAGCCGCCGGCGACAGCGCTGGAGCGGTGGACGGGTTGGAACGTCCTTCTGTGCGCCGGCTCGATGCGGCGAAACGGATCCACGAATGAGGGCACTTCTTTGAGCTCCGGGGCTCGGGGCTCCTCGGGCGAACGCGTCGGGCGCAGAAACTCCCCGACGGCCGCGCGCTCATCGCGCTTTGCGGCCGGCCGGGGTCCGGGCCATCTAGGCAGGGCGACGCCCTGGCTTAACTCACGTCGGCCAGGGCGATCGCTCGGCGCCTTTGCAGGCTCGAAGAGCCGGTTCGGTGTCGATGCGGGGCGGGCGCCGCGCCGATGCCAATCAGGACGGCGCCCGCTCCGCGGCTTTCGAGGTAGTCCAAAGGGCGACCTCGGAGCCGCGCCCGGCGATGGGCGGCTAAGGAGCCGCGGCGCCAGGCGATCAGGGCCTCGCTGGCAGAGTTCTCGCATGCCGCGCCGCGCGATGACGGCCGGTGGTACGAATCAGGAACACGCGGATTCGCGCAATGGGACCGCGGGCGGCCGAACACGCCTGCCCTCCCCGCACGCATGGCTAGCTCACTGGCGCTCGGGCAAGGGTCTCCGGGACCGGGACCGGCCAACAGCCTTGCTCGTCGAGCTGCCGCCGCAGACTGCGAACGAGCCCCAGCAGCTTCGCCGCCGTAGCCGCGTCGACGCGGCCCCGGACGCGTTCGACCGTGTCACCATCGAAGCCGAGGCCGGAAATCTCGAGCGCCGGGCCGTCTTCGTCCAGGACGACGAGGAGGCTCAGCCATGGCAGCGGCGACGGACCGGGTCCGCGCTTCCTCCGCTTGAAGGGCCACTTCACGGCGCGGCCCAACCCGCCCCGCCGGACCCGCAAGCAATGCCCTGCTTGCCGAAACCGGCGGGGCGCCTTCCCGTGGGCGCTGCTACCCGACCCACGGAGAGACCAGAATGGACCCGTACTTCAATGCTCTGCGCGGGCGCTGCGAAGCGCTCGAATCGCTCGTCGTCGACCTGCTCGCGGCCGCGCACGAGGCTAACCCGGCCTTTCTTCAGAAGCGGCTGGCGCTGCCGCCGAGTTTCCCGCGCCTTCACCGCGAGGGCGTTCGCTCGCTTGTTCGGTCAGGTCTGGCCAGAAGGGGTAGGCTGCTCGCAGCAGCGCTTTCACCGCCTCCGGGCTGAAACCGAGCGAGGCCAAGGCTGCCGCGACGTCGGTGATGTCCTCGTGCGGCGGGTCGATGGCGCCGCCGCCCTCGAAGGCGCTGCGGAGCAGATTACGCCGGACCTCGCCGGCTATCTCCAGCGCCTGTTCGAAGAGCGACGGACACGGCGCCTCATCGGCCTCTCGTACGTAGGCGGCGACGCCTGCGGCGCGCTTGCTCCGCCTCACGCCGCCGCCTCGAC
>DASYYX010000035.1:0-64751 GCA_035946795.1 Caulobacteraceae bacterium | reverse complement strand
GGCGCGCGGCGCGCAGCTCCGCGGCCGCCCGCTCGGCGCGGCCGCGCTCGGCGATCGCCCAGGCGAGGGCGGCCAGCGCGGCGGCGGCCGCGAGCGCCAGCAGAATCGAAAGCAAGGCCACCATGGGCGCCGGCTAGCAGGAGTCGGGGACCGGCGTCACCCGCCTGCTCCTCCACCACGCTTCAGCGTGGGGGAGGGGGGACCATCCAAGCGCGCAGCGCGACGGATGGTGGAGGGGGCAAGAGCCGTGCGCCGGCGCCCTTTCCCGCGCCCCCTCCACCGCGTCTCTTCGCCCTTGCTGACGCAAGGGCTCGGCGCGGTCCCCCTCCCCCGCTCCGCGGTGGAGGAGCAATCGCGGTATCACGCCGGGCGGCGGGCGCGCACGGCCTGGGCGATGGTGCCTTCGTCGAGCCAGTCCAGGTCGCCGCCCACCGGGACGCCGCGGGCCAGGGAACTGACGACCACCTCCGCCCCCGCCAGCCGGTCGGCGACGTAGTGCGCCGTGGTCTGCCCCTCCACCGTCGCCGGCAGGGCCAGGATCACCTCGCGGACGTGCGGCTCGGCGGCGCGGCGCGCCAGCTGGCCGACGCGCAGCGCCTCGGGACCGACGCCGTCGAGGGCCGACAGCAGCCCGCCGAGGACGTGATAGCGGCCGGCAAAGGCGCCGGCGCGCTCCATGGCCCACAGGGCGCCGACCTCTTCGACCACGCAGATGAGGCTCTGATCGCGCTCCGGATCGGCGCAGATGGCGCACGGGTCCTCGGTATCCAGGGCGCCGCAGGTCTCGCAGGTGCGGACCTTTTGCGCCGCCTCGGCCAGGGCCTCGGCAAGCGGCAGCAGCAATTGCTCGCGGCGCTTGAGCAGGGCCAGGGCGGCGCGCCTGGCCGAGCGGCGCCCGAGACCCGGCAGGCGCGCCAGGAGCGCGATCAGGCGTTCGACTTCCGGTCCGGCGGCGGCGGCCATTGGGAGCGCGGCCTCTCCCTATTTCCGCTCATCCCCGCGGACGCGGGGATCCAGGCTTTTCGCCTCGCCGGCGGGCAGGGAAAGAATCTGGGTCCCGGGTCTCGCCTTGCAAGGCTCGCCCGGGATGAGCGGGGGTAACGGAGCATGGGGCACGCGAGTTGGCTCAGCCTCCGGGGAGGCCGGCCAGGCCCGCGAACGGGCCGGCGATCTCGCGCATCATCTCGCCTTGGCGGACCTCGAGCTTGCGCCTGGCGTCGGCGTGGGCGGCGATGATCAGGTCGGCGAGGATCTCGCCCTCGCCGGGCACGAGCAGGGTGTCGTCGATAGCCACGGAGGAGAGCTCGCCGGCGCCAGTGAGGGTGACGGTGACGACGCCGCCGCCGGAGGTCCCTTCGACCCGCAGTTCGGCGAGGCGCTGCTGCGCCGCCTGGAGCTTCTCCTGCATGGCCTGGGCCTGCTTCATCAGGCCGCCCAGATCCTTCACGGGTTCCTCCCCTGCGAAGCGGGGGAGGGGGACCATCCGAGCGCGGAGTGCGAAGGATGGTGGAGGGGGCAAGAGCCATGCGTCGGCACCCTTTCCCGCGCCCCCTCCACCGCCGTTCGGCGGTCCCCCTCCCCCGTTGCACGGGGGAGGATCCAATCGGACATAGCCCTACTCCTCATCTTCGGGCGGGGGGCCGGCGGGCTCCGGATCCGCGACCTTGCGCAACTCCACGATCTCTGCCCCGGGGAAGGTCTCCAACAGCGAGGCGACGAAGGGGTCGGCGCGCGCCGCCGCCAGCTCCGCGGCTTCCTCGCGCCGGCGCTGTTCGTCGAGGGTCTCGCCGCCGCCGCCGGTCTCGGCGGCCACCAGCCAGGTCTGGCCGGTCCAGAACTTGAGGCGGGAGGCGAGGCGCTGGGCCAGGTCGGGCGGCGCGTCCTCGGTCGGCTCGAAGACGATGGCGCCGGCGCGGAAGCTGACGAGGCGGAAGCGCCGTTCGACATCGAGCTTGAGGGCGACGTCGCGGCGCGCATCGATGAGCGCCAGCACGTCCTCGAAGGAGGCCAGGACCGGGGCGGCGGCAGCGGCGGGCACGGGCGCCTGCAGAGGCGCCGCGCGCGCCAGGGCCGCGCCGCCCGAGGCGCGGGCGGAACCCCCGCCAGAGCCGGCGCTGGGGGCGCCGGCGGGGCGCACCGCTTCCGGGTTCTCGCGCAGCAGGCTGATGGCTTCCTCCGGACCCGGAAGTTCGGCGGCGTAGGCGAGGCGGATGAGGAGCATCTCGACCGCGGTGGCCGGATCGGGCGCGGCCCGCACCTCGTCCAAGCCCTTCAAGAGCAGTTGCCACAGGCGCGACAGGGTTCCGGCGGAGAGCGCCGCGCCGATGGCCGCGAGGCGCGCCGCCTGGTCCTTGGGAAGCCCCAGGACATCCGGCCGCAGCGCCTTGGCGATGGAGGCGCCGTGACAATGCTCCAGCAGGTCCTGGACGACCTGGGCCGGATCGGCGCCCAGGCGGTGCAGCTCGGCGAAGGCCTCGAGGGCCTCGGCGATCCGGCCGGCGGCCAGCTGCTCGAGAAGGCCGATGGTGCGGGCGCGGTCGGCGAGCCCCAGCATGTCGCGGACGACGGCGGCGCCGATGCGCTCGCCGTCCTGGCGCTGCACGATCGCCTGGTCGAGCAGCGACTGGCCATCGCGCACCGAGCCCTCGGCGGCCCGGGAGATGAGCGCCAGGGCCTCGGCCTCGATGTCGACCCCTTCGGCGGCGGCGATCTGGGCGAGGTTGGCGGCGATGACCTCGGGGTCGACGCGGCGCAGGTCGAAGCGCTGGCAGCGCGAGAGGATGGTCACCGGGACTTTGCGGATCTCGGTGGTGGCGAAGATGAACTTGGCGTGCGGCGGCGGCTCCTCCAGCGTCTTCAACAGGGCGTTGAAGGCGTGGGCGCTCAGCATGTGCACTTCGTCGATGATGTAGACCTTGTAGCGGGCCTCGGCGGGGGCGTAGCGGACCCCGTCCAAGAGCTCGCGCATCTCGTCGACCTTGGTGCGGCTGGCGGCGTCGAGCTCGAGCACGTCCAGGCACCGGCCCTCGATGATGGAGCGGCAGTGCCGGCCTTCGTGGGCGAGGTCGGCGATGCTGGGCTGATGCACCGTGTCGCTGTCGTAGTTGAGGGCGCGGGCGAGCAGGCGGGCGGTGGTGGTCTTGCCCACGCCCCGCACCCCGGTGAGCATGAAGGCGTGGGCGATGCGGCCCAGGGCGAAAGCGTTCTTCAACGTGCGGACCATGCCCTCCTGGCCCACGAGGTCGTCGAAGGTCATGGGCCGGTACTTGCGGGCGAGGACGGTGTAGGCGCCCGGCGTCGCCGGCGCGGGGCTCGGGCCGGCCGCGAACATCTCAGCCGTGGCCTCGTCGCGCTCCGGCGGCCTTTCCTCGTCGAGCGTGGCGCCCGTATCGGTCATGAAGCGGGCGGCGCTCCTCTATTGGCCGTCTGATCCCGAGTGCGAAGCTTCAAGGTGGAGACCGGCAGACGACCCGGAGGGCAATCTCGTTGCGGCTGCTTCCTTCCGGACCTGACCGGGTTGGCGAGGCCTCCGCCCGTCACCGATCTCCACGGCCAATATCGCGTCGCCACAAGGCGGGCGCAAGCTCGCATCCCCGATCACCGCCCCACACCGACCGTCATCCCCGGGGCGGACCCGGCCTCGGCCGGGGACGATCCTAAGGACCCATGAACATTGAACTGCGCCGGTGTTCATCGGTCCTCGGGATGCCACTGGCGCGCGGCCCCTGAGGATGACGGTGGATAGGGCGGGAATATCGCGCTGGATGCAGGCGGTGTCGGGCAGCGTTTCCGCCTCGGCCCAATCCGCACTACAGAGCAGCCGATGCCTCTGAAAGCCTTCACCAACACCTTCGCCGGCAACCCGCTGGACCGCGCCAGCGACCGCCGCAGCGACCGCGGCTGGCTGGAAGAGCGGCTCGCCGACCCCGCCTCGCTGGCCTTGCCGGTGTGGAACGGCAAGCCGTTCGTCGAGGGCAAGGGGGAGAAGCTGCAGCTCGCCTACGTGCGCGCCGACATGGCCCACGAGCTGGCGGCCGGCGCCGAGCGGGTGCTGTTCCTGGGACTGTGGAAGGGGACGGCGGTGTTCGCCGTCGATCTCGAGGGCGCGGCCGACCCGGCCGAGGCCGGGCTCGAGGGACTGGGCCGCTTCGAGGACCTGCGCGCCATCGCCATGTCACTGCCGGGACCCGAGGCGGCGATCGCGGCCACCGCCAAGTCGATGTTCGAGTGGCGCCGGCGCCATCGCCACTGCGCCGCCTGCGGCGAGATCAGCGAGGCCGCCGACGGCGGCTGGAGGCGGGTGTGCCCGTCCTGCCGGGCCGAGCATTTCCCGCGCACCGACCCGGTGGTGATCATGCTGCCGTTCAAGGGCGAGAAGTGCCTCTTGGGCCGGCAGGCGGCCTGGCCGCAGCGGATGTACTCGGCCCTGGCCGGCTTCCTCGAGCCGGGCGAGTCGATCGAGGAGGCGTGCGCCCGCGAACTCGCCGAAGAGGCCGGCCTCAGGGCGCTGGCGGTGCGCTACCACTCGACCCAGCCGTGGCCCTACCCGTCGTCGCTGATGATCGGCCTCATCGCCGAGGTCGAGAACGAGGACGCCGCCCCGGACCAGACCGAGCTGGACGAGGTGCGCTGGTTCAGCCGCGAGGAGGCGCGCGCGCTGGTGGCCGGCGAACACGCCGACGCCCGCGCGCCGGGCGCGCTGGCGATCGCGCACCAGCTGATCAAGGCGTGGGCGGAGGGGGGTGAACGTCCGCAAACGTCCGGCATTCAGATGACGGGCGAGCCGGCCTAGCGACGTCCGGCGCAATGTTCTCAGGCCGTCGGGAGCGGACGCACGCCAACCGCAGCGGCAGCCCGGCGCAGCGCCGTGTCCGTGGTGGCCAGAGGCAAGCCGAGGCGCGCGGCAAGTTCGAGGTAGGCGGCGTCGTACGCTGACAGGCCGCACGCTTCGGCCAAATCTGCGATGGCGAGCCCGGCCTCGCTTGCCGTTTGGCCGTCAACTTCGATCGGCAGCCGGCGCAGGAAGCCCACGAGCTCGCGTCGCCGGGCCCGGGTGAGGCGGCCGCGACGTTCGGCCACTGACAGGGCGTTGACCGCTTCCAGCGGCCACAGCTGAGGCGCGTAGGCGCCGAGCGTCTCGACCTCGCTGAGGAGGCCCATGAGCACCGGAGTCTGCTCCGCCTCGAAGCACCAGGCGACGGCGACCGAATTGTCGAGGACGAAGCTCAGTCCCGCCCCTCCTCGATCAGCTCCTTGATCGAGAGGCCGCCCAGACTCAGGCCCTTGCTGGCGCGGCGCAGGCCCTCGGCCGCTGCTCGCGATCCCGCCCTGTCGAACGCGCGCTCGATCGGGCCCAGCCTGGCGACGGGCCGCCCCCGGCGCGTGATGACCACTTCACCCCCGCGCTCGACCTCACGGAGCAGGCTGGGCAGTTCGTTCTTCGCCGCGAGGACGCCGACCGTGCGCATGACGAGATCCTGGCCAGATATCTGGCCAGGATAAGGTCGTCGCGCCCAATATTCGAGCCGGCCGAGACACGGGACCCAACCTCATTGAACGCGCCGGTAAGCGCTTGTGGGCACGCGATGTCGTCTCTCCTCCCCCTTTATGGGGGAGGTGGCCGCCCGAACGGGCGACTGGAGGGGGAAGGCCACATCCGCGGCGCCGTGGGATTGGCCTTCCCCACCCCGCTCGGCGCGCCGCAGCGCGCCGAGTCGACCCTCCCCAGAAGGGGAGGGAGAGTCGCAACCCCGCCCGCATCGGCGCACGGGCCCTTTTCCCCACCACGCCTGACCAACCGCTACCGGTTGGCCTCGCGGCGGAAGGGGTCGGCGGCGAAGACGCCGAGGATCTCGAAATGGTCGGAGAAGAAGCGAATCTCCTCGAAGGCGCGCGCCAGCGGTCCGTCGTCAGGGCGGCCGTCGACCTCGGCGTAGAAGAAGGTGGCGGTGAAGACGCCGTTCTCCATGTAGCTTTCCAGCTTGGTCATGTTGACGCCGTTGGTGGCGAAGCCGCCGAGGGCCTTGTAGAGCGCCGCCGGGATGTTCCGCACCCGGAAGACGAAGCTGGTGATGCAGGGCGCGCCCAAGGCCGGCCACGGGGGATCCTCGTCCGCCGACATGACGAGGAACCGGGTGGTGTTGTGGCGCTCGTCCTCGATGTCCTGGAGCAGGATGGCGAGGCCGTAGAGTTCGGCGGCGAGCCTCGGGGCGACGGCGGCGCGATGCGCATCGGGATGCTCGGCCAGGGCGCGGGCGGCGCCGGCGGTGTCGCCGGCCGGTTCGGTCTTCACCTTCAGCCGGCGCAGGGTCTTGCGGCATTGGCCGAGCGCGATCGCCATGGAGGCGACCACCTCGACATCGTCGAGGGCGACGCCGGGGTTGGCCATGAGCTGGAAATGGATCGGCTTGAAGCGCTCGCCGATGATCTTCAGGCCGCTGGAAGGGAGCAGGTGATGGACGTCGGCGACGCGGCCGGCGATCGAGTTCTCCACCGGAATGAGGGCCAGGTCGCAGTCGCCGCGGCGCACCGCCTCGAAAGCGTCCTCGAAGGCGGCGAAGGGCGTCGGCTCGAGATCGGGGAAGTAGGCGCGGCAGGCCTCGTCGCTGTTCGCGCCCGGCTCCCCCTGGAAGGCGATGCGGCTGGCGCTCACGCGGCCGCCTCCGCCACCCGCCGGGCCGCTTCGAGGTCGGCGGGGGTGTCGACGCTCAAGGGGGCGGCCGCAACAACGGCGGCGAAGACGCTCAAGCCCATCTCCAGCGCCCGCAGCTGCTCCAGGCGCTCGCGCTTTTCCAGCGGCGAGGGCGGGGCGGCGGCGAAGCGCGCCAGGGCCTCGCGGCGCCAGCCGTAGACGCCGATGTGGCGCCACACCGGGCCCTCGCCAAAGAGGGTCGAGCGGGTGAAGTAGAGGGCGCGGCGCGGACGGCCGGGCGGGCCATCGGCGAGGATGGCCTTCACCACCTCGGGGTTGGCCCTGTCCGCCGGCGATGCCTCGGCGGCGACCGCGGTCGAGAGCTGGCACGCCGGCTCGGCTTCGAGCGTGGCGGCGCAGGCGGCAAGGACGTCGGCGGCGACGAAGGGCATGTCCCCCTGCAGGTTGATGACGCGGTCGTGGCGGGCGTGCGGATCCAGCTCACCAAGGGCCGCCAGGATGCGGTCCGATCCGGACGGCAGGGCCGGGTCGGTGAGCACCGCCTCGCCACCGGCGGCGCGCACGGCCTCGACGATCTCGGGGTCGCCCGCGGCCACCGCCACCGGGCCGACGCCGGCGGCCAAGGCGCAGCGCAACACCCGCACGATCATGGGCGCCTCGCCGATCATCGCCAGCGGCTTGCCGGGCAGGCGCGAAGCGGCCATGCGCGCCGGTATGACGATCAGGGGTTCCATGAAGTTGCGCCGGCGCGCCTAGCGTGTAAGACACGCGCGCGCAAGAAAAGGGGCCGCGCGCCCCGGGGGCGGACCGAGCGTCCGGGCGCTCGCCCGGCGGGCCGAACCCTTGCGGATTAAGGGCCTGCGGCGAGGACGATGAGCGGCTTCGATTTGAACAAATATGTGGGCGCGGCGCTCGGGACGGCGCTCTTGATCTCGGTCCTGGCGATCGTCGTGCCGCTGTTCTTCGAGCAGACGCCGCCGGCCCATCCCGGATACGCCATCGCCGTGGCCCCGGACCTGCTGGGCGGCGCCCCGGCGGCGCCCGAGCCGCCGCCGGACTGGGGAACGGTGCTGCCCAAGGCCGACGTGGCGGCGGGCCAGGCCAAGACCGCGATCTGCCAGTCCTGCCATGACTTCGATCCCGCCGGCACCAACAAGATCGGGCCGGGCCTCTACGGCGTCGTCGGCCGACAGCCCGGCACCCATCCGGGCTTCGACTACTCGCCGGCGATGAAGGCCTTCGGCCAGAAGGTGAAGGTGTGGGACTACCAGCACATCTACGACTTCATCAAAGGGCCGCAGGACTACATCCCCGGCACCAAGATGACCTTCATCGGCATGAAGGACAGCCAGGACCGGATCAACGTCATCGCCTACCTGCACACCCTGGGCTCGACCCTGCCGATCCCGCCGCCGAACCCGAAGGCCGCCGCCAAGCCTGCGGCCGCCGGGAAGCCGAGCGCCGGGGCCGCAGCCGCCGCGGGCGCGCCGACCGCAGCTGCCTCGCAGACAGGGACGCCGGGCGCGACCGCCAGCCACGCCGGCGGCGAACCGCCGCACTGAGGATCCTCTCTCTCGCGAAGCGGGGGAGGATGGCGCCGGACGGGGTGACGGGCGCGCAAGCGCGCTCGCGCTTGCGATGAAATCGACAAGTGCTTGCGACTTCCGCGAGGAACGCTCGCATCTGCGATGCGGGCCAGGGCCGCGCGCCGGCGCCCCTTCACATGGCCCCTCCACCACTCCGTGGTCCCCCTCCCCCCTCTGGCGATGGGGGAGGATGGATCAGTCCTCGTCGCCGCGGCCGCGGTCGCGGCGGGCGGCCATGGTGAGGACGAGGCCGGCGACGACGTCCAGCAGCGTCATCAGGGTGATGAGGAAGAAGACGGAGTTGGCGAAGGCCGGGGCCGCCAGCATTTCGGCCAGGCACGCGGCGAAGAGCACGATGGAAAGACCGTGGTTGACGATGGCGGCGCGCGGCTCGCCGCTGGCCTTCACCAGTTCGACGAAGAAGACGAGGAGGCTGAAGGCGAGCATCACGTCGGCGAGCGATATCGGCCAGACGCCGCCGGCGGCCGTCCGCAGCGACGTCAGCGGCCGATAGAGGGCGCTTGCCGCCGCGGCGCTGCCAAAGCCGCCCGGCAGGGTGAGGGCGAACAGGTTGTAGGCCAGCACCGGCAGGACCATCAGCGGCACGGCGGAGAAGATCATCGGCCTGCTTCCAGACGAGCGATGGCGCTCTCTCCCTCGCCCCCTCCATCGCCTCCTGCCCTCCCCCGCTTCTCAGGGGAGGATCCGACTTCCTCGATCGCTCTCGGATCGACGCAACGCGCCTTCAGCCATAGCACTCCGAAGAGGTCGAGGAAGGCGGCCCGCAGGCGCGAGAGGTTGTCGTACTTCGAGGTTCCGCTGGCGCGCGGCCGGTGGCCGACGGCCTCGAAGCGCACCTCGAAACCCTCGCGCCGCATCAGCGCCGGCAGGTAGCGGTGCATGTGGTCGAAGTAGGGAAGGCGCAGAAAGGCCTCGCGCCGGAAGGCCTTGAGCCCGCAGCCGGTGTCCGCCGCGCCATCGTCGAGCAGGCGGCGGCGGACGCCGTTGGCGATCGAAGAGGCGGCGCGCCTGGAGGCCGAATCCCGGCGCTCGCGGCGCTCTCCGGCGACCATGGCCACCACGTCCGGCGCGCCGCGCAGCGTCCGGAGGAGCGCCGGCGCCTCGGCCGGGTCGTTCTGGCCATCGGCGTCGAGGGTGACGATCAGAGGCGCGCGGGCGGCGAGCACGCCGGTGCGGACGGCGCGGCTCTGACCGCAGCGGCGGGCGTGGCGGAGGATCCGCAGCTCCCGCGTCGTCTCGGCGGCGCGCCGCAGCTCGGCCAGGGTGTCGTCGGTGCTGGCGTCGTCGACGAAGACGATCTCGAAGCGCTCGCCGGCGAAGGCGCGGGCGATCTCGGCGACAAGCGCCGCCGCCGCCCCGGCCTCGTTGTGGGCGGGAAGGACGATGGCGACGTCCGGCGGCGCGGCGGGCTTCACCTCGCCTTCCTAGTGCGTTTCGGCGGTCGGGGCGAAGGAGACATCCGCAGACGCAGGGAGAAGTAGCATCCGCAGATGACGCAGATCGGTCAGCGCTGATGGCGCTGGCGCCTGCTATGGATCGGCCATGGGCTTCGCGCCCGCGGCCCGTGGCCCCGGGCTGGGGCCGAGCCCTCGCACGAGCGAGGGCGACGAGACCTGGCGGAGGGCGCAAGCGACCGCACGTCGGCGCCCTTTCACTTGCCCCCCTCCGGCCGCCCGTCCGGGCGGCCACCTTCCCCGCTTCGCAGGGGAGGAGCCGATCGGAGCAGCGGTCGCGGGTCGGCGTGTTAGAAGGCGCCTATGCGGCGGGGCGAATGGCTCGATGCGCTTGCGGGCGGTTCGAAGGGGCCGCTGCTGGCGGCGCTCATCGCCCTCAGCGCCACGCTCCCTGGAGCGCTGACGCTGCCGCCGCTGGATCGGGACGAATCGCGATTCGCCGAATCCTCGGCGCAGATGCTCGAGACCCGCGACTTCATCGACATCCGCTTCCAGGACGCGCCCCGATACAAGAAGCCGGCGGGGATCTACTGGCTGCAGGCGATCGCCACCCGGGCGCTGTCGCCGGGGGACGACCGCCGCATCTGGAGCTATCGCATCCCCTCGGTGCTCGGGGCCATGGCGGCCGCGGCCGCCTGCGCCTGGGGGGCGGCGGCCTTCCTGCCGCCGCGGCTGGCCTTCGCCGCCGGCGCGATCCTGGGCTCCAGCCTGATCCTTTCCACCGAGGGGATGATCGCCGCCACTGATGCCGCCTTGGCCGCCGCGGTCACCGCGGCCATGGCGGCGCTCGCTCGCCTCTACCTCGGCGCCCGCGGGGGGACCGCGGCCGCCGGGGCCGGAACGCGCTTCCTCTTCTGGTTCGCCCTGGGGGCCTCGATCCTGCTCAAGGGCCCGATCGGGCCGATGGTGGCGGGGCTGGCCATCACCGCCCTTGCCGTCTTCGATCGCGACCGCGGCTGGCTGAAGCGGCTCGGCTGGGGCTGGGGGCTCATCCTGCTGGCCTTCATGATCCTCCCCTGGGCCTGGGCGATCACCATCGCCAGCGACGGCGCCTTCTGGACCGGCGCCATCGGCGGCGACCTCGCCCCCAAGCTTCTCTCGGGCCAGGAGAGCCACGGGGCCCCGCCCCTCACCCACGCCCTGATGGCGCCGCTGCTGCTTTTCCCCGGCGTCGCCCTGCTGCCGGCCGGCGCCGTGGTCGCCGTCCGAGCGAGGGCCGAGCCGGCGGTGCGCTTTGCGCTGTGCTGGCTGCTGCCGTCTTGGCTGGTGTTCGAGCTCGCCCCGACCAAGCTCGTCCACTACACTCTGCCGCTCTATGGGGCCCTCGCCTGGCTGATGGCGCGGGCGCTGGCGGCGCCGATCGGCATGGCTTCGCGCAGCGTCGGGGCGGCCCTCCTCGTTCTCGCCGGCGCGGCGGTCGCCGCCGCCGGACCCTTCGCAGCCGCCCGGCTGGACGACCAAGGGGCCATGCCGGCGGCCGTGCTCGCCGCAACCCTGGCGATCGCAGCGGCCGGGGTAGGGGCCCTGGCGCCCTGGCGCCGGGGGCCGGGCGGGGCGCTGCTGGCCAGCGGCCTCCTGGCCATCGGCGCGCACGACGTGCTGGCCGCCGGCGTCGCGCCCAGGCTCACCTCGCTGTGGCTGTCGTCCCGGGCCGCCGCGGCCCTGGCGGCCGCCGGCTACAGCCCGCGCCTGGGCCAGACCGGCCCGGCGGCGGTCGCCGGCTACGCCGAGCCCAGCCTCGTCTTCCTGCTCGGGCCCGACACCGATTTCGGCACCGCCGAAGAAGCCGCCGACGCCGTCGCCCAGGGCGGCGGGCCGGCGATCGTCGAAGCGCGCCAGGAAGCGGCGTTCCAGACGGCCCTGGCCGAGGACGATTCGAGCGCCCGGCTGATCGGCCGGATCGCCGGGGTCGACTATTCCAACGGCGCGCACGACATATTGGCCCTGTACGCTCCGGCCGCGGGCGCGCCGTCCGCCGCCGCAGGCGCGAGGCCATGAGATGAGCCGCTTCATAGAGATCGTCGAAGTAGGCCCCAGAGACGGGCTGCAGAACGAGACGGCGATCCTCGAGCCGGCGGCGCGCGCCCGCTTCGTGCGCGCCCTGGAGGCCTGCGGGGCGCGGCGCATCGAGGCGGTGTCGTTCGTCAATCCCAGGCGCGTGCCGCAGATGGCCGGGGCCGAGGAGATCATGGCGGCGTTGCCGCCCGAGAAGGGCCGCTCGCGCATCGGCCTGGTCATGAACGAGCGCGGCTGGGACCGGTGCCTCGACGCCGGCTGCGACGAGGCCAATGTGGTCGTGTGCGCCAGCGACGGCTTTGGCGTGCGCAACCAGGGCGCGAGCGTGGCCGAGCAGATCGCGACGCTGGAGAGGATCGCCCGGAGGCGCAGCGCCGAGGGCGGGCCGCCGCTCACCATGACCGTGTCGGTCGCCTTCGGCTGTCCCTTCGAGGGCGAGGTTCCGGCAGAGCGGGTCGCGGGGCTGGCGCGCGCCGCCGGCGAGGCCGGCGTCGAGGAGATCGCGCTCGGGGACACCATCGGCGTCGCCGATCCTTGGGAAGTGAAGGCCCGGATCGAGGCGGTGCGCAAGGCCGCGCCCAAGGCGCGGCTGCGCATGCACTTCCACGACACCCGGGGCGCGGCGCTCGCCAACGCTTTCGCGGCGATCGAAGAGGGCGTCAGCGTGCTCGACGCCAGCTGCGGGGGGCTGGGCGGCTGCCCCTTCGCCCCCAACGCCACCGGCAACCTCGCCACCGAGGACCTCGTCTACATGCTGCACCGCGCCGGCTTCACCACCGGCTACGACCTCGAAGGGCTCATCGCCGCGGCGCGCACGATCGGCGCGGAAATCGGCAAGGCGCCGGTGTCGTCGCTGTCCCGCGCGGGCCCCTTCCCGGCGCCGACCCAAGGGAACGCCGGCGCGCCTTGAACCGCGCCCCTGGCGTCGCTAGCTTCCGCGCCCGACGCTCACAGCCGGCTCTCCCCAAGGGGCGCGCGGCCCTCGACGGAGAGGTGGCTGAGCGGTTGAAAGCACCGCACTCGAAATGCGGCATACTCGCAAGGGTATCGGGGGTTCGAATCCCCCCCTCTCCGCCACTGGTCAGCGCACCGCCCTCAGAGCCGGCGCGAGTCGTAGGCCCACTGCAGCAGCGCCTGGCGCTGGCGCGGGCGACAGGCAAGATCGCCCGGAGCGCAGTGCCGGAGCAGCTGCGCTACGTGGCGGCGGATCGCCCGCCAGCGGCGGATCTGGCGCGCATCCTCGAAGGGGAGGCGGCGGCCGAGGTGATAGCGGCAGTACCACTGGAACCAGCCGCGCGGGTCGTCCTCGAAGATCCAGCCCTTGCGGCGCCACACCGAGAGCGGCTGGCCGGCCAGGACGCCGAAAAAGTTCAACCGCGGATCCGGGCGGCCGGGCGAGAGCCGGGCGTGGGCGAACCAGTCGGCGGGGAACTCGGCGGCGCAGTCGCTCATGTACTTGCCGCCGAAGACGCCTAGCGCCAGCATCTGGGCGGGCGTCAGGTCGGGGTGGAAGCCGGGGTCGTAATCCGCCGCGATCGGGGCCGAAAGCCGATAGCGGTAGCCCTGCTGCATGCGGTCATTGACAACGATCTCGGCGCCCGGGGCGAAGCGGTCGCTCTTGTTCATGGCGCCTCTTGGCCGGCGCGTGCGGGAGCGCGCAAGCCTTCGACCAAGTCGGGCTTGACCGCTTCAAGCCGGCTATGGGCGGGGCACACTTGAAACGTAGCCACTTCGATCCAAATCATTTCGCGACCGCCTCGGCGACGATCCGGGCGGCAAGGAGAAAGGATAGCTTACCTGGAGGCATAGCCATGCGTTTGACGACGTCTGAGCACCAACTCGAAACGCAAGGACTTGGGGCGGCCCTGGAGCGATGGCTGCGCCCCGCTGTCGGGTTCGACCATCCCAGCGATGTCCTCAAGGACCCCATGCTGGACCTGGCCGAGAAGCGCGCAATCCTGGCCTCTTGGGCCTCGGACGCCTCCAGCGTCCGCGAAGAGCCGAGCCTTCGATGGTTGCTCGGCACGCCGGAGCCGGTTCCCCTCGCCGACGTCCGCGAGGCGATCGCCAAGGTCGACGCATGGGAGGCGCGCTCGCGGCGCAGTGGCCTCCCCGAGCCGAACTGAAGCATCCGCCGTCCGGGTCCAGCATTCCGAGCCTGCCGGAACAGACCTCGAGCCAACGCTTCGGCGCGAGAGCGCCGCCCTGATGCGGCCTCTGCCGAGGCCTTGATTCAAGGCGCGGCCGAGAACATGGAAACCGAAGCCTTTCTTCGGAGAACAACCGCCATGGCGTCGGGCCAGCCAGCGGGTGACCTGGGCCTAGGGCCCGAATGCCTGCGCCTTGAAGGAGGGATCGCCAGGGGGACGATCGCGCAGGGCGTTCTGGCCCTCGAGGGCATTCCCTTTGCCGCGCCGCCCATCGGCGCGCGGCGCTTTCGGCCGCCGGCGCCACCGCAGCCCTGGGAAGGCGTGCTCGACGCCAGCGCGCATCGAACGATCTGCCCGCAGATTCACGACGAGATCGAGGTCTATCCGCCCGCCGCCGGGCCGGTGACGACCCTCGTCGACGGCGCGCCGTTCGTCACCTACCAGGACGAGGATTGTCTCTACCTGAACATCTGGCGGCCGGCGGATTCGCGCCGGGACTTGCCGATCATGGTGTTCATCCCGGGCGGGGGCTTCATCGTCGGAGGCGCGTCGGCGGGCATGTATTCCGGCGCCGCGCTCGCCGCCTTCGGGGTCATCGTGGTCACCCTGAACTATCGCATCGGCCCCTTCGGTTTCCTCGAACTCGGCAGCCTCGACCCCAGCCTGAAGGGCAGCGGCAACAACGGTCTTCGCGACCAGATAGCCGCCATCGGCTGGGTGCGTCGCAATGCCGAGGCCCTGGGCGGCGACGCCGAAAACCTCACCGTCATGGGGGAATCCGCCGGCGCCATTTCCATCGCCGCCCTGCTCTCCACCCGGAGTCCGGAAACGCTCTTTCGGCGAGCCATTCTCCAAAGCGGCGGGTCGAATCTCGTCCACACCCGCGCCGTTCAGATGAGAAACGCGGAGCGGTTCATCCAGGCCGGCCCGCTCAGGTCGGCGGCGGATCTTCGGAGCGCTCCGGTTCTCGACCTCTTGCTGCAGGTGCGGGCGTCGGCGGCCAATTCGGGAACGTTCGCACCCTATATCGACGGAGAGCTGGTGACCGGTTCGCTCATCGGCGCCCTTGCCAGCGGCGCCTGCCGTTCGATCGACATCCTCGCCGGGGCCAACGCCGAGGAGATGGCCTACTGGTCGATGTACGATGGCAGGCTGCGCAACCCGTTCCTGGAAGATACCGATCTGGGCCCCAAGGCGCCCTTGATCCCGGCGCGAGCGCTGGCCGCCGTCAACCAAGCCCTGGCCCCGGCCACCCTCGACCGCCGCTATGCCGAGGTCCTGGGCACAGGCGCCCAGTGCGAGATCGAAAGAGCACGCAACGACGACTATGTCTTTGTCCAGCCGATGACCCGGATTGCCGAGCTTCAGGCGAAGGCCGGAGGCCGAGCTTTTCTCTACCGCTTCGACTGGCGCGTGCCCAAACCGTTCCTGGATCCGGACCTGCCCGATCTGGGCGCGATGCACGCGCTCGAACTGCCGTTCGTGTTCGGGACCCTGCATTTCGAATGGGCGCCTGGCGGGTCGGCGCTCGCCCAGGCCCGGCGACCACAGGAACGCGACCTCTCCCGCCAGATGATGTCGGCATGGACCAATTTCGCCAAAGCCGGAGATCCCAACGGCCAGGGCGCGCCGGCGTGGCCCGCCTATGACCCCAGTTCGCGGATGACCATGATCTGGGCGGAAACCTCGGCGGCCGTTGCCGACCCCGATGGCGCAAGACGTGAAATCTGGGAGGGCTTCGCCTTCGAGCCAGCCTGAGGACCGCTCGCCGCCCTGGCGGGACTACCGCGCGCCGGCGCCGAGCCGGTCCGCCCCCAGCCAGGCTTCCTCCTTGCGCCACCGGTGCACCTGACCGCAGCGCGAGCAGCGGAAGCTGTGCTCGCCCCGCAGGGCCTCGAATGCCGAAGGGCGCAGCCGCAGCACCGTCTTCACCGGGTCGCCGGTATCGGGACAGGTGATCATGACGGCGCTGACGACGTCGCTCATCGGCGGGGCCGGTAAGCCTGGCGGCTCGGCGCTGCGGCGACCGCTTCGCCTTTGTGGCGGTAGATCAGCCGACCGCGGCCGATGTCATAGGGGGTGATCTCGACGGTCACCCGATCGCCGACGGCCGTGCGGATGCGGTTCTTGCGCATCTTGCCGGCGGTGTAGGCCAGCACCACGTGCTGGCCATCGAGCTGCACGCGGAACTGGCCGCCCGGCAGGATCTCGGCGACCACGCCCTCCGCCTCGATGACATCTTCCTTGGGCATCGGAACCCTCCGCACTGATCAGGGACGAATGTCGGCGTGGGCCTATTCTCGCTAGGCCCTTGGGCGCACCCCTCTTCCGGGCGGGCCGACGGCGCCCTCTTACCTAAGCCGCCCGCAGCGCGACGGCGGAGTCACGACCGGTCTTGCGGTCGCGCTCGAGCTCGTAGCCCACCTTCTGTCCCTCCACGAGGCGGCCGAGATCGGAGCGTTCGACGGCCGACACATGGACGAACACGTCCTTGCCGCCCGCGTCAGGCTGGATGAAGCCGAAGCCCTTGGTCGCATTGAACCACTTCACGGTTCCAGTAGTCATTGTTCAGTTCTTTCAGAATAGAGAGGCATCCGCACAACATGCGGACGACGATTCTTCGGCGAGATGGAAGACAGGCCGGCGCTCGATTTAGGCGAGCGAGGGAAAGCGACCGAACCCGAACGAAATTCGACAATATCAAAATAGACTTTGCCCCGCAAATTACAAGCCGACCGCGGCCGTTTTGTCCCTCGGCCCGCCGATCGACGCTGGGTGACGCGGCGCCTGCGGCCTGGCGGCGGCGACGCCCGGGCGCGGTCGCCGGCGGCGACGGCGGGATGCTTTTTTCTGCCCTGGCGGGGATGCTGTGGCCGGATGCAGCGACGCCGACCGGTTCGCCCGCCGGTCTTCGGCCGGGATCGGGCGTCTTGTCAGCTTCTCGATGTCGCGCAGCAGGCCGAGTTCGGCCTGGTCGCAGAGGGTGATGGCGACCCCGTGCGCCCCGGCGCGCGCCGTGCGTCCGACCCGATGCACGTAAGCCTCGGGAACATTGGGCAGTTCGTAGTTGAAGACGTGGGTGACGCCGTGAACATCGATGCCCCGCGCGGCGATGTCGGTGGCGATGAGGGCCTTGACCTGACCCGCCTTGAACTCGGCCAGGGCGCGCTCGCGCTGCCCCTGGGTCTTGTCGCCGTGGATGGCCGCCACCTCGACGCCGGCGGCGGCAATGAATTTCGCCAGCCGATCTGCGCCGCGCTTGGTGCGGGTGAACACGATGGCCCGGCTTACCTGGCGCGGGCTCATCAGGTCGACCAGCAAGGCGCGCTTGCGATCGGCCTCGACATGGATGACCCGTTGGGCGACGCGTTCGACGGTGCTGGCCTGGGGCGTGACGCGCACCTGCGCCGGATCGCGCAGGATTTCGGCGGCCAAGGCGGCGATCGCCGGCGGCATGGTCGCCGAGAAGAACAGGTTCTGCCGCTCCCTGGGGAGCGCCCGGATGATCTTGCGGATCGGCTCCAGGAAGCCGAGGTCGAGCATCTGGTCGGCTTCGTCGAGCACGAAAGCTTCGACCGTGTCCAGGCGCACCGCGCCCTGGCCGAGGTGGTCGATGAGGCGGCCGGGCGTGGCCACGAGCACGTCGACGCCGGCGGCGATGCTGCGCATCTGGCCGCCGTATTTGACGCCACCGACGAAGACAGCGACGGTCACGCCGCTGCGCGCGCCGTAAGAGCGGAAGCTTTCGGCGATCTGTTGGGCCAGCTCCCGTGTCGGGGCCAGCACCAAGGACCGGCAGGTGCGCCGGACGGAAGGCCGGCGATGACGCGTCAGGCGCTGCAGCATCGGCAGGGCGAAGGCTGCGGTCTTGCCGGTGCCGGTCTGGGCGACGCCCAGGAGGTCGCGTCCGGCAAGCACGGCGGGGATGGCCTGGGCCTGGATCGGCGTGGGCTGTTGATAGCCCTTGGCGTGCAGAGGGGCGAGCAGGGTCGGCGCGAGGCCGAGATCAGAAAATCGGGTCAAAGGAAACTTTCATGGCGCGCTCGGCAGAGCACGGCTGCGATTCGAGCGAATCTGCCGCGCGCGAGCGCAGGATGCAAAGGCGCCGCGTGATCAGGCGCCTGGCTTTAGGAAGATCGAAGCGATCGGCGAGTGATTGTCACGCTGCCGGGTCGCCAGATGCCGCCCAGCGGGCCCGGGCGCTCCCCGGCATATGATGCGCCGGAGCGTTAAAGTCCAGTTGTCCTTGACGTTTGCCCTGTCGCGGCGGGAAGAGCGCGCGTCGCGCTCGGATATTCATCACGCGATTCTGGAGGGGAGGCGCACCCAATGAACGAGGAGGCCAATCTTCTCGCCGCGCCGCCGGCGCTGTTGTTCGACCTGCTCGAGAGCCTGGCCGCAGGGCCGAGGCCCTATGTCGAAGTGATGGAGGCCTGGCGCACTTCGTGCCCCCGGCTGCCGGTTTGGGAGGACGCTCTGGAGGACGGCCTCATCCGTCGCGGGCGCGTCGGCCGCGGACCAGCGGTGGTCGCGCTGACGCCGCTCGGGCGCGAGCATCTGGGCCGTGGCCGGATCTGAGCTATAGATACTGCAATATTGTGGTATATGTAGCCGCCTCGTGGGGAGGGCGGCGATGAAGACGGCGGGCAGACGCGAACGCAAGAAGGCCGAACGAAGGGCCGAGATCCTCAAGCGGGGACGCGAGCTCTTCGACCGCAACGGCTTCGAGGCCACCTCCGTGGAGGCGATCGCCGAGGCCGCCGACGTCTCTCCCGGCACCGTCTACAACTTCTTTCCCGCCAAGATCGACCTGCTGATGGAGAGCCTGCTGACAGAGGTCGCCGCCGCCGCGCTGTCGGAGTTGCGGGGGCTGGGGCCGCCCGCGCCCGACCCGGCCGCGGGGATGCTGGCGCTCGCCAGGGCGCAACTGACGGCGGTGCGCCGCCTGCCGCGCCAGGACCTGCGGCTCGTTGTCGCCGAGGCGATTGCGCGCGGTGCGGCGGGCGCGGCCGGCCGGGCGTTCGCCGCGCTCGAGGACTCGTTCGAGAAGGAGGCGGCGCGGCGCCTCGGCCAATACCAGCGCTTGGGGAAGCTGGCCGCGGACGCCGATCCGGATCGGCTCGCCCGCGTGCTCGCCTGCCTCATCCGTGGCGAGTTCCACCTGTGGCTGGCCGGCGAGGGCGAGCAGGAGGGCTCGCCCGAAGCACGCCTGGCCGACGATCTCGGCGTCCTGCTGAGGTGAGCGGCGTCCCGTTACGCCGGGAAATCCGCACCCAGAGACTGACGCTCCGGCCGAGCCGGGCGGGCGACGCGGCGGCGGCCCTGGCGATCCAGGCGGATTGGCGGGTGACGCGGATGCTGCGCGCGGCGCGCTTCCCTCCGGACGAGGCGGAACTGGCGGCCTGGTTCGCCGATCACCAGCGCCAATGGCGCGCCGGCGAGGCTTATCGCTTCGCCATCATCTTCCAGGGCCGGTTCGCCGGCCTGACGGATGTAGACGAGATCGGGAAGGGCGAGGGCGAACTCGGCTATTGGCTGGCGCCCGAGGCCTGGGGCCACGGCTTGGCGACAGAGGCAGGGCGCGCGCTCGTCGACTTCGCCTTCGCCACGGCAAGCCTTGCACGCCTGAGTTCGGGCCACGCGGCGGACAATCCGGCCTCCGGCCGCGTGCTGGAGAAGCTCGGCTTCCGCTTCGCCGGGGAGACGCGGCTATTCTCGCGCTCGCGCAAGGCGGAGATCACCCAGCGACAATACCGCCTCGAGCGCCCCGCTCGGGCCTGATCGAGCGGCGTCCGGCCAGGCTCACGAGCGCCCGAGGGCGGCGGCCAGGCGCGCGCGCGAATAGAACGAGCGCGGCTCGTCGCGGGCGAGGCGGTGCGCCAGCGCCGGCAAGTCCGCCAGCCAGTCGGTGAGCGCACGGGCGGCATCGCCGCGGCGGCCGGCGCGCGCGGCTTCGACCGCGGCCGAGAGCGTCAGCGCCGAGGCGGCAAGCGCGCCGCGGTCCGGCTCCAGTCCAGGGACGGCGTAGCGCTCGTCGACACGGCCGAGCTGGGCCCGGGCCGCTTCCAGCAGGACCGCCGCCGCCGGGGCGTCGGAGCGCGCCAGCAGCGCCCGGGCGGCGCGGGCGGCGCGGGCCGCGTCGGCAAGGTCGTCGGCGACGGTGATCCGCTCCGGCGGCTTGCCGGCGCAAACGGCTGGATCCATGGCGCGGACGTAGTCGGCGAGGCCGGCCAGAATCGCGGGCGCCGGCTGCGGGCCATCGAATTCCTCGGTTATCAGCCCCCGGATGAAGTGCTCCAGAGCGGCGCCGGAGCGAGACTGATCCACTTTCAAGGCAGACTTGGGACCGCCGAGATCCGGGATCGGCCTGGGATCGAAGGTCCAATCGCCGCGGTGCGAGCTGAAGACGAAGGACGTGACATCGGCCGTGCCCGGAGCTCCGGAAACCCCGGGAAAGTGGAAATCGGCATTGCGCCGCCCGTTCGCGTGGCAGGTGTCGCACGCCACCCCGGCGCGCGCCGCCTGGCCGCCCAACACCAGGGGATCGCGGAAGGCAGCCCGGCCGACCTCGACGCTCAAGGCGCGGGCGGGATCGGCGGGAGGGGCCAGGCACTCGGGCGGGCGCTCGGATAGCGCGCGCACCTTGTCGGCGGACGGCGCCAGCCAGCGGGCGGCGCGCAAAGGCAGGACCTGGGCGGCGAGAGCTGTCCCGGCGGCGGCCGCCAGGCCCACGGCCAGGGCGAGCCTCAGCGGGCGGCCTCGGCCCGGGCGGCGGGATCGTCGATGACCAGGCGCAGGGCGTCGGCCTCGGCGCAGCCGAACGGGCAGGCGGCGTCCAGCTTGGCCAGCAGCACCCTGGCGGCGGCAAAGTCGCCTTCGATGGCCTCGAGCTCGCCGTAGTATTCCATGGCGCCGCGGTGCGCCGGCGCGACAGCCAGGGCGGCGCGGTAATAGCGCGCGGCTTCCGCGGGACGTCCCTGCTTGCGGGCGACATAGCCTAGATAGGTGAGGATGTCCGGATGCGGGCCGAAGACCTTCTCCGATTCGCGCAGCGAGGCCTCGGCCTCGGCGAAGCGGCGGGCGTTGATCAGCGACACGGCGCGGTCATAGGCCGCGTCTCCGCCGGCCGGACCGGCGAACAGCAGCGTCTGCGACGGCGGCAAGGCGGCCGCGGGCGTCGGCGCATTGTCGAGCGCGGCCTGGACGCCGGCGACGTCGGCCTTGAGAGCCGCGGCCTGGGCGCAGCTGTCGCCGCAGTCGGCGGCCTTCTTCTGAAGGATCGCCAGCTCGGCCTTTGCCTTGTCGGTCTCTTTCAAGCGGGCGTAGGCGACGCCGAGTTCCTTGTGGGCGTCGGGATTGTCGGCATCGAGCTTCACCGAGCGCTCCAGGGCCTTGGCCGCGCCCCTCTCATCGCCGGCGCCGGCGCGCGCGAGGCCCAGCAGGTACCAGGTGTTGGCTTCGTGCGAGTCGACGTCGACGACATGACCGAATTCGCGCGCCGCATCCTTGAACTTGCCGGCGTTGAGGTCGGCGACGCCGTGCTGGTACTCCACCGCCGGGTCGTAGGCCGGGGTGGTCTGGCTCGGCAGCCCGCCCATGCCGCCACTCATGCCGCCACTCATGCCGCCGCCGCCCGATCCCATCGCCACCGCGGCGACCGAGAGTGAGAGCGCGCCGGCAAGCGCGGCCGCGCCGAACCAGAGACGGGTCATGGCGTTCTCCTACGGCGGTCGCGAGCCGCCCCGAGCCAAGTTAGCACGGCCGGCTCTCCGCGGCGACCGAGTGTAGGTGCGCCCGGCGCGCGGAGTAGTTCAAATTCATTTCTACTTATATAAGTTATTGCTAATGTGTGGCGGTGACCATTGCCGCCACCCTGCGCGCCCTGGCCGACCCGGGCCGACGCCGCATCATGGTGCTGCTGGCCGATCGCGAGACCGCCGTCGGCGCGATCGCCAAGGCGCTGGAGATGTCGCAGCCTGCGGTGTCGCAGCACCTCAAGACTCTGCGCGCCGCCGGGCTGGTGCAGGCGCGCCCGCGAGCGCAGGCGCGCCTCTACTCGCTCCGAGCGCAGGCGGTCGCCGAGACCGCCGACTGGCTGTTGCGACTGGCGCACGCCGGACCGCGGCCGCTGCGGCTGGCGGCGCCCGCCGCCGAGGCGGATCTGCCGGCGGTGCGCGAGCCTGATGACGGAGGCGGCTATGGGGCTTTCGTCGACGCCCACACCCTGCGCTTCCAACGCCGGCTCGCGGGAACGCCGGCGCGCGCCTGGGCGGCGCTGACAGAGGCGGGCGCCCTCGCCTCCTGGCTCGCTCCCGGCGTCATCGACCCCTGGGTCGGCGGCCGGGTCGGCTTGAGGTTCCCCGACGGCGGCGCCACCGGGGTGGTGACCGAATGGCGCCCGCCCGAGCGTCTCGCCTACACCTGGCGCGAGGGCGCGAACGAGTCGGCCGTGGCCTTCGCGCTCGAGGCGGCGAGCGGCGGGGTTCGCCTCACCCTCACCCACGAGCGCCTTCCCTTGGCCGAGGCGGCCGACTTCGGCCACGGCTGGCACGCCTCCCTGGATGCCCTCGACGCCCTGCTGGCCGGGGCAGACGGGGAGGCGATCCGCGCCGCCTGGCAGGGAAAGGCGGTCGACAACTCCCGCTACCGGGCCGAGCACGCGGCTGTGGCGAACGCCGAGAAGGGGGCGCGGGGCGGTCCGGTCGGAGCGTCCGACCATTGATCTTCGCCCCCGCGGAGGCGACACTCCGGATGGACGAAAGAGGAAGCGCCATGGCGGATCGCCGCTTCACCAAGGACATCGCCTACCAAGCGGTGGATCCGGACGACTTCGTCTCGATGCTCGAGCTCGACCGCTACGGCAAGCGCTCGACCGCCTTCGACAAGATCATCAGCGCCACCCACGACCACTTCTGGGACCCGCTGGATCCCAAATACATCGACTTTTCCGATCCGTTCGATCTCGAGACGGTCGCCATGGTCCCGGACCACCACATCATGGCGCTGAGGGTCCCTTATGTTTCCGACCACCTCGCCGAGCCGAAGGAGCGGGTGCGCTTCATCAACACCATGCAGCATTGGAACTTCTCCTCCATCCTGCACGGCGAGCAGGGGGCGCTGAACCTTTCGGCTTCCCTCTGCCATGTGCTCTGGGACCAGGGGGCGCAGGAGTACGCCGCCAACCAGACGCGGGAGGAAGCGCGCCACGTCACCGCCTTCGCGCGCTACATCGCAGCGCGCTGGGGCCGGCCGACGCCCTGCGGCGCGGCGCTGCAGGCGTTGCTGATCGAGATCATCTCCTCGCCCGAGGTCTACAAGAAGATCGTCGGCATGCAGATGCTGGTGGAGGGCCTGGCCATGGGCGCCTTCGCCAATGGCTACAAGTACAACGCCGATCCCTTGGCGCGACGGCTGTTCCAGCTGGTCATGACCGACGAGGCCTTCCACCACAAATTCGGGAAGATCTGGGCCGACCGCACCGTGCCGCACATGACCGCCGCCGAGCGCAACATCGTCGAGGACTGGGCGGCGCACTGCTTCCAGGCGCTGATGTTCAACAACAGCGGACCGCGCCAGCAGGCGGCGGTGTTCGAGGATTTCGGCCTCGATCCGGAGCGGGTGATCGACGGCTTCGAGGAGATGCGGAAGAACCGCGACCCGAACCGCAAGATGCGCGGCGAGACGAATGCCTTCCGGGTGCTGATCAAGACCCTCCTCACCGGCCACATCATCAGCGACCGGACCCGCGCTTTCTACGCTGCCTTCGTCGACATGGACGAATTGGCGACCGAAGGCGAAGTCATGCCCGGCGAGGCGATCGCCCAGGATGGCATCCGCTACCTGCAGGAGATCAACTTCGGCGAGCGCGCCCGCCGAGCAGCCGCCGTCCTGGAGCCCGCCTGACGCGGACTTCTGCGAGGCAGTTTAGACTTTCCGGAAACCGCAGAGAGCGCAGAGACGCGCAGCGGGCCGCGGCGGAGACCGCGCGCGGTCCGCGGCACTGGCTCGCGCCCCGCCGAGTAATTTCGTGTGTCTCTGCGCCCCACGGCGCGGCTTGCGGGTCGATCTTCAGTCGCCGGGCCGGCGAAGATGAAAACTTCGTAAAAATTCGTGACGCCGGCGTCAGGTTCGTTGACATCCGACAAGAGTGACGCCACTGTCACCTTTTGCGCCCGCCGGAGATTTCGACAGGCGCGCAAGGCGATTTGCGCGAAGGATGGGGACCATGGCCGACGGCAGCCTGACCAAGCCGGTGTCGGGGAACATCACCAAGGACGTCATGTACGAGGCGGTCGCGCCCGACGACTTCGTCTCGATGCTCGAGCTCGACCGCTACGGCAAGCGCTCGACCGCCTTCGACAAGATCATCAGCGCCACCCACGACCACTTCTGGGACCCGCTGGATCCCAAATACATCGACTTCTCCGAGCCGTTCGACATGGACAACACCGCGCTCCTGCCCGAAGACATGATCGGGGCGCTGCAGACCAGGTACGTCTCCGAAGCGCTCGCCGACCCGAAGGAGCGCATCCGCTTCATCAACGCCCAGACGCTGCGCAGCTTCTCCTCCATCCTGCACGGCGAGCAGGGGGCGCTGAACCTTTCGGCTTCCCTCTGCCATGTGCTCTGGGACCAGGGGGCGCAGGAGTACGCCGCCAACCAGACGCGGGAGGAAGCGCGCCACGTCACCGCCTTCGCCCGTTACATCCAGGCCCGCTGGGGCCGGCCGGTGCAGTGCAGCCCGGTGCTGCAGGACCTGCTGGTGGAGATCATCTCCTCGCCCGAGGTCTACAAGAAGATCGTCGGCATGCAGATGCTGGTGGAGGGCCTGGCCATGGGCGCCTTCGCCACCTTCTACCAGAAGCTCACCGACCCGCTCGGCCGCAAGCTCATGCAGCTGGTCATGACCGACGAGGCCTTCCACCACAAATTCGGGAAGATCTGGGCCGACCGCACCGTGCCCCACCTCACCGAAGCCGAGCACAACGTCATCGAGGACTGGGCGGCGCACTGCTTCCAGACGCTGCTCTTCAATCTGGTCGCCCCCTCAGAGCAGCGCGACCTTTATGAGGAGTTCGGCCTCGATCCGGACAGGGTCATCGCCGAGTTCGCCGAAATCGCCACCGACGACGCCCGCCGCGAGGATATGAAGGAGGCGACCAACATCTTCCGGGTGCTGATCAAGACCTTGCTCAATGCCGGCATCATCACAGACCGGACCCGCGCCTTCTACGCCATGTACGTCGACATGGACGAGCTCAAGGGTGAGGGCGACAAGATGGTCGGCGACGATATCGCCGAGGAAGGCATCGCCTATCTGAAGGCGATCAATTTCAAGGATCGCGCCCGCCCGGTGTCGCTGGCGGCGTCCTAAAGGGCGCCGCAGAAGGCAAGGACGGCCCCGAAAGGCGCGCCATCAGGCGCGCCCTTCTTGATTTCGCCGGAGGACCTCGACTTCGGCTGATTCCCGTGACTTACGACATTTCCGTGGTTCAATGGCGCGATGACGTTCCAGGTGAGCGTGCTGACGATGTTCCCGGAGGCGTTTCCCGGGCCTCTGGGCGTGTCCCTCATCGGCTCCGCCTGGAAGGAGAAGGGGCTGTGGGCGTTGGAGACGGTGGACATTCGCGCCCATTCCAAGGATAAGCGCGGCTTCCTGGACGACACGCCCGCCGGCGGCGGGCCCGGCCAGGTGATGCGGGCCGATGTCATCGCCGCGGCGCTCGACAGCGTGGCGGCCGACGCGCGCCCCAAGCTGTACATGAGCGCCCGCGGCCGGCCCTTCACTCAGGAGCAGGCGCGCCGCTGGTCGGAGCTGAAGGGTCTCATCGTGCTGTGCGGCCGGTTCGAAGGGGTGGATCAACGGCTCATCGAGGCGCGCTCCCTCGAGGAGGTGGCGGTCGCCGACGCGGTGCTCGCCGGGGGCGAAGCGGCCGCCATGGTCGTCATCGAGGCAACCGTCAGGCTGCTTCCAGGCGTGGTCCGAGACCCCGCCAGCCTCACCGAGGAGAGTTTCGAGGCGGACCTCCTGGAGCATCCGCAGTACACCCGGCCGCGCGAATTCGAGGGCCGGCCGATCCCCAAGGTGCTGCTTTCGGGCGACCATGGCGCAATCGCCCGCTGGCGAGCCGCCGAGCGGGAAAGAACCACGCAGGAGCGACGGCCCGATCTCTGGGCGGCGCGGAAGACTCAAGCCGCGGCGGGCGGGGCCGCCCCAAGGACACCAAAGGACAGACGGCGATGAACACGATCGAGCAATTGGAAAAGGAAGAGGCGCGGCGGCTCACCGCGGGCAAGAAGATCCCGGCGTTCGCGCCCGGCGACACGGTGCGCGTGAACGTGCGCATCAAGGAGGGCGATCGCGAGCGCGTCCAGGCCTACGAGGGCGTGGTGATCGCCCGATCCGGCGCCGGGGTGAACGAGAGCTTCACGGTCCGCAAGATCAGCTTCGGCGAAGGCGTGGAGCGCGTTTTTCCGGTGCTTTCGCCGATGATCGAATCGATCGAGGTAAAGCGCCGGGGCGCCGTTCGTCGGGCCAAGCTCTATTACCTGCGCGAGCGTCGCGGCAAGTCGGCGCGGATCGCCGAGCGCGGCGGGCTGGCGCGGGAGGAGGCCGCCGAAGAGGAAGCCTGACGCCTGCCGCCCCCCGAGCTGATCAGTCGTGGATCGGCGGACCACCGGGCGCCGCGAAGACGCGGCGGAGGGATACGCCCTCTTCGCGACCGCCATCGGCGCGTGCGCCATCTGCTGGGGCGGCCGCGGCATCCTCGCCGTGGCCCTGCCCGAGGCGTCCGAGGCGCGGCTGCGCGCGCGCCTGGAACGCCGGTTTCCGCAGGCGTCCGAGGCCGAACCGCCGGCCGCCATCGCCGCGGTGATCGCCGATATCGCCGCCTTGCTCGCGGGCCAGCACCGCGATCTTCGGGACGCACCCCTCGACTTCGCCGGCCTTTCCGAGTTCGAGCAGCGGGCTCTGGCGCTGGCGCGGGAGATCGGGCCGGGCGAGACCGCGACCTACGGTGATCTGGCCGCGCGCGCCGGGGCGCCTGGGGCGGCCAGGGCAGTGGGCGCAGCCATGGCCGCCAATCCGTTTCCGATCATCGTGCCCTGCCATCGGGTCCTGGGCGCGCGCGGCGCTATCGGCGGCTTTTCTGCTCCGGGAGGCAGGGACGCCAAGGCGCGGCTGCTCAACATCGAGAGAGCCAGGGTCGGCGGCGAGCCGGCCCTCTTCGACGACCTCGGCGTCAGCCTCGACCCGCGCACACGCCGTTAATCGGCGACCCGGATCAGCATCTTGCCCACGTTCCGACCGGTGAACAGGCCGATGAGGCCATCCGGGATGGCCTCGAAGCCCTCGAGAATGGTCTCCTGGTATTTCATCCGGCCCTGCCGCAGCCAAGTCGCCATGTCCTGCTCGAAAGCAGGTATGAGGGCGGCGTAGTCGCTGGCCACGAAGCCTCTCATGGTGATCCGCCCGTAGATCAGCAGGAAGAGATTGCTCACCGGTTGTGGCTCACCGTTGTAGACTGAGATCATGCCGCAGACGGGGATCCGGCCGCCCGTGTTCATGCGCGCCAGCGCCGCCTCCAGGTGCGCGCCGCCCACGTTCTCGAAATAGACGTCGAGCCCGTTGGGCGTGGCCGCGGTGAGCGCCTCAGGCAGCGGCTCGGTCTTGTAGTTGATGACCGCGTCGAGGCCCGCGACTTCCTTGAGCCACGCCGCCTTGGCGTCCGATCCGGTCGAGCCGACGACGTGGCAGCCCTTGATCTTGGCGATCTGCGCCGCCACCGAGCCTACCGCGCCGGCAGCGGTGGAGACGAACACCTGCTCACCCTCCTTGAGGGCGGCGACCTCGAGCATGCCGGCGTAGGCCGTCAGCCCGGTGCCCCCGAGCACGTGCAGGTGCGCGCTCAGGGGCGTGTCCGGATCGGTGACGATGACGCGCACACCGCGGCCGTCCGAAACGAAGGTCTCGCGCATGCCCGCCCCGTGGCGGACAATGTCGCCGGCCTTGAACTTTGGATGACGAGACTTCACCACTCGACCGATGCCGCCGCCGATGAGCGCCTCGTCGAGGGGTTGGTCGGCATTGAAGCGCGGCCGCATGTAGGGGTCCACGGAGATGAGGAGATTCTTGATCTCCATTTCGCCCTCGCCGGGCTCGCGCAGCGGCGCCTCGACGATGCGGAAGTCCTCGCGGACGGGCATGCCGCTGGGCCGGCGGGCCAAGCGCAGTTCGCGGGTGAAGGGCATCAGATCGATCTCCGGGCCGGTGTTCGCCATCCACGCTGAACAAAGCGCGGCGGTTGCGCAAGGCTTGCCCGCCCCTCCCTGCCGGAGCGCCACGTGAGCGCCGCTCCCGCCGGCGCCCGGATCCTGAAGTCGCTCTCAGGCTATCAGGCCGGCTGGATCGCCCCGGATCTCTTCGCCGGCCTCGCCCTGGCGGCGGTTGCAGTTCCCGAGCAGATGGCGACGGCCAATCTCGCCGGCGCCGCTCCCGAAGCCGGACTGGTCGCCTTTGTCGCCGGCGCATTCGGCTTTGCCGTGTTCGGGGCCAGCCGGTTTTTGTCGGTCGGCGCCGATTCCACCATCGCTCCGGTGTTTGGCGGGGCGCTGGCGAGCTTCGCCGCCGCCGGATCGGCGCACTATCTGGCGCTGGCCGCGATGCTGGCGCTCATGGTCGGCGCCCTGGTGATCGCCGCCGGTGTCTTTCGCATGGGGTGGATCGCCGATCTGCTCTCGGCGCCGGTGACGGTCGGCTTCCTGGCCGGCGTCGCGGTCCACATCGTGCTATCGCAGCTTCCCGGGGCCCTGGGCGTCCCGGCGGCAAGCGGCGGCGCGGCAGCCAAGGCGCTGGCCCTGGCCCGAAGCCTTGGGCGGGCGAACCTTCCCACGGCGGCGCTTGCCGCCGCCGTGCTGGCGATCACCGCGGCAGCGCACCGCGTGAACCATCGTCTTCCGGGCGCTCTTGTCGCCGTGGCCCTGGCCAGCATGGCCGCCGCTGTCCTCCATTTGAGCCGCGCCGGGGTGGCCTTGATCGGACCGGTGGCGGCCGCCGCGCCGCGCCTGGCCCTGCCAGCCATCTCTGCATCCGATATCACCGCCCTGGTCCCATTGGCCCTCCTGATCGCGCTCATTTGCATCGTCCAGACGGCGGCCACGGTCCGCGCCTTTCCGGACGCGCCCAATCGCGGCCCCGACCTCGACCGTGACCTGATCGGCCTGGGGGCCGGCAACGCCATCGCCGGGCTTCTGGGCGCGTTTGCCGTCGACGGCAGTCCGCCGCGGACCGCCATCGTCGCCGACAGCAGCGCCCGCTCCCAGGTCGCGGGCCTGGCCGCGGCGGCGGCGATCGCGGTGCTGGCGCTGGTGGGCGGGGGCCTGCTGGGGACGATACCGCGGGCGGCCCTGAGCGGCATCCTGATCTTCATCGCCCTCAGAATCGTGCGCATCGGCGACATGGCGGCGATCGCCCGCGCCAGCCCGGCCGAAGCGCTGCTGGTCGCAGCGACCGCGGCCGCGGTCATCTTCTTGCCCATCCAAATCGGCGTCGCCACAGGCGTGGCCCTGTCGATCCTCAATGGCGTCTGGTCCAGCGCCCGGCCCCGGACCTTCCCGATGGTGCGCCTGCCCGGCACCACCATCTGGTGGCCCGACGGCGTCGCCGCAGGCGAGCGTGTCGAAGGCGTCGAGGTGCTGGGGTTCCAGGCCCCGCTCAATTTCCTCAACGCCGCGGTGTTCGCGCGCCAGATCACCGAAGTCTTGGCACGGCCGGGCGGGGCCCCAAGGCTGATCGTGCTGGAGGCTGCCGGCATCATCGATATCGACTACACCGCCGCCCAGACCTTCAAGTCGGTCATCCGCCTCTGCGAGAGCGCCGGAACGGTGCTGGCGCTGGCGCGGTTGGAGGCGGTGAAGGCGCAGCACGCGCTCCAACGATTCGGCCTGCAGGCGGCGCTCGGCGAGGGACGCACGTTCAACAGCGTCGCCGAGGCGGTCACCGCCCTGGCCCCCGAGTCGAAGCCGGCCTCCGGCTGACCGCGCCTGGCGCACAGGCATTCTCCCTCGGGGCCGTCCAATAGCGGGAGCTTTGGTGATGCCTCCCATGCCTGCCGATCAACCGCCGTATTTCATCTTCCTCGTCGCGAGCTTCCTCGGCTTCGGTGGCACGCTCTTTGTCGTTTTGATTGTTGCGCGCCGCCGCGAGCCGCCGGCTTCGAACGCCAAGGCGTCGGCCGGGGCGGTAGCACGAGCGCCTCGAGGCGGGCGGGCTAGCCGAGCGGTACCCAGATCGCCGAGCGCGCGTCGCCGTACGCCTCGGCGCGGCCCTCCAGGGCGCACACGCCGGCGTAGGCGCACACCACCGCATCGAGCCGGTCCTCGAAAGCCTTCATCGCCCACTTGGGCGCGTCGTCATCTGGAGGCGTGAGCTGCTCGGCAGCGCCCGCCAGTTCCGGGTCGAGAGCTTCCACGATTCCCGCCCAGACCCGATTGAGCTCGTCCACCCGCTCCTGGCGGAAGCTCATCCGCCAGTAGCTCCGCTGCTTGGCGACCTTGTACGTCAAGCGCTCCGCGGCCGAGGTCAGGCGCACCAGGGCCGGATGGGGGTAGACCTCGATCAGGGCCCGCGCGGCGACGGGCGGGCCGACGGCCAGAGGATAGCCGGCGGCTTGGCAGTCCGCCCGCAAGGAATCCGACACCGGCCCGGGACTGCGCGCGCTCGGCGGGCGGGTGGCGCACTTCATCGACCCGAACACCTGCGACAAAGCCCGGTCCGATGCACGATATCCGCCGATCGGATCCAGCGACAACGGCATGTCGACCGCTACCAGCGACACGGCCTCGCCGGCGAGCTCGCGGGCGCGCGCCAGCAGCTCGGCAACGGGCGCAGGCCGGCCCCTGGGCCGGTCGCCGCCGCGACCGAGAAAGTCGTCGTAGGAGGCCGACACCGCCAGCAGCCGCCAGCCGTCGGCGCCGGCGGCGGCCAGAGCCACGCCCGAGGGATTGCGGTCCGACCAAGCCGCGTCGATGCCAAGGACCGCCGTCATGAGAGCCTCATGGCGGCGATCCTAATTCGGCTTCGCTCGCGCGGCCATGCTTGCAGCGCCGCGGCTCGGGCTTAAGCTGGCCGTGAGGAAGATGGCGTCGATGCGGAGTTTCTGGCGCGTGGGCGCTGGCGTCGCGGCCGGGGCGCTGGCGCTCGGGGCGGCCTCGCCGCCGCACCTCGCCTCGCTGACGCCGGATGAGGTCCCCAGGCTCAAGGCCGGCCTGTGGCGCGGCCAGGTTTCGGTGGACGGCGGCGCCCCGGTGATCGGCAATTATTGCAATCACGGCGATCCGGTGGTGAAGCCGCCCAAGGGCCGCTGCAGCCATTTCGAGGTGCGGCGGGCCGCCGACGGTTCGATCGTGACCGACAGCAGCTGCGTCGACGACAGCGGCGTCAGCGCCAGTCTGCACAGCGTCACTTCGGGCGATTACGCCACCGCCTATGTCCAGGACGGCCGGACCGAGCGCACCATGGCCCTGCAACCACCGTTGGTGACCACGGCGCACATGAGCTTCCGCTATATCGGCCCATGCTCGAAGAAGGGCTCCTGACATCATCGGGAAAGCCGCGTCCGAGACCGGCGAGCGGGGCCGACCCCGTCAGGGTCTCCGGGGCAGCATGAAGAGCGCCGCCGGAGACCGCCTTGCCCGGATCGATTGGGCTGCGGCCGGGATGCAACTGGACGCCTATGGCGTCGCGGTCCTGCCGGGGCTGCTGTCCCCGCACGAGAGCGATGCCGTCGGCCGCCTTTGGGAAACGGCCGACTTCCGCAAGGAAATCGTGATGGCGCGGCATGGCTACGGCCGGGGCGCATATCGCTATTTCGCCTATCCGCTGCCGCCGCTCATCGAGGGCCTGCGCGAAGGCCTGTACGCTCGGCTCGCGCCGATCGCCAATGGCTGGCGCGCCCGCCTCGGGAGCTCGCCCTTCCCGGCCACGCTCGCCGCCTTCCTCGAGCGCTGCCACGCCGCCGGCCAGACCCGGCCGACGCCGCTGCTGCTCGACTATGGCGAAGGCGACTACAACCGGCTGCACCAGGACCTCTACGGCGAGCATGCCTTTCCGCTGCAGGCGACGTTGCTGCTGTCCGCTCCGGGCAAGGACTTCACCGGCGGCGAGTTCGTGGTGACCGAGCAGCGCCCCCGCAGGCAGTCCCGGGTCGAGGCGTTGCCGCTAGGCAAGGGCGATGCGGTGGTCTTCGCTGTCAACGACCGGCCTGCGCCCACCGGGCGCGGACGCCTGCGTATGCGCCACGGCGTCAGCACCGTCCGCTCCGGCCATCGGCGGACGCTCGGGATCATCTTCCACGATGCCGCCTGAAGGCGGCTAAGCCCTGCGGTCTCGGCGCGCCTTCACCCTCAGCCGCAGGGCGTTGAGCTTGATGAAGCCTTGGGCGTCGCGCTGGTCGTAGGCGCCCGAACCCTCCTCGAAGGTGACGAGGTCCTGGTCGTAGAGCGAGTAGGGGCTGGAGCGGCCGACGACGGTGGCGTTGCCCTTGTAGAGCTTCAACCGGACCTCGCCGGTGACCCAGGCCTGCGAAGCATCGATCGCCGCCTGCAGCATCTCGCGTTCGGGCGAGAACCAGAAGCCGTTGTATATGAGCGCCGCGTAGCGCGGCATCAGCTCGTCCTTGAGGTGGGCGGCGGCGCCGTCCAGGGTGATCGATTCCATCCCCCTGCGGGCGGCCAGCAGGATCGTGCCCCCGGGGGTCTCGTAGACACCGCGCGACTTCATGCCGATGAAACGGTTCTCGACCAGGTCGAGGCGGCCGATGCCGTTGTCGCGCCCCAGCTGGTTCAGGCGCGCCAGCAGTGTGGCCGGGGAGAGCGCCTCGCCGTCGATGGCCACCGGGTCGCCGCGCTCGAAGGCGATGGCGATGGTCGTCGACCGGTCGGGGGCGTCTTCGGGGGCCACCGTGCGCTGATAGACGAACTCCGGGGCCGCTTCGGCCGGATCCTCCAGGGCGTTGCCTTCGGAGGACGAGTGCAGCAGGTTGGCGTCGATACTGAACGGCGGCTCGTTGCGCTTGTCCTTGGCCACGACGATGCCGTGGCGATCGGCATAGGCGACCTCGTCGGCCCGGCCCTTGAAGGCCCACTCGCGCCACACCGCGACGACGCGGATGTCCGGTTCGAGGGCGTAGTAGCTCGCCTCGAAGCGCACTTGGTCGTTGCCCTTGCCGGTGGCGCCATGGGCGACAGCGTCGGCGCCGACCTTGCGGGCGATGTCGATCTGAGCCTTGGCGATCAGCGGCCGGGCGATCGAGGTGCCGAGCAGGTACTGGCCTTCGTAGAGGGCGTTGGCGCGGAACATCGGGAAGACGAAGTCGCGCACGAATTCCTCGGTGAGGTCCGGCATGAAGATGTTTTCCGGCTTGACCCCGAGCGCCAAAGCCTTATCGCGCGCCGGCCCCAGTTCCTCGCCTTGGCCGAGGTCGGCGGTGAAGGTGACCACCTCGGCCCCATAGGTCTCCTGCAGCCACTTCAGGGCCACCAGGGTGTCGAGCCCGCCCGAATAGGCGAGCACCACCTTGCCGATCGTCGTTTGGTCGTCCATGGCCGCCTCTCTTCCAAAGGCCCGGCCCTGGCGCAAGCCGCCTTGGAAGCGCCGCCGCGGACAGCTAGGCTTCGCGCATGGAGGCTAAAGCGTGACCGCCCGCCTGGCGCTGGTGACCGGCGCTTCGGCCGGCATCGGGGCGGCGCTGGCGAGGGTCTACGCCTCGCACGGCTACGACCTTGCGATCACCGCACGGCGGGCCGAGCGGCTTTCGGCGCTCGCCGAGGAGATCGGCCTTCGCCACGGTGTCCGCGTCTTCAGCCTGCCGGCGGATCTGTCCGATCCGGCGGCGCCGGCGCGCCTCATCGAGCGCATCGCCGCCGAGGGCCGGGTGATCGACGCCCTCGTCAACAACGCCGGCTACGGCCTTGCCGGCGCCTACGCCGGCCAGCCTTGGGAGGCGCAGCGCGCTTGCCTTCAGGTGATGCTCATCGCGCCCGCCGAGCTGACCCACCGGGCGCTGCCGGGGATGATCGAGCGGCGCTTCGGCCGCATCCTGCAGGTCGCTTCGCTCGCCGCCCTGGTTCCCGGGGTCGGCGGGGCGGCGCTCTACGGAGCAATGAAAGCCTTCCTGGTGCGCTTGGCCCAGGGGTTGTCGCAGGAAGGCGCGGGCGCCAACGTCCATGTCAGCGCCGTGTGCCCAGGCTTCACCCACAGCGAATTCCACGAGGCCATCCAGGGCCAGGGGATGGATGTCGCCGACTTACCGGCCTGGATCTGGCAAGGGGCCGACGAGGTGGCGGCGGCCGGCTACGAGGCGGCCGAGGCCGGCCGGCCGCTCGCCGTTCCCGGCGCGCCCAACAAGGCGATCGCGGCCTTCGCCAAGCTTCTCCCCGATGAGTGGCTGATGACGGTGCGCGCCCGTCGCGCCCGCCGATCCGGGCTGCTCTAGCGCGCGGCGGGATAGGGGACCGCGGCGGCGGGCCGGACAAGGCCAATCGTCGACTGGGCGAAGCCGGCGAGGACGAACTGCACGCCCATGGCCACCAGGATGAGGCCGAGCACTCGAACCACGATGGCCATGCCGATCTTGCCGAGCAACCGGGCGATCAGGTTGGCCAGGGCAAAGGCGACGAAGACGCTGAGAGCGGCGGCGGCGATGACCGCCAAGCCGACGGCCGCGCCGGTCAGACCGAAACGCCGCGCCTCCTCGGCGTAGATGACGGCAGTGGAAATCGCCCCCGGGCCGATGAGCAAGGGCATGCCGAAGGGCACGATCAGGCCCTCGAAGCGGCGCGCCGCGTAGATCCGGGCTGGCAGCGCTGCGGTCTCGGCCTCGCCGGCCAGCTTCTGCCCAAGCTCGCCGCGCGCCATGTCGAGGCCGAGCAACAGCAGCAGAATGCCGCCGGCGATGCGGAAAGCCGGCAGCGACACGCCGAAAAAGCGCAGCAGCGCCAACCCGGTGATGAAGAAGAAGGCCAGGAAACCGAAGGCGAAGAGGGCGATGTAGAGGGCTGTCAGCCGCCGCCCCGGTGCGCTCGCCCCGCCGGTCGCCGCGGCGAACAGCGGCACGTTCCCGACCGGATCGATCAGGGCGAAGAGGGCGATGAAGAAGTTGATGGCGAAATGCGGCGCGCTCACCTTGTGTGGCTTAGCAACCGTCGGTCGGCCCGCCTATGGCCGAACCATCAGAAGTCGATGGCGGCGCCGCCCCGCTCCCAGTCGCCGAAGCGCGTCGGCTCGGGCCCGTCCGGGCCGCCGATCTCCGGCGGCGGCTCGAGTGTCCGCTCCTTGGCCCGGCGCGCCGCGGCCTCGGCCAAGGCCCGCCGCGCTTCCGGCGTGAGCTTGCGCTTCGCTTGCGCCATGGTGCGGATGTAAGGCCCTTTGTCCATGGCGACCACCCCCGGCCTCGCCGCTCGCAGGGCCGCGCTCGGCCTTCTCACTGCTGCGCTGCAGCGCCGCGGCGGCCTGGAGACGGCGCTCGCCGGGCCGGCGCTCGGCGAGCTCGAGGTCGAGGACCGCGCCTTCGCCCGGGCGCTTTGCATGGTGACGCTGCGGGCCTTGGGCCCCGTCGACCGGGCGCTCGATCGGCGGCTGACCAGACCGCCGCCGGAGCGGGTGCGCCACATCCTGCGCCTGGCGCTCACCGGCGCTTGGCGATTGCGCACGCCGCCCTTCGCGGCCGTGGACACCGCCGTCGCCCTGGCGCCAAAAGCCTTCAAGGGCCTGGTGAACGCGGTGCTGCGCCGCGCTCTCGAAGCGGGTCCTCCAGGCGATGATCCCGAGGTCAATGCGCCGGCCTGGCTTTTCGCCCGCTGGGCCGCGGCGTTCGGGCGCGAGACGGCGCTGGCGATCGCGCGCGAGATCGCCAGCGAGCCGCCGACCGACCTTACCCTGCGCGATCCGTCCGATTCCGAGCTGGCGCCGATACTGGAGGCGCGGCCGCTTGGCTGCGGCTCCCTGCGCACCGAGCGCGGCGGTGATCCGGCGGCGTGGCCGGGCTTTGATCAAGGCCGTTGGTGGGTGCAGGATTTCGCCGCCGCCATGCCAGCGCGGCTGCTGGCGCCGGCGCGCGGCGAGACCGTTCTGGACCTGTGCTCGGCGCCGGGCGGCAAGGCCTTGCAGCTGGCGGCGGCCGACGCGCGCGTGACTGCCCTCGACCGCTCCGCCGAGCGCCTGAAGCGCCTGCAGCGGAACTTGCACCGAACCGGCCTGCGCGCCGAGATCGTCGTCGCCGATGCCCTGGCCTGGGCCGATCCCCGCACCTTTGCGGCCGCCCTGGTCGACGCCCCCTGCTCGGCCACCGGCACCTTCCGGCGCCACCCCGATGTGCTGTGGAACGTCCGGCCTTCCGAGATCGCGGTCCTGGCCGGCCTGCAAGGCCGCCTCCTCGACGCCGCCGCGGCGCATCTCGCCACCGGCGGACGGCTCGTCTACGCCGTGTGCTCGCTCGAGCGCGAGGAAGGCGAAGACCAGGCTCGCGCCTTCCTGCGACGCTCCGCCGATTTCCGCCTCGATCCAGTCGCGCCCGGTGAGGCCGGCGCGCCGGCTGCGAGCTTGGCGCCCGAGGGCTGGCTGCGCATCCTGCCGCACCACATCGACGGCGGCCTAGACGGCTTCTTCATCGCCCGCTTCGCGCGCGTTTGACTCCACGCCCGGCGGCGCGTTCTTGCGCTCGCCATGGCGCGGACGATCATCGCCCCCTCGATTCTGTCGGCCGACTTCGCCCGCCTGGGCGAAGAGGCGCGCGCGGTCGAGGCCGCCGGCGCCGACTGGCTGCACGTCGATGTCATGGACGGCCACTTCGTCCCCAACCTCACCATCGGCCCGGTGGTGGTGAAGGCGCTGCGGCCGCACGTCCGTATCCCGATCGACGTCCACTTGATGATCGCCCCGGCCGATCCCTACCTGGACGCCTTCGTCGAGGCCGGCGCCGATCACCTGCTCGTCCATCCGGAAGCCGGGCCGCACCTTTCGCGCACCCTGCAGCACATCCGCCGCCTGGGGGCCAAGGCCGGCGTCGTCTTCGATCCGGCGACCGCCCCCGACGCACTTTCATGGCTGGCCGACGAGATCGACATCGTTCTTGTCATGACCGTGAACCCCGGCTTCGGCGCCCAGAGCTTCATGCCTTCGCAGTTGGCCAAGATGCGCGCCTGCCGGGAGATGATCGACGCCAGCGGAAGGGAGATCGTTCTGGAGGTCGACGGTGGGGTGAACCCGGAGACGGCGCAGCGCTGCCGCGAAGCCGGGGCCACGGCCCTGGTGGCCGGCACCGCGGTCTTCGGAGCGCCGGGGGGCGACTACGCCGCCGCCATCGCCGCCCTCCGGGGTTAGCCGATCCGCTCCGCCGCCTCCCTGATGATCGGGGCCTGGCCCGGAACGATCTTTTCCAGGGCTTCGGTGAGCGGGAAGTAGGCGGCGCGGTCGGCTTCCGGAAAAGCGGCCCGGCGGCCGGAGCGCGGCGGCCATTCCAGTTCGAAGGTGTTGCTGCGAAAGCCAGCAAGGTCGAGATCGGCCTCTATCAGGAAGGGCCGCACGATCTTCCGGCTCCTCTGCCTGGCGTCCGCCAGAGGGATGGGCTCGCCCGAGATCGCAAGTCCGGTCTCCTCGGCGAACTCGCGCAGCGCCGCGGCGCGGGCGTCCTCGCCGACGTCGACCAGACCCTTGGGAATCGACCAGGCGCCGGCGTCCTTCCTCGCCCAATACGGCCCGCCTGGGTGGACGAGCAGGAATTCCGGGCCGCCGTCGCCGACTCTCCAGACGAGCAGGGCGGCGCTGATCGGCGCGCTCATGGGCCTCAGCTTACATTGCCGGCGGGGGGCGTTAAGGAACAGCCATGACGCCTGATTCCGCCGCCGCTGAAACGCTCGCCGCCGCGCCAGACCTCGTCAAGGTCCGCCGCGCCCTTCTTTCGGTCTTCGACAAGACCGCGCTGGTCGAGACCGGCTCCGCCCTGGCCGCCGCCGGCATCGAGCTCGTCTCCACCGGCGGCACCCGCACGGCCCTTGCCGAGGCAGGCCTGCCGGTTCGCGATGTCTCCGAGATCACCAGGTGGCCGGAAATGATGGGGGGCAGGGTGAAGACGCTGCATCCAGCCGTCCACGGCGCCCTGCTGGCGCGCCGCGACGATCCGGGCCACGCCGCCTCCCTCGCCGAGCATGCCATCGCCCCGATCGACCTCGTCATCGTCAATCTCTACCCTTTCGAGGACGCGGTGGCGCGCGGCGCGGGCGAAGCCGAAACCATCGAGATGATCGACATCGGCGGACCGGCGATGATCCGCTCGGCGGCCAAGAACCACGCCTTCGTCGCCGTCGCCACCGACCCGGCCGACGTGGCCGAGGTCCTTTCCGCCATTGCGGCCGAAGGCGGCGCGCGCCTGGAGCTGCGGCGCAAACTGGCGGGCCGCGCCTTCGCCCGGACCGCCGCCTACGACGCCGCCATCGCCGCCTGGTTCGGCCGCGGAGAGACGGGCTTCCCCGAACGCAAGGTGATCGCCGGGCGGCTCGAAAGGAGCCTACGCTACGGCGAGAACCCGCACCAGAGCGCCGCCCTCTACCTCGCCGGCGAAGCCCGCCGGGGCGTCGCCCGCGCCCGCCAGCTCCAGGGCATAGAGCTGGGTTACAACAACATCGCCGATGCCGATGCGGCGGTAGAGCTGGTCGCGGAATTTGATCCGGAGAAGAGCGCTGCGGTCGCCATCATCAAACACGCCAATCCCTGCGGCGTCGCCCTCGGCGCAGACCTGGCGGAGGCCTACGAGCGGGCGCTGGCCTGCGATCCGGTCAGCGCCTTCGGCGGCATCGTCGCAGTGAACCGCCGGCTCGACGCCAGCGCGGCGGCGAAAATCACCGGCATATTCACCGAGGTGGTCATCGCTCCGGAGGCGGACGAAGCAGCGGTTGCAGCCTTCCGAAAGCGGCGTAATCTGCGTCTGCTGGTGACCCACGGTCTTCCCGATCCGACCAGCCGAGGCGAGGTCTTCCGCTCGATCGCCGGCGGTTTCCTCGTCCAGAGCCGCGATGCGCGCCCGATCACGTCTGCCGACCTGAAGATCGTCACCAAGCGCCAGCCGACGGACCATGAGGTCGCGGACATGATCTTCGCCTTCACCGTCTGTCGGCACGTCAAGTCGAACGCCATCGTCTTCGCCAAGGATGGGCAGACCGTCGGCATCGGCGCCGGCCAGATGAACCGGCGCGATTCGGCCCGGATCGCCGCCGTCCGCGCCGCCGAGGCGGCGGAAGCGGCCGGCTTGCCCGAAGCGCTCACGAAGGGCTCCGCCTGCGCCTCCGACGCTTTCTTTCCCTTTGCCGATGGCCTCATCCAGGCCGCCGAGGCAGGCGCCACCGCAGTGATCCAGCCGGGCGGCTCGATCCGCGACGCCGAAGTGATCGCGGCGGCCGACGAGCGCAACCTCGCCATGGCGTTCACCGGCGTGCGGGCGTTCCGGCACTGAACCGGCGCAGACCGCCGGGCTTCAGCCCTCCGCCAGCTCGCGCAGAGCGGCGTTGGCGAGCGCCAGCTTGGCGAAGGTCCAGCCGCCGCCGGCGCGCTCGATCGACTGCAGCGTCTCCTTTGCGGCCCGGGCCTGGCCGGCGCGGCTATGGGTCCATGCGGCGACGGCGAGGGCGGCCTGCCGGGCCGGGTCGGCGCCTTTTTCGGGCGCGGAGACATCCATGACCGCCCCGGCGAGCGCCGTCTGCTCGGCGAGCGTGTCCTGCAGCAGGCGGCGGATGGCGGCGCGCTCGAACGGGTCGTCGGGGCGGCGCGCGTCGGCCGCCGCCCGCAGCCTGTCGAAGCCGAAGAGGCCGCCCACCCGGTGATACAGGAAGGCCGTCTGCGCCAGCGCCCATCCCTTGGCGGCGGCGAGGTCGCTCACCGGGGTCGCCGCCAGCGCCAGCGGCCGCATCAGCGCCACCGAGTGGGCGATGTCCCTGGGGGCGCCGGCCTTGATCCACGCCCCGGCGCGCCGCACCGCGGCCTTCTGCTCGAAGGCCGATAGCGCCGCCGGAACCAGTTTCTTGAGCGCGTCCACCGCCGGACGATAGGCGTCGATCAGCGCCGCCACGCCGCCCCCCTGCCGGCCCGCCCGTCGGGCGAGCCAGAAGGTCTGTCCGCGCAGCGCAAAGGCGAGCTCGGAAAACAGCGCCGTCTGCGCCGCCGCCGGCGCCCGGCCGTCCAGCTTCTCGACCCGGACCCAGGCCTCTGAGAGGCGCAGCACCTGCCGGGCCGCCTCGAAGCCCTTGACCAGGGCGGCGATGTCGCAGCCTGCCGCCGCCCGGGCGCGTCGCGGGAAGGTCGGGCCGCAGAGGTTGACGAGATCGTTGCCGATCACCGTGGCGATGATCTCGCGGCGGAGGCGGTGACGGCGCATCTGCGCCTCGAGATGCGCCAGCTCTTTGGGGAAATAGCTCGTCAGGACGGTCTCGAACCAGGGATCGTCGGGCGCGTTCGAGGCGATGACATCTTCGAAAAGGTCGAGCTTGCCGTAGGCCAGCAGCACGCACAGCTCCGGACGGGTGAGGCCCTGCCCGGCCGCGGCCCGGCGGCCGATCTCGGCGGCGTCGGGCAGCCCCTCCAGCACCCGGTCCAGGCGCCCGCGCTCCTCGAGATCGGCCATGAACGCCGCATGGGATTCCAGGCCCGCCGGCCCTTCCGCCTGCAGCAGCGACAGCGCCAGGGTCTGGTCGTAGTTGTGCGCCAGGACGTGGCTCGCGACCTCGTCGGTCATCGCGCGCAGCAACGGCTCTCGCGCTGCCGGCGCCAGCGTCCCGGCCGAGATCGCCGCGCCCGCGAGGATCTTGATGTTGACCTCGTGGTCGGAGGTGTCGACGCCGGCGGAGTTGTCGATGGCGTCGGTGTCGATGCGCCCGCCCGCCCTGGCGTATTCGATGCGGCCGGCCTGGGTCACCGCAAGGTTGGCGCCCTCGCCCACCACCTTGCAGCGCAGCTCGCGACCGTCCACGCGCACCGCGTCGTTGGCCTTGTCGCCCACCTCCAGCTGGCTCTCGGAGGCCGCCTTCACGTAGGCGCCGATGCCGCCGAAGTAGAGGAGGTCCACGCGCGCCTTGAGGATGGCGCGGATGATTTCGTTGGCGGTGAGAGCCTCGGCCTCGAGATCCAGCAGGGCGCAGACCTCTGCCGAGAGGGGAATGGACTTCTGGGTTCTGGGCCAGACCCCGCCGCCGGCCGAGATCCGGCTGCGGTCGTAGTCGTCCCACGATGAAGCCGGCAGGTCGAAGAGCCGCTGGCGCTCGGCGAACGCGGCCTCCGGATCGGGATCGGGATCGATGAAGATGTGACGGTGGTCGAAGGCGGCGACCAGCCGAAGGGCGCGCGAGAGCAGCATGCCGTTGCCGAAGACATCGCCGGACATGTCGCCGACGCCCGCCACCGTCGTGGGCTCGGTCTGAATGTCTTTGCCGAGTTCGCGGAAATGCCGCTGGATCGCCACCCAGGCGCCGCGGGCGGTGATCCCCATGGCCTTGTGGTCGTAGCCGGCCGAGCCGCCCGAAGCGAAGGCGTCGTCGAGCCAGAAGCCGTAGTCGCGCGCCAGGCCATTGGCGATGTCGGAGAAGCTCGCCGTCCCCTTGTCGGCGGCGACCACAAGATAGGGATCCTCGCCGTCGTGAATGACCAGCCCTTCGGGATGGAGCACCGCGCCCTTGGCGTCGACATTGTCGGTGAGGTCGAGAAGACCCTTGAGAAAGGTCTTGTAGGCCGCCACCGCTTCGGCGCGCACCGCGGCCGCATCGCCGCCGCGCGGCAGCTTCTTCGGGAAGAAGCCGCCCTTGGCGCCCACGGGCACGATGACCGCGTTCTTCACCTGCTGGGCTTTCACCAAAGAGAGGATCTCGGTGCGGAAGTCGTCGCGCCGGTCCGACCAGCGGATGCCGCCGCGGGCGACTGGTCCGAGGCGCAGGTGGACGGCTTCGACGTTTGGAGCGGCCACGAAGACCTCCGCGAACGGCTTGGGCGAGGGGAGCTCGGCGAGTTCCTGGCTGGCGATCTTGAAGGCGATGTGCGGCTTGGCCTCGCCCGAGGCTTCCCGTTGATAGAAATTGGTCCGGGTCATGGCCACGATGGCGGCCGCCATCCGCCGCAGCGACCGGTCGGCGTCCAGGCTCTCCACCGCCTGGAGGGCGAGCTCGATCTCCCCCTGGAGTGTGGCGGCGCGCGCGTCGCGCGCCTCGATCGAAAGCTCCGCCGCCGGATCGAACTTGGCGTGGAAGAGATCGAGCAGCAGGTGGGCGACTTGCGGATGATCGGCAAGCGCGGCCTGTTGCACGGTCGGCGACGGATCAAGGCCCGACTGAGCCCGATAGCGCGCCACGGCGCGGACGAGCGCCGCCTCGCGCCAGTGGCAGCCGAGTTCGAGCACCAGGCGATTGAAGCCGTCGTTCTCGGCCCGCCCCGACCAGATCGCCTTGAACGCCGCCTCGAACGGGGCCTTGACGTTGGCGAAGGCCAGGCGCTCGCCGCGCTCGTCGGCGATCAGGAACTCGTGCGCCCAGAAGCGCTGCGTGCGCCCGTCCGGCGCCAGCGGGGTCAGGGGAAAGCCCTCTTCCACCAGGGCGAAGAGGCCGGCGTTCTCGAGGATCGGCAGCACGTCGGAGAGGGGGGCCGGGGCCTCGCCACGGCGATACAGCTTGAAGCGGAAGGACTTGGGAGAGTCGGTTCGATGCCGGTAGGCGCGGACCTCCAGGGTCTCGCCCGGCGCCATCCCCTCGATGGCGGCCATGTCGGCGATCGCCTCCTCGGCCCCGTAAAGGTCGCGGTAGCCGGCAGGGAAGGCGTCGCGCCAGGCGGCCAGGCGCGCGCCGGCTTGCTGTGGCGCCCCGGCGAGCAGCGCCGCCTCCAGCGCATCGCCCCAGGTGCGGGCCGCCAGGGCGATGCGGCGCTCGACCTCGGAAACGTCCGGCTCGGGATGGTCTCCCGGCGTGACCGCGACGATGTAGTGCACCCAGGCGAGGGGCGAATCCGAAAAGTTCGGAAAAAACGAGGTGATCCGGCCGCCCCAGGCGGAAGCCAGGATGTCGCCGGCGGCGGCGCGCAGGCGCGCGTCGTAGCGGTCGCGTGGGGTGAACATCAGCACCGAGACGAAGCGGTCGAAGGCGTCGTTGCGCACGAACAGCTTCACCCGCGGGCGGTCGGACAGGTGCAGGATGCCGAGCGCCTTTTCCAGGAGCTCCTCGGAGCGAATCTGGAACAGCTCGTCGCGCGGATAGGTGTCGAGGATGTTGGCCAGCCGCTTGGCGTTGTGGCTGCCGCGGGGGAAACCGGCCGCCGCCATCACCTTGGCGACCTTGCCGCGCAGCAGCGGCGTGTCGTGCGCCGATTCGTTGTAGGCCTGGTGGGTGAAGAGGCCGACGAAGCGGACCTCGCCCTTGGGCTTGCGGTCACGCCCATAGCGGCGCACGCCGACGTAATCCATGTAAACGCGCCGGTGCACCCGCGAGCGTAGGTTCGACTTGGCCACCACCACCGGCTCGGCCATCTCGAGGTTGCGCCGCAGAGCCGCCGACAGCACCGCCGGCTCGTTGGCGCGGCGCAGCACGAACCGGCTTTCGTCGCGGAGCACGCCCAGGCTCTGCTGGGGCTGGATCAGCGGCTCCTCGGCGGCGTAGCCCCCGTCTTTCGTGCGCGGATACTCGTAGCAGCGGGTGCCCAGGAAAACGAAGTGGCCGGCGCGCATCCAGCGCAGGAACTCGAGGTCTTCGGCGAGAATCTTCGGATCGCCCGGGGCGGCTTCCTCGAGCTCGGCGATGGTCTCGTCGAGCTGCGCCATCATCGCCTTGAAGTCGTGGACAGCGATCAGGACGTCCGCGAGCGCCCCCTCGACGCGCTCGATCAAAGCCGCGCCCCGGTCAGCGGTCAGGGGCCTGAGCCACACCTGGATCAAGGAGAGGCGCCGGCGCCTCGTCCCGATGACCGGATGGAACATGGCCCTCACTTCGGCGCCCGCCTCGCCGACCTCGCCCATGACGCTGTCGACGATGAACGGCCGGTCGGGCTGGACGATCTCCAATAGCTGCGCCGCCAGATCGCGCCCGCCGGCGCCCTTGGCGGGGCTGAGCCGGATCGCCGGCGCCGCGCTGTCCATGCCCCTGGCGACGCCCCAGAAGCTGGCCAGAGCGGCGGCCAGGTCATCGGCGGTCAGGCCCGGCAGCTCCTCGGGCCGGTAGTCATCGAAAACCTGGGCGATGAACTCGTCCCGCGCCGCCGCCTCGCCCGGACCGGGACGGCCGAGCAGGGCCTCGAACCTGGATTGGAGTTCCTCCCGATCGACGGGGCCGGCGGGAGGGGCGTCGTCGGCCGCGGCTGCCGCGCGGTTCCTTGCCATTCCCCTCCCCTAACCGGAATCGCCGCTTCGGGGGAGGGTCGGCGAGCGCTTCGGCCCCAGAACGGGCGCCGCTCCGCCTAGTCGCTCGCGACGGATCGGCGCAACTCGAAGCCACCGCCGTCAGGATCGACCATGACGGCCAGCCGCACCGGGACGCGCGGCTCGGGCTCACGGATGTGCACGAGGCGCGCTCCGCAGGCCTGAGCCCGCGCGACGGCGGCCTCCAGGTCGTCCACTTCGAGATTCAGCCCCGCCCACGGAACCGGCCGCTCAGTCACGCCCTTGTCGATGAGGTGCAGCCCAACCAAGGCCGTCCCGCAGGCAAGCATTGACCAGCCTGGCGAGCGGAACACGGGCGCAAGTCCGAGCCCCAGCTCATGGAAGGCTTGTTCCATGTCGTGGACGTAGCGGACGATCATCAGATTGCGCGGCGAGGCCGCGGGCGTTTCGGTCTTCGCCACGCGCGCTGGCCTAGAACATCTGGCCGAGAAAGCCGCGGTAGTAGTCGGCGGAGATCTGGCGCAGGTTGTCGGTGAGCGGCTTCCAGCTCGGCGGCGCGGCGCGCGCTCCATGGCAGGCCACGTCCATGACTTCGCTCATCATCGAGCCGACGGGCACGACATAGGCCGGGTCGCCGGTGTCCTTCAGATCCAGCGGCTCGACATATTTTGAGACGCCGACGGTCTTCGACAGCCGCGCCGTCCGCCGGCCGCAGTCGAAGACGAAGTAGTCGGCGTAGAGATCGTGGCCGTCCAGCGGCGCGGCGTAGAAGATGAAGAGTGGCACGCCGACCGTACCGTCGGGCTGCTTTTCCGCCGAGGCGTCGACCACCACCTTCATTTGGCGATCGGTGCGCACGGCCCAGAAAGATGGCGTCGGAGCCCGCGGCGCGGCGGCGGCCGCCAAACCGAGGGCGAGCAGGACGAGAAAGACACGCACTGGCGCGCTCGGGCCCCTTCAGTGTTACGCGGGCTTGGGCTTATAGCCGTCGCAACCGCTGGTTTCCCCAGTCCGAAGTTCTCGACTCATGGGGTAATCACATTAACGCAGTTTGGCGCCGGAGGTGGGGCGTGGGCTTCTACGAACGCTATATTCTGCCGCCGCTCCTGAACGCCGCCTGCAACGCCCCGGCGATCGAGCGCATGCGCACCCGCGTCACGCCCAGGGCCAGCGGCGTCGTTCTCGAGCTCGGCTTCGGCTCGGGGCTTAATGTGCCGCACTACGATCCCGCCAGGGTGGAGCGGCTGATTGGGCTCGACCCCTCGGCCGGCATGCTGGCGCGCGGGCGCAAGGCTGCGGCCGCGGCGCCGTTCGCCGTCGAGATACTTCCGGCTCGCGCGGAGGACCTCGATCTGCCGCCGGCGAGCGTGGACACTGTCCTGGTCACCTTCAGCCTCTGTTCGATTCCCGATCCGGTGAGCGCGCTGGCGGGCGCCCGCCGGGCCTTGAAGCCGGAAGGCCGGCTGATCTTCTGCGAACATGGCCTGGCTCCCGATGAGAAGGTCAGCCGAGCCCAGCGACGGATCACCCCGGTGTGGAAGGTGATCGGCGGCGGTTGCCGGCTGGATCGCGACATGCCGCGCATCATCCAGGACGCCGGCTTTGCGCTCTCCGACCTGCAGACGCGCTATCTCCCCAAGACGCCGCGATGGGCCGGTTACGTCTTCTGGGGCGAAGCCCGGCCGGCGTGAGGCTGGCCCTTTGGGCCCCCCTTGGTCAGGCCAACGCCGCGTTCGGACGGGCGAGCATCGGCGCAGCCGCCAGCGGCGCGTGCGGACGCACCGTCCAGCCGGCCGCGCCGGTCCCGCTGGTCGAAGCCATGGCCTGGGTGAAGCTCCCCAGGAACGAAGCCGATGAACTCGAGGCCGAAACCAACAGGCCGGGAGCGATCGAGGCGCCGTTGCGGCGATCGAACTCGGGGCTCTGCTCGAATTGCGTCATCAGGTCGGCCACCGAGTGGCCGGCGTTGAGGTAGGAGGTCCAGAAGGCCTCACCGGATGCGTCCGGGGCGCGGTGCAGCGCCGTGGCGTAGAAATAGTCGACGATCTGCTGGTTCGACTTGCCGGCGATGTCCGTCTGGAACGCGGTCGTCGCCGCAAGCTGCGTCGCCAGCGCTTCGGCGGTCATGCCCGAGCGCACCTGTGGGGCCCAGTTAGCCAGCTCCGCGCTCGTCGGGGCGCCCCCGAACGCCGCCTGGAACATGTACTCGACCGTGGCGTACGCCGGGTCGGCGACCCACAGCCCCTGCGCCACCGCCGGCGCGGTGATGGCCACGTGCTCGCTCGAGGTGGCGATGTCGAGCAGCATCTGGCCGAGGTCGCCGCCGGTTCCGAGATAGGTCGTCCACTGCGCCGCCTCGGTAGTGGTCGGAGCGCGGCGCAACGCCGTCTCGAAGACGTGGGTGACGATCTGGGCCGGGCTCATGCCGGCGACGGCGTTGCGGAACTTGTGCCCGCCGGCGATCTTGTCGGCCAGCGCCGCCAAGGTCGTCCCTTGCTGCAGCGCGGCGATATCGGCCTGGGCGATGCCGGGGTTGGCGGGCGTTCCGAAAGCCGCGTCCCACAAGTCGTAGAACTGCGCCGCCGCGCCGTTGGCGTCGAAGCTCAAGGCGCCGTCGGCGAATGCGATGCTGGGCGCGCCGACAAGGGAGTGCGTGACCCCCTCGGGGCCGCCGGAGATGGTCACCGTGCCGCCAGAGGCGCTGATGGCGTACTGACGCTCCAGGCCGGTGAAAGCAGCGCTCTGGCCGGCGATGTCGTAGCCGAGCACGTCCATCACCTGTTTGTCGACCGGGCTCACCAGATTGGCGACGCCGGGCGCGCCCGAACCGTAGGAGTCGCCGATGTAGCTCGGATCCCAGTCGGCGGCATCGCCGCCCTGCGTGGGATCGTTGAAGAGTTGCAGCATCGACTTGCCGTCGAGGCTGAACCAGCCCGGCCCGGGCGTGAGGTCGCGCACCCCCGGCGAAGTCCAGCGGAAGAGGTCGATCGGGTCGTACTCGGGCGCGCCCTGGGCCTGATACATCCCCAGGGCGCCGATGCGTCCCAGCACCTCGCTGATCTCGTGTTCCAGCGCGCCGATAGCGTCGAACTTGCCGGCGACGGCGCGATGGTTCGGATCGAACGTCCAGGGGAAGGCCGAGCTGATGCCCACCCAGCCGTCGGGGCCGCCGCTCGACGGGCCCGCCAACCCCAGCGCCTGCGCCTCGGCCGAAGAGACGAAGAACTGACCTCCGTTGGTCGGATCGTTGATCGGCAGGGTCCCGACGGCGGTGTGATCGGCGCTCGAGGTCGCCTCGGCGACCAGCGCCTGGCGCACCTGCGCGTAGTTGTACAGATAGCCGGTGGTTTCGCTCTCGGCCAAGGCCGAGGCGCCGATGCGGGAGCCGTCGACCTCGTTCCAGCCGACGTCGATGGTGACCGTGATCGGGTTGGTGAAGAGGGCGTCGTAGAAGTTCGCGGCAGCTTGCGCGGCGGCCTCGAAGCCGGATGGCGCATTCGCGGCGCTGGCGTCAAAGACGAGGTTGATCTTCACCGCTGTTCCCGAACGACGCTCAGCTCTCGTCTACGACTTAAGCCTTTGGTATTAACGGAATTGGGCCCGATCATGGTGAAGGGGATTTTACGCCGCCTCGGCCGCTGGGCGCCTGTCTGAAGCGTTATTGAAGCGCCATGCGCCAGGCCGCCACGATCATCCGTGTCCGGACGCCGGGGCCTGGCCTCGTCGAAGTCACCGCCGAGATCTGCGACTGGACGCGAGCCCAGGAGATCCGGACCGGGCTTCTGAGCCTCTTTTGCCGGCACACTTCGGCCTCGCTCCTGATCCAGGAGAACTATTCGGCCGACGTGCGCGCCGATCTCGAGGCTTTCTTCGAGCGCTTGGCGCCGGAAGGCCCTGGCTACGCTCACCAGGACGAGGGGCCGGACGACATGCCCTCGCATATCCGCACCGCGGTCGGCGGGGTCACACTGGCGATTCCGGTCGTCGCCGGCGCCCCGGCCCTTGGCGCCTGGCAGGGGATCTTCCTTTTCGAGCACCGGCGCGCGCCGCACGAGCGCCAGATCGCCGCGCACTTGATCGGCGAATAGTCGCCAGGGCGCCCTAATACGGCGCGCCATCCTTGTGGGTGAACCGGCCGTCGGTTGCCGAGGTCATCATGTCGACATCGGAGCAGGTCGTCAGGTCGGCGCCCGATCGCGACCCGACCTCCAGATAGACCGCCGTGACCCGCGACCTGTTGATCATGTGATGGCCGTTGCCGGTTGCCTTGGGAAAGGCGGCCGCATCGCCGGCGCGGAGCAGCGACTCGCCCTGGTCCTCGATGAGCGTCAGCTCGCCTTCGAGCACCAACACGAATTCGTCCTCGTGCGAATGCCAGTGCCGCTGGCTGGACCAGCCGCCGGGCGGTAGGCGCATGAGGTTGACGCCGAAATCGCCGAGGCCGCCGGCGTCGCCGAGCCGCTGACGGGTGCGTTCGGCGCAGGGAGCGTTGAACTGCGGCGGGTATCCGGTCCCCTTGATCACGGGGACGGCTCTGATGTCGATTTTGGGCATGGCTGCTAGATGCCGCCACCGCCGCTCCAAGTCACCTCCCCGGCGCGCGTCGGTGTCACCGGCGGGTTCACCGATGCTATGACCCCCGAACCTCGATGACGGCTGCGCAAAACATCAAGGTCCTGCTTCAGCTGCGGAAGAGCGCTCGACTGGGATTGGGCGCCGATCGAATCCGCCTGCTCGAAGCCATCGGCCAGAAAGGCTCGATCACGGCGGCGGCCAAGGCCCTGGGCCTGAGCTACAAAGGCGCCTGGGACGCCGTCCAGGCGATGAACAACCTCTTCGAGCGCCCTCTCGTCGTGGCCCAGCCGGGTGGAAAGACGGGCGGCGCTGCCCAAGTCACCCCGGCGGGGAAAGCGGTCGCCCTGGCCTTTCGGGGGCTCGAGGCCGATCTCTCCGAGGCGATCGGACAACTCGAGGGCCATCTGCTGGACGGTCGGTCGCCTGTCGAGAAGGTGGTCAGGAGCCTCACCATGCGGACGAGCGCCAGGAACGCCTTTCGCGGCGTAGTGACGAGGATCACACGGGGGGCCGTCAACGCTGAAGTCGTGCTGAAGGTCTCCGATGCGGTGGAAATCGTCGCGATCATCACCAGGGAGAGCGTGGCCGACCTGGGGCTGGCGCCTGGCCTCGAGGCCATCGCCATCATCAAGTCCAGCTTTGTCATCCTGGCCAAAGACGATGGCGTGCTGCGCGTGTCGGCCCGCAACCGCTTGCGCGGCACGGTCGCCCGGCGCACGCCCGGAGAGGTGAACGACGAGGTCGTGCTCGATCTGGGCGATGGCAAGACCATCACCGCCACCATTACTCGCGAGAGCGACGCGAGCCTCGACTTCGCCCCGGGGCAAACCGCCCAGGCGCTCATCAAGGCCTCGCACGTGATCCTGGCGGTCGACTGAGTTCGCTGGACTGACCCGCTGGGCAGCGTTCCCACCGGCTCGACTTGACCGTATAGATATGTAGTCAGACTATATATCGACACGGAGGGCGCTATGGGGGCAAGAAGCTTTTGGCTGTCGGCTGCGGCGGTGGCCGCCGTCACGGCCGCTGATGGGGCGATCGCGGCCCCCGATCCAGCCACGGAGGACGCGCGGCTCGCCCGGCTCGAGGCCGCTGTCGCCTCGCTGCAAGCCCAGGTTGCCGCCCAGCAGGGCCTGCGGCAGGAAAACGCCGCGCTTCGCCAGCAAGTCGGCGCGCTTCAGACAAAGGTCGCCGCGCTGCAGAGCGCGCGGATCCAGACGGCGCCGGCGCTCCCGCCGCCGCCGCAGCCGGGGCCAACCGCTCTCAGGGCCAGCCTCACGGGCGGCCCGCCTCGCGTCGCGACCGACGACGGGCGGTTCAGCGCCAACCTCTACGCCCTCGTCCAACTGGACGGCGCTGAGTACTTCCAGGCCGCGCCCGGCCCGCTCGGCGCCGACTTTCGCCGTTCTGGCCCGGCGCTCGGCTTCAGCGCCGCGAACGTCGATCTGGGCCACGCCCGCAACCTCAGGGACGGAACCCTGTTTCGGCGCGCCCGCATCGGAGTGTGGGGCAAGGCGTTCGGCGACTTCCAGTATCGCGCCTTCTTTGACTTCGGCGGATCCGGCGCCGAGAACGCGGGCCAGCTCTACGAGGCCTGGATCCAGTATTCGGGCTTGCAGCCGCTGAAGCTGCGCGTCGGCGCGTTCCCGCCGCTGCAAGGTCTGGCCGATCAGGATTCGACCGCGGCCCAGCCGCTCCTCGAACGGGCCGCGTCCGCGGACGTCGCCCGCAACCTCGCCGCCGGGGACACCAGGATTGCCGCCCAGCTCTGGGCGGCTGGAGATCATTGGCTCGCATCCGGCGCCGTGACCGGCCGCACCATCGGGGTGGTCGCGTCGACAGGAACCGGGGTCGCCCCGACCTACGGCGATCAGCTGGCGTTCGTGGGGCGGGTCGCCGTCAGCCCCCTGTACGGCCGAGACTGGCTGATCCACATCGGAGCGCATGGCAGCTACGTCGATCACCCGGCCGACACGGCCGGCCCGTCAGCCGCCGGGTCCACTCCCGCATCGGCCGAATCGGTATCGTTGAGCGACCAGGCCGAACTGCGGATCGATGGGACCAAGCTCATCAACACCGGCAACATCGATGCGCGTCACGCTGACGAGGTCGGGGCCGAGTTCGCGGCCCAGTGGCGCAGTTTCCTTCTGCAGAGCGAATACGAGCACTTCGACGTGCAGAGGGCGATCGCCCTGGTCACCGATCCGCACTTCGATGGCTGGTACGTCGAAGCGAGTTGGGTTCCCGTCGGACGTGGGCGTCGCTACAACTCCCAGACGGCGGCTTTCGACGCCCCGCCCGTTCCTCGTCCGGTTGGCGCCGGGGGCTGGGGAACGGTCGAGCTGGCGGCCCGGTACGCCGAAATGAACCTCAACTACCATGCAGGACCGCCCGGTTCGGCCCCCACGGCCGACGCCATCCGCGGCGGCGACCTGCGCACCTGGGCCGCCAGCGTCAACTGGTGGCTGACGCCGACGGTCCGGGTCGCCATCGAAGGTCAACATGTCACCATTTCCCGTCTCTCGCCCGACGCGACGTCGTACCAGACGCCCACCGGCGCCCAGATCGGCCAGAGCTACGACGCTGTCGCGGTGCGCACGCAGTTTGGCTTTTGACGGCCCGGTTCGCCGGTCAGTTCACGCGCCGGAGCTGGATGGCGGTGACCATGCGGACCATCCTGGCGCCGCGTTGATCGCCTTCGACCACCAGGCGATAGGGCCCCTCGATCGCGGGTAATGGCCGGCCGTCGAGCTCGTCGGCGACGATCACCTTTTCCCGCCGCACCATCGGGTCGACCTCGGCCAGCGCCAGCACGGCGGCATAGCCGTCGCGGCCCATGACCACGACCACGTCACGCAGCTCCGGGCCGCGAAGCGCCTTGCCCGTCGGCGCGCCGATCCGGGCGAGCATCGTCGCCAGCTCGACGCCATCGAAATCTCCGGTCTTTCCCTCGATGTCTACCTTAAGTCCGGTGTGAGGCAGGGCCGCGAACTCGGCCCTTGTCAGTGCGATCGGCCGGTTGTCGAGGCCTTCGAGCTCGAGCTCTTGGGCATAGGCCGGCGCAAGGGTCGCCAGGCATCCCGCTGCTGCCAGGATGACGGATCGGATCATCGCCGCGGACCGAGCACGACGAAGTCGAAGCGACGGAAGATCGCCTTGGCCTGCGGCCCGCTCAAAAACGCCATGAACGAGCGCGCATCCGGGCTGTCGTGATGGGAGACGAGAGCCGCTGGATAGATGATCGGCGGGTGGCTCCAGTCCGGGAACGGGCCCACGATCTTCACCCTGGGCTCGACCTTCGCATCTGTGTCGTAGACGATGCCGAGCGGCGTCTCGCCCCGGGCGACGAAGAGCAGCGCGGCGCGCACGTTCACCGCCGGCGCGAGCTTGGCGGAGACGCTGTCCCAGACATTGAGGGCCGTCAGAGAGGCCTGGGCGTATTTGCCGGCCGGCACCTCGGGCGCGGCCAAGGCGAGCCTGCCGTCTCCCAGCGCCGCCGCCAGGGGCATGCCCTTGCCGATGCGCAAGCGCACCTTGGAATCCGCGGGCGCGATGAGGGCGAGGTGATTGGTGAGAAGGTCGCGCCGGCTGGCGGCGACGATCAGTCCCCTTGCGGCGACATAGTCCATCCAGTCGACATCGGCCGAGACGAACACGTTCGCCGGCGCGCCTGCCTCGATCTCACGCGCCAGCGCCGAAGAGGCCCCATAAGAGAACCGCACGCCCTTGCCGGTCCTGGCCTTGAACGCTGCGCCGACATCATCGAGCGCATTCTTCAGGGATGCGGCCGCAAACACCGTCACCACGCCTCGCGGCTGCGCCATGGAGCCGGTCGGCGCCAGCATGAGCAGCACGCCAGCGATCAGCGCGCGGCGAACGGTTCTTGGGTTCACGATCACCTCGCGGAAGCGTCATGTATCGGGAGTTCATATCGATTTCGTCGCCCGCTTGCCAATCGCTACCCGTTTGCGGTCCCGCCGCCTTCTGGCCGCGGCCGCGCCGGTTTCTCTAAAACCGCCTGGGCGCCGAAAACGCGCCGATGCGCTTCTGCTCGTAGAGGCCGGCGAAGTCGTACGGCTCGGTGGCGTAGATCCCTTCGCTGGCGCATACCGCAAAGCAGTTGTTGCAGCTCATGCAGCCGCTTGCGTCGGCCTTCAGGCGCACCTTGAGGTTGTCCTTGGGCCCGAACATCTCGAGGATGTTGGCGGGACAGACGACGGCGCACAGACGGCAGCCGTCGCACTTTTCGAGTTCGATCGTCACCCTTCGATAGAGCGCCTCGGCCGGATCGTCCCAGACCGGCAGGTGGTCGGCCGTCACCTCGGCCTTGTCGATCACCACCGTCATGGCGGGCTCCCTTCCTGGTCCAGCAGTCGTCGCTGGCCGTCCTCCAGCCACAGGATCTGGTGCGTCTGGCGGGCGACCGGGTGCTGGGTCGGATTGCCGATCGGGTAGCCGACGCTGATCGCTTCGGCGAGCTCGAACGGCGGCGCCACGCCGAACTTCTCCATGAACTCGCCGCTGCTGGCGAGCAGCCGCGAAAAGCCGATCCAGCAGGTGCCCAGGCCCAGGCTCTGGGCGGCGAGCACCATGTTCTGGCCGACGACGCCGATGTCGATCTCGGGCGTTCCCACGCCACGCTTGTCCATGAGGATCAGGATCACCGTCGGCGCTTTGTGGAAGACGGCGAAGCGCCCGTTGGCGATCGATTTGATGGCCGTCATCGGCACCGGGTGGAAGGCGTTGGGATTGGCGCGGTTGAGCGCCTGGGTGCTTTCCAGGATCTTGGCGCGCTCGGGCGAACCCTTCGGGTAGTTGGTGTAGTCGACGGCGGCGGTCATGCCCTTGCAGGCGGCCACGCAATAGGCCTCCATCTGCGCGATCAGCTCCTTGTCGCGCACCACCACGAACGACCACGGCTGGCAGTTGCCCTGCGAGGGCGCGAAACGCCCCATCTCCAGGATCCGCCGGATCATGAACTCCGGGACCTGCCGCCCCTTGAACTTGCGGATGCTGCGCCGCGTCAGGATGGCGTGCTCGACCTCGTTCCAGTCGGCGCCGGGCTGGATGTCATGGATGTGGGTGCGGCGGCGCAGGGTGCGGTCGTGCTTGGTCTCGGTTTCGCACTCGATGTCCTCGAGGCTCTCGAGATCGAGGATCTCGTTCATCGGCGTCCTCCTCTACGCGGCTGCCCGCGCTGGTGGCGCGGCGGCTTCGAGCCGCGCGAAGGCGTCCGGCGCCGTCCTTCGCGCGCCGGCGCCGGCGCTCTCCCACACCTCGGCGTCGGCCGCGGTCAGGGCCGCGATCAGGAACCGGTCCTGCGGCTTTTCCGACGCCGTCTTGGGAATCTCGGGAACGACCTGCAGGAAACTCGGCACGAAGTTGGCCTCGAGCCTGCGGCGGCACTCGGCGAACACTTGACCGGCATTGAAACCCGCTCGCTCGACCACAATGGCGGCGACGACGTCCTTTTCGCCCGGAGCGCCCGAGGCCGCCGGAATTCCGTAGACGTAGACGTCGTCGATCGCCGGCATCGCCGCCAAGGCCGCCTCCACGAAGCCCGGGCTGACGAAATCGCCATTGCGGCGAATGCCGCCGCCCTTGCGGTAGTCGAAATAGAGCCAGCCCTCGGCGTCGGCGTGGCAGATGTCGCCGCTGCGCAGCCAGCCTCCCGCGGTCTTCTTCTCCGACGCCTCGACATTGCGGAAATAGGCGACGCTCGCCGCCTCGCCGCTCGCCGGCCGGCTGATCAGTTCGCCGGCGACTCCCGGCGGACACGCCTCGCCGGCCTCGTCGACGATGCGCATCTCCAGGCCCGGCGGCGCCTTGCCGAAGCTGCCGACCGGCCCCGCGCCGATGGGCTTGAAAGCCATGCCGCCTTCGATGGCGCCGTAGGCCTCCAGCACCTTGAGATCGAAGCGGCGCTCGAAGGCGTCCCAGATGGCCGCCGGCATGCCGGCCGAAAGCACGAAGCGCACCGGGTTGTCGGCGTCGTCGGGCTTTTCCGGCTCGGAGAAGATCGCCGTCGCCATGCCGCCCAGGAGGTTGAAGAAGGTGCAGCCGTGCTTTCGGGTGATGTCCCACAGGCGCGACTTGGTGAATCTGCGGCTGAAGACCGCGCGCTGGCCCAGCCGCAGCGCCGAGGCCAGCGTCATCAGCTGGGCGTTGCCGTGCGTGAGTGACAGCCCGGTGTACGGCCGCTCGTCGGCGCCGATCCCGAGCATGTCATCGAGCAGCGTCGCCCCGCCGAAGCGGACGTTGGCGAACACAACGCCCTTGGGATCGCCGGTGGTCCCCGAGGTGTAGATGATCTGCAGCGGGTCCGCCGGGCTCTTCAGCAGCGGCCCGACAAAGCTTTGGGGAGCGTCGAGGATCTCGGCCAGGCTGGCAGCCCCGAGCTCGGCTGCGGTCGGCGAGGCCGCCTCCTCGCCGCTTTCCAGCACCCACGTCCATTCGACGCCGGGAAGCTCGCCCCGGATCTCCTCCACCTGTTCGGCGGCGTAGTCCGCGCACACCACGCCCCGGCAGCCGGAGTGGTTCAGGGTGTAGGCGAGCTTCGCCCCGCGGGTGCGCGGATCGATGGGCACGAACACCAGACCGGTCACCGAGGCGGCGATCATCAGCTCGATGAACTCGGGATGGTTGCGCATCAGGATGGCGAAGCGGTCGCCGTAAGCCATGCCGCGCCCGATCAGTCCGGCGGCGAGGCGATTGGCATTGGCCCACAGCTCGGCGTAGGTGCGCACCTCGTCCGGTGCGGCCCCGGTCCGGTCGAAGGTGACCACGTCCAGGTCCGGCCGGCTCTCGGCGCGGCTCTCGATCAGGTCTGCCAGCACCATCTCGTTCAAGGCGCGCATCCCGGCTGCCTCAGGCGGCGCAAAGGATGGTGACGCACTGGGCCGCCGCATCGCCGCCGATGGCGCCGCCGCCGTTGTGGGCCAGGCCCACGCGCGCCCCTTCCACCTGCCGCGCCCCGGCGCGGCCCTGCAGCTGCTCGACGATCTCCACCACCTGGGCGATACCGGTCGCCCCGATCGGATGGCCCTTGCGCAACAGCCCTCCGGAGGTGCTCACCGGTATGCGGCCGCCCAGGCGCGTCGCCCCGGAATCGACCAGCGGCCCGCCTTCGCCCTTGGCGCAAAGCCCGATGGACTCGCACGCCATCAGTTCGGCGGGCGCCGAAGCGTCGTGCAGTTCCACCAGGCTCAGGTCTTCCGGCCCCATGGCCGCCTCTTCGTAGGCCTCGCGGGCGCAGCGGTCTGACAGGCTTTCCTCGCCCGCGCCGTGGTCCCAGCCCGAGCGCAGGACGCTGGCGGCCACGCGCACCGCCCCCGTCTTGCCCAGGCGCCGCATCTTGCGTTCGCTCACGATCACCGCCGCCGCGGCGCCATCGCCAATCGGCGAGCACATCGGCCGGGTGAGCGGTTCGGCGATCATGGGCGCGGCCAGCACCTCGTCGATGCTCAACGCCTCGCGGAACTGGGCCCGCGGGTTGAGCGACCCGTGGAAGGCGTTCTTGGCCGAGATCGCCGCGAACTGGCGCGCCGTCGTGCCGTAACGCTCCATGTGGGCCCGAGCCGCGGCCGCATAGAGGTCCATGAACATCGACCGGTTCTTGCCGGCGCCGGCGGCGGCCTGGCTCGCGCCGCTCGCCGCGGCAGCGGTCTCGAGGCCTTTCAGGATCGTCTGCAGCTGCTCGACGTCGACCGCGCCCATGAAGGCGCCGAACACCTTGGCCCTGTCCTCGAAGTACATCTTCTCGAAGCCGCAGGCGAGGACGACGTCGTAGAGGCCCCCGGTCACCATGGCGCAGGCTTGGTTGAACGCGGTCGAGGCGCTGGCGCAGGCGTTCTCCACGTTGACCACCGGCAAGGCGCCCATGCCCAGGCCCCGCAGCGCCACCTCGCCGCGGATGCATTCCTGCCCGGTGAGGACGCCGGCGGCGGCGTTCGACATCCACGCCGCCTCGATCTCGCTCTTGTCCACCCCGGCCTCGGCGATCGCCGCGGCGATCGCCTCCCCGGCGATGGCCTTGAGCCCAGCCTCGATCTTGCGGCCGAAGGGCGTCATTCCGACCCCGGCCACGTAGGCGTTCATGCGCATGGCGGGCCTCTAGAACCTGGCCGCCGCGACCATGCCCAGCACCTCGTTGCAACCGTCCTCGATCATCGAGATGCGGGCGTCGCGGAAGATCTTCTCGATCGGGCAGTCGCGGCTGATGCCGGAGCCGCCGAAGATCTGCAGGGCGTCGCTGGCGACGTCGAAAGCCGCCTGGGTCGATGTCACCTTGGAAGCGATGGCCAGCTCCAGCAGCGGCTTTTCCCGGGCCGCGTTGATCCGCGCCACCCGATGGTTGAGCGCCCGGGCCGCCTCCACCTTCTGGTACATCTTGAACAGGCGGGACTTGACCGACTGGTGCTGGAAGATGGCGACACCGCCCTGCACCCGGCTCTTGGCGTAGTCGGTCGCCAGCTCGAAGGCTGCCCTGGCGCAGCCGACGAAGGTCGTCCCCATGCCGGTGTTGGCCATGGTCAGGATCTGGTCGGCGCAGGCGCGGTAGCCTTCGGGCGGCACGACCATGTAGTCGGCCGGGATCTTGAGGCCGTCGAAGAAGATCTCGCCCTGGTTCAGGGCGCGCTGGCCGATCTTGTCGGTCGGCTTGCCCTTGTTCACCCCCTCTTCGGTCAGCGGCACGACGAAGACCGCGTGGCCCAGGCGATCGCCGCCCATGTCGACGGCGCAGAACAGCGCCGCCGCGGTGGCGATGGTGCCGTTCGACACCCAGGCCGACTTCTGGCCGCTGATGACGAACTGGTTGCCGTCCTTCTTGGCGATACAGTTGGGGCGGCCGTCGTGGCCGCCCGGGTGGCTGATGGCGCCGTCGAAGTTGATCTCGTCGGAGCCGTGGCCGGGCTCGGTGATCGCCCAGCAGCCGACCGTGCCGGCCGGGAAACGCTCCATCAGCGCCGGATTGCCCGACATCCTGGACATGAAGGCCGGGAAGCCCGCCGCTCCCAGGCTGATGGCGAGGCCGGCATCGCCCCAGCCCAGCTCCTCGCTGACGAGGCACCGGATGCGCGCCTGATCGGTCGGCGACAGCTCGGAGCCCTCGTCGAAATAGCCCAGCCCCAGCTCGCGATGCTGGCGGAAGACGTCCCACAGGACCGAGCCCGGCGCGATCACTTCGGCCGCCGCCATCTTGTCCAGCTTCTCGCCTGCCGGGCGCATGACATCACGGGCGAAGCGGTGCGCGGTCTCGCAGGCGACGCGTTCGGTTTCGGAAAGTTGCGGATCGAGGTCGATTGCGAGCAGCGCCATGGCGTTCTCCCCTTTGCGCCGCGCTGCTTCGAGCGAGAATCGCCCGGCGTCAGCGACGGGACTTACCCATGCTGTCGCTTAGGGGCGCCCGGTGTCTGCGCGCCTTGCGCTGGATCAAACATTTGTTTGAGGCGCCTCAAAGCGCCGCCGAACGCCGCCGTTAGCTTGCGCCCGTCACTGGAGAGCCGCCCATGCCCATGAACGTGAAGCCGATCCCGACTCTGGACGCGCGGATAAACGACATCCGCGAGCTCACGGCGCGGATCGTCAACAAGGAGATCCTGCCCAACGAGCGCGTGCTGGCCGCCGGCTGGCGGCACGGGGCAACGGCGGAGGAGAAGACCAAGGCAAGGGGCGTCGCTTCAGCTATCAAGGATACCGTGAAGCAGGCCGGGCTGTGGGCGCCGCACCTGCCACCCGAATACGGCGGCGCGGGCCTCAGCTTCCTCGAGCACGCCTACATGAACGAGGTGCTCGCCTACACCCCTGGCGGCGCCGGCCTATTCGGCGTCGTCGCCCCGAACAGCGGCAACCAGTCGATCCTGCTCAAGTACGGAACCGACGAGCAGAAGCGCAAATGGCTGGTCCCGCTCACCGAAGGCAGGATGGAATCGGGCTTCTCGATGACCGAGCCGGATGCGCCCGGTTCCGATCCGCGGGCCATCAAGACCACCGCCCGGCTGGAAGACGGCGAATGGGTGATCAACGGCCACAAGTGGTTCACCTCCAACGGCTTTCGCGCCGACTTCCTGATCGTCATGTGCCGCACCGAGGGGGCGGGGCGCGACACCGGCCGCATGACCCAGATCATCGTGCCGACCGACACCCCGGGGCTGCGGATCGTCCGCGGCGTAGAGGTCTGGGGCCGGCCCAGCGACCATTGCGAGATCGTCTACGACAACGTCCGGGTGCCGGCGCAGAACGCGCTGGGCGAGGCCGGCTCGGGCCACAAGGCGGCCCAGGACCGGCTCGGCCATGGCCGCGTCTTCCACTGCATGAACTCGATCGGCCAGATGTGGCGCGCCTTCGACCTGATGGTCGAGCGCGCCTCGATGCGCGAGGTGCACGGCGGGCCGCTCGCCACCAAGCAGTTCGTGCAGGGCTTCATCGCCGACTCCTACATCGATATCCAGGCGGCGCGGCTGATGACCATCCGCTGCGCCGAATTGATGGAGGATGGCGGCGACCCCCGGACCGATATCTCGGCGATCAAGATCTTCGTGCCCGCCGCCTACGCCCGCGTCGTCGACCGCGCCATCCAGGTCTGGGGCGCGGCCGGGGTCTCGGGCGACACGCCGCTGGCCGGCATGTACCTGGGGGCGCGGACGCTACGCATCGCCGACGGCCCCGACGAGGTCCACCGCATCCTGATCGCGCGCAACGTGCTGGCGCGCTACGCCGCCGGCGAAAGCTGGGACTTCGGCAACTGAACGGGCCGGCGTCGCCTCCGCCTAAAGGGGCGGCGCCCCGATCACACTCGGCGGCCGGACTATGCGGACCAGCGGGGTTGCTAGCGCCGACACCGAAGCCGCGCGTTGCGGATAGTCGGCGTCGATCGAGCCCCAGTCGGTTCGGCCGAGGCTGGCCGTGGCCTGGGCGAAATGGGCCGCCGGCGGCGCTGTACTGGCGCGAGGCGGATGAAACCACATATGAGCATTGAGGCCATTGGCCGGGCCGGAGGAATTGTCCTCCGCCATAACCCCCTTGTGAGGGAGGGCGCGGATGAACCGCACCATCGACTATCTTTTCACACGTAATAATGAATTGGCATCAGAAGCGTTTGCTGCGTACATCGGCAGCGCGCCTGACAAGTTCGGGACCGGAGGTTCGGCGATCAACCGGGCTATCTTCGATGTCCTTTGCCTGAATATTTGCGTCAACGCGGTCATTACTCACGTCTTGGTCCGCCCGGACGTCCCGCCGGTTGTGGCGGTCGAGCATATCCTGGCCGCGCTCGTTGGTGACGAAGCGTTCAGCGACGACGCGAAGCAGTTCACCGGATGGCGCATCCGGCAGATCGTCGAGTTTCTCGGCGGCCGGTGGGTGCGTGCCGGCGTTCGCGTCCGTGGTTCTCGCTTCCGGACCGGCTCGATCTATCGCATGCCGGAAGCCGCCCGTCTGTTGGCGGCGTAGCACCTTAAAGGTCACGGCGGACGCGGCCGGGCCGGCTCTGCCCGGCCGCTTCTGCGGCGACGATCATGCGTTGAGGAATGTGCAGCTCACCCGCTAAGCTCCGGCATGCTTTCGGGGGCGTTATTTGCGGAGGATTACCTCAGGGAGGGCGTGAAGGCCCAAGCCGGCTACGCCGCGTGCTTAGATGCCGCGCAGGCGTTCGCGGATTGGTACCGCGCGCTGCTCCAGACGTACGACCTCGATGCGCTTAACGAGGCCCAGACCGAGGACTTCATCATCCGGCCGGTTCTCGACCGACTCGGGTGGGCAAACCGCAGGATCGTCCAGCAGGCCGCCGCTTTGCGCGACGTCCCAGATTATACCCTCTTCCCCGATGACGACGCGTTCGGCGCGGCCGCTCATGCCCCCGAGGCCGAAAAACTGCGCTACGCGGCGGCCGTCGCAGAGGCAAAGGCGTGGCGGACTAGCCTCGACCAGCGCGGCGGCGGGGCCGCCTACAACGAGACGCCAGCCGGACAGACCCTTCGGTACATGGATCGCGCAGCACAAAGGTCGGCGTCATGTCGCTGGGGGATTCTGACCAACGGCCGGAACTGGCGCCTCTACTTCCAGGGCGCTGCCGACCGTCTCGGCGCCTTCTTCGAGATTGATCTTCTGTCGGCGATCCAGCCGCCCGGCCAGTCTGTGTTGCCCCTCTTCGGCATTCGCGTCGAGCCGCAACACGCCGTGGCGCTCTTCCTGTTGTTCTTTGGCAACGAGCATTTCGGCGAGGCTCAGCGCGCCGCGCTCGACGAAGGCCGACTTTGGGAGACCCGCGTCCGCGCGGACCTCGCCAACACGGTGTTCGATACGATCTATCCGGGGTTGATCCGGGGCCTGATCGCCGGTGATCCAGGGCGGCCAATCGCGCCCGACCCTGCCTACCTCGCCGACGCGCGGGAGGCCGCGCTCACCCTCCTCTACCGTCTCCTTTTCGTCCTCTACGCCGAAGACCGCGATCTACTGCCCCGCCATGACCGGCGTTTTGATGACTATGCCCTGACGCAAATCCGTCTAGCAGTCGCCCAGCGCATCGATGCGGGAGATGCGTTCTCGGGTGTGGTCGATGACCTCTGGCGGCGCGTCGCCAACCTGTTCCGGGTCATCGACCTGGGCGAGGATGCCCTTGGTATACCTGCCTACAACGGCAAGCTCTTCGCCGCAGACCGTTCTCCGATGCTCGACCGGGCGGGCCTGAGCGACGCCGTCTTTGCACCCCTGCTCGACGCCCTTTCCCGCCGGCCGGAGGAGGGTCGGCGACGCTGGATCAATTACCGCGACCTCTCCGTGCGCGAGCTGGGCAGCATCTACGAACGGCTGCTCGAATATGAGCCCGTCATCGATCCTGACGCCGACGGGGGGGTCCTAATCCGCCTTAGTCCCTTCGCCCGGAAGGCGACGGGCAGCTACTACACCCCGGATGTGCTGGTCCGCCTCATTATTGACCGCACGATTACTCCGCTCGTTCAGGAGCGGCTGTCGGCGTTCGACGCTGCTCTCCACCAAGCATCGGACGGTCGGATCGACCCCGACAACCGCCGCGCTTGGCTGACCGAGGCCGACCCTGCGACCGCGATACTCAGCCTCAGGGTTTGTGATCCGGCGATGGGGTCGGGCCATTTCCTTGTAGACCTTGTCGACTGGCTCGCAGGCCAAGTGTTCACCGCGATCGGGGGCGCCGAGCGCGGCGCTGACGGGCTCGCGTTGGATTGGCGCTCGCCGCTCGCAGCCGAGCTCGAAGCGCTCCGCCAAGGGCTGAACAGCGAAGCCGCAACGCACCGCTGGACGATCAAGCCCGAGCAACTGACCGACGCCAACCTGATCAAGCGCCTAGTGCTCAAACGCTGCGTTTACGGCGTCGACAAGAACCCGATGGCGGTCGAACTCGCAAAGGTCTCGCTTTGGCTGCACACTTTTACGGCCGGCGCGCCTCTTTCCTTTCTCGACCATCACCTTCGTTGCGGGGACAGCCTGTTCGGCGAGTGGGTAGATGAAGTGAAGCGCGAGGCGGACCGCGCGCCCGGTTCGAAGGGTGCGACTATTGTTTCCGGCAGCGGGCTATTTCTTGGCGGCGCAATCCGGGAGGCCCTGGCCGCCGAGACGGCCATGCGGACGATCGAGCGTCTATCGGACGCCCGGCTGGTCGAGGTCAGAGAGAGCGCCGATAACTTCGCGATCGTTGAGGAGGGCACGGCGGCCCTAAAGGGCTTCCTCGACTTCCGGCACGCGCTTCGGTGGTTGAAACCCGACAGGGAGCATGAGGCAGCGATCAGGGCCTTCCTCGACGGTCAATTTGGAGATCCCCTACGCGTAGCTGCGGGCCTAGAACCGATGAGGCCCCCGGCCGGGATTGCGGAGGCTGGCGGTCAGATCGACTTAGTCGGGTTGGAGGCTCTCCCGGAACAGCTTTCGTTGCTCCCGGGCGCCGCCAACGCGCGCGACTTCTTGCTCGCCCGTGGGATGGTGGAGGCGGCCCGCGAACTCGCGGCCGAACAGCGCTTCTTCCACTGGCAGGTCGGATTCCCGGGAGTCTGGCGGGGTTGGGCCGACGCCCGAACGGGAGGCTTCGATGCGGTGATCGGCAACCCGCCCTGGGACCGCATGAAGATGCAGGAGGTCGAATGGTTTGCCGAGCGCGCCCCCGATATTGCGCTTCAGGCCCGCGCCGCCGATCGCAAAGCGGCGATCAGCCTCCTCAAGTCCGAGGGCAATCCCCTAGCCACGAGCTACCAGATCGCGCGGTCGCGGACGGAGGCGGCGATGGAGGTCGCGCGGACTAATGGTCAGTACCCACTGCTCTCACGGGGTGACGTCAACGTCTATGCCTTGTTCGTTGAGCGCGCGCAGTCACTGATAAAGGCCGATGGCGCCGCCGGCCTGCTCACCCCGTCGGGTATTGCCTCCGACCTAACGGCGGCACCCTTCTTCAGGAGCGTTTCAACGGCGGGCAGGGTGATCTCGCTTCTCGACTTTGAGAACCGGCGAGGGGGCGGGCGCGACCCGTTTTTTCCAGACGTGGACACACGATTCAAATTTTGTGCGTTCGTGGCGGGGGGCCAGCGTCGAAGCGCGCCGGAAGCCGAATGTGCTTTTTTCTTGCGAGACGCGCCGGCTCCTGCCGACCCGAGCCTGTTCCACATGACAGCCGCCGATTTCGCGCGCGTGAACCCCAACACAGGCACCGCGCCGGTTTTCCGCAGCGAGCGGGACGCTGCAATTGCTCGGCGAATCTATGAGCACCTTCCGGTGCTCGTCGACCGTTCGTCAGGCGAAGAGACTAAGGCGTGGCCGACCCGATACCTGCGCATGTTCGACATGACGAACGACAGCGGTCTCTTTTGGACGCGGGACCGGCTTCAGGCAGCTGGAGCTTACCCGATCGACGGGGGTCGCTGGGCCAGAGGCGCAAGGCAATGGGAACGGCTGTTGGAAGGCAAGATGGTGCAGGCTTTCGACCACCGGGCGGCCAACATCATCATGAACCCCGCGAACGTTCACCGCCCCGCCCAGGAGGAGCCCACGTCGGCGACAGACAAGGCTAGCCCCGACTTCCTTCCGAATCCACAGTTCTGGGTAGACCGCGAGAAAATGCCCGTAGTGGAAGGTCTGACGGGTCTCGGGTGGGTGGTCGGCTTCAAGGACGTGACTGCGCCTACCAACGAACGCACGATGATCGCTGCTGCCGTGCCGCGCTCCGCCTACGGCAACACTCTGCCCGTCATTTGGTCAGAGGAATCGCCCACCGATATGGCGTTCTGGGTAGCCAATCTGAACAGCTTCGCCCTCGACTTCGTGGCTCGCTCGAAGGTTCACGGCCAACACCTCAACTGGTTCGTAGTTGAGCAACTGCCCGTCGTGCCGAGGCAGAGCTGCGGGCGACACTTCGGAAAGCGCAGCGCCGATGAGATTATTCGGGATCACGTCCTGCGGCTCTCATACACCGCCTGGGATTTGGCGGACTTCGCGCGCGACATGGGCCACATCCGTGAAGGTGGCGACGTGCAGCCGCCGTTTCGGTGGGATGAGGCCGAGCGTCGCCAGCTGCGAGCGCGCCTCGATGCGCTCTACTTCCTGCTCTACGGCATCAACGACGTCGAACAGGTGGACTACATCCTCTCGTCCTTCCCGATCGTCGAGCGCAAGGACCGGGCGGCATTCGGGGTCTATCTCACCCGCGAACTGATCCAATGGCACCGACGCGCGCTTATGGCCGGGGACACCGAGCGTGACGCGCCCGAAGCCGAGCTGATCGCCGACGCCTTGCGCCAGCGCGCCGCCTAGAGCGGGTTGTGATTAGCTGACTCCATATCCGGAGTTGCGCAGGAAGTTGGCGCATTCGCCGGCGGTGAAGGCGTCGAGCACGCCGGCCAGGGCTCTGAGAAGGGCCTCGTAGGAGCGGGCCTGGGCCCAGCGGACGA
>DASYYX010000034.1:0-16401 GCA_035946795.1 Caulobacteraceae bacterium | reverse complement strand
GAAGATCGCGCCAAGATCGGTCCGGATGGCGGTCGGCGCAAAGCAATCGGTGTTCGACATCGGTGGCTCCCAGGTTGGTTGGTTGGAAGCCCAGTCTGGTACGCCAGGCCGCCATCCACCCGCATGGGATCTCCACCATCCGTCGCGCTGCGCGCTCGGATGGTCCCCCTCCCCCACGCCGATGCGTGGTGGAGGAGCGAAAACTCTTGCTCCTCCACCGCGAAAGCGGGGGAGGGGGACCGCGTCGAGCCCTTGCGCCAGCAAGGGCGAAGAGACGCGGTGGAGGGGGTAGACCAACGCGGCCTAACCGCAATGCGCTCTAGCGGTTGGCCTGATCTCCCCCAGCCCGGAGCTTGCGCCTGAGAAAATCGGCCGTGGCCTCGTCGGCGCGCAGCCAGGACGCCCAGCGCAGGAATCCGTGGATCTCGTTGGGCAACACCAGTTCTTCGAACGGAATGCCCCTGGCCTGCAACCGGCGTGAGACGTCGATCATCTGCGCGAAATGGACGTTGCGGTCGTCATCGCCCTGGATCAGCAGCACCGGGGAGCGCCAATGGTCGATGTCGGCGTCGGGCGAGGACCGCCAGGCCATGGCCATGGCGGCGGCGCGGTCACCCTGCTCGTAGCGGGTTGCGGGGGCGAGAGCGGCGCCGAAGGCCAGGGTCCAGTCGTGCAGGCCGTGCATGTCGACGCCGGCCTTGAAGACGTCCGAGTTCCGCGCCAGCGCCAGGGCGGTGAGATAGCCACCGTAGGATCCGCCCCAGATGCCGATGCGCGCTGGATCGACGCCGGGCAGGGACTGGAGATAGCGCGCCCCGGCGAGGACATCCTGGTACTCCGCCGCTCCGGCGGGGCCGGCGTGCTCGGGGTGTTGGAAATCGTGGCCGTAGCCGATGCCGAGCCGATAGTTGACCGAGAGCACGGTGAAGCCGTGGGCGGCCAGGTATTCGTTCACGGCGTACGAGTTGGCGTAGTAGTCCATGTAGTGCCAGCCGAGCAGCATCTGCCGCGGCGGCCCGCCATGGACGAAGATCACCCCTGGCTGAGGTCCCGCGGCGTCGGGGGCGCCAAAGAGCTGGCCCTCGATGCGAAGACCGTCGGCGGCTCGGAAAGAGACCAGGCGCGGCGCGACGAAAGCGGTCGCCGGAAAATCGGGCGGCGGCGCCTGGTCGGCCAGCTCCCGCCGGTCGCGGCCGGCGAGGTCGATCACCTCGATGGCGGGCGGCGCTGATGTCCCCGCGGCTATGAACGCCGCTTCCGAATCCAACGCCGCAGGGGCCCATTCGAGCCCCGCGCCGGCCGTCAGCTCGGTCGCCGCTCCGGAGGCAAGGTCGAGGGAGAAGAGGTGCCGCCGGTCCTCGTCTCCGGGGGTGCGGCCGCCATTGGCCGAATAGACGATGGTCCGGCCATCGGGCGCCGGGCTCACGTGCTCGACCATGAACGCCCCTGGGGTCAGCAGGCGCGCCGGCCCGCCGCTTTCCGGGACGATGTAAAGGTGCGGCCAGTTGTCCATTTCGGCCACGAACACCAGCCGATCGCCGGCCGCCCAGGCGAGGTTGGCGGCGCCGGCGACCTGCGGATGGGAGCCGCGCAAGGTGTCCGGGCTCTCCCAGACGACATGGCCCGCGCCGGTGGCCGCATCGGCGCTCCAGATGGCCCACGGCCGGGGCGTCTGCGCGAGCAGCGGTTCGGGCGCCCCTCCCTTGCCTGGCTGGCGCACGAAGGCGATCCGGCGGCTGTCCGGCGACCACGCCGCCTCCCCGTCCCGTCCGGTCGAGGGCGCAAGATAGACGATCGGCCGATCAGCACCGGACCAGACGCCGATGAAGGCGTGATCGTCGCGATCGGAGACGAACGCGAGGCGCGAACCGTCCGGCGACCATCGCGGCGACTCGTCCTTGCCGCGATCGAAGAACAGCCGGCGGCTGCCGGAGCCGTCGAGCTTGGCGGTCCAGATCTGGTGGTCGCGCACGAACGCCAGCGCCCCGCGCATCGACAAAGCCGGCCCATCGCCCTCGCCGATGGCCCTGGCCGGGCGCCGGCCCGAGGGATCGGCCACCCAGACGCTCTCCTTGGGCTGCTCTGGCGATGACGTCGGATCGGGCGCGAGGTCGCCTTGGGCCGGCCAGTTCTCGTCGTGGTCGCCGCCGCGCACGAAAGCGAGCGCCGAGCCGTCGGGCGAGAAGGCGAGGTCGGTGAGCTCCTGGCCGTCGTCATCGGCAAAGCGCGTCACCTGCCGCGGAACGAAACCCGGCCCGTCGGCGACGAAGACGTTGCGCACGCCTCTTACCGTCCGCACCCAGGCGATCCGGTGGATCCGTTCGGCGGCGACGAGATCGCTCACGAACGGATAGCTCAGCGCCTCGGCCATGGTAAAGTCGCCGGCGCACGCGGGGCTCGCTGCAACGGCCCAGCTGGCGGCAAGGCCGGCGACCGCAAGCGCGATTCGAAATCTACCCATCGTCACCCTTTGCACCGCATCTTCAGGATCGGCGGCGATGTCGACCTCCGGCCAGGACCGCCTAGGCCATGGTCGCCGTCTGCATGGGCCGGGTCGGCTCGCGCAAGGTCACCAGCTCCTCGGCGCTCGTGGGGTGGACCGCGCAGGTGACATCCCACTGGGTCTTGGTGATCCCGAGCTTGATGGCGATCGCCGCCATCTGGATGATCTCCGGCGCGTCCGGGCCGACGACGTGGCAGCCGAGCACCCGGCCGCTGTCGGCCTCGACCACGAGCTTGACCATCATGCGCTCCTGGCCGCCGTAGAAGGTCGCCTTCAGCGGCCGGAAAACCGATCGGTAGACATCGATCCGCCGCCCGCCGTGGCGCGCCTGCGCCTCGGTGAGGCCGACAGCGCCCACCGGCGGCTGGGAGAAGACGGCGCTGGCGATGTTGTCGTGGTCGAAACGCGTCGGATTGTTGTTGAACTCGGTCTCGGCGAAGGCGGCGCCCTCGCGGATCGCGACCGGGGTGAGGTTGACGCGATCGGTGACATCGCCCACCGCCCAGATGTTCTCGATGTTGGTGCGCGAGTAGTCGTCGACGACGACGGCGCCTCCAGCCGAGAGCGCCACGCCGACGCCCTCGAGCCCCAGATCGGCGGTCTTCGGCGAGCGCCCGGTGGCGAACAGGACCTGATCGGTCTCGATCGAATGGCCCGTCGTCAGGCGGCTCACGAACCCGGAAGACGACTTCTCCACCAACTCGTGCTCGCAACCGAGGATCACCTTGAGGCCCCGGCGCTCCAGCTCGGCCGCCAGGTGAGCGCGAACGTCGTCGTCGAAGCCGCGCAGGATGTTGGCGCCCCGATAGACCAACGTCGTTTCGGCCCCCAGGCCATGGAAGATGCCAGCGAACTCGACGGCGATGTAGCCGCCGCCCACGATCAGGATGCGCTCGGGCAGGCGCTCCAGATGGAAGGCCTCGTTGGACGTGATCGCGTGCTCGATGCCGGCAACGCCCTGCGGCAGGGCCGGCCAGGCGCCGGTGGCGATGAGGATCTTCTCGGCGGTGACCTGCCCCTTGCCTTCCAGGACAACCGTGTGCGCATCGGCCAGGTGGGCGCGGGCGTGGACGAGATCGGCGCCGGCGTTCTCCAGGTTGGCGACATAGATGCCCGAAAGGCGGGCGATCTCGGTGTCCTTGGCCGCAAGGAACCTCTGCCAGTCGAACTCCGCCTGCGGCGCGCGCCAGCCGTAGCCTTCGGCGGACTTCATCTGCTGCGAGAATTCGCTGGCGTAGACCATGAATTTCTTTGGAATGCAGCCGCGGATCACGCAGGTTCCGCCGACCCGGTGGGTTTCGGCGATGCCGACGCGCGCGCCGCTCAAGGCGGCAAGGCGCGCCGCGCGCACCCCGCCGGAGCCGGCGCCGATGACGAAGAGATCGTAGTCGTACTGGGCCACGCCGGCCTTCTAACCTCGCCTTTCGATCCGCTCCACGCCTGTTGCCGTTCCGACGAGGGCGGCCTCGGCCAGTCCGAGGAAGAGTCCATGATCGACAACCCCGGTGATCGCCTTCAAGGCGGCGCCGAGCGCGGCCGGATCGTCGATGCGCCGGCAGGCGAGGTCGTAGATCACGTTGCCGCTGTCGGTGATGAAGACCCGGCCGCCGGGCGCGCGCAGCCGGGGCGCCGCATCGATCCCCAGACGCGCCAGCGCCGAACCGATCCGTCCGGCGGTGGCGGCTTGCCCGAAGGCCACCACCTCGACGGGCAGCGGAACCGCGCCGAGCGCCGGGACGGGTTTCGAGGCGTCGGCGATCACGACGCAGGACCGGGAAGCCGACCACACCAGCTTCTCCCGTAGGAGGGCGCCGCCGGCGCCTTTGATCAGGGCCAGGTCCGGTCCGATCTCGTCGGCGCCGTCGACCGTGAGGTCGATCAGGCCGCCGGCGTCGAGGTCGATCAGGGTGATGCCGAGGCCGGCCGCCTGGGCGGCTGTGGCCTTGGAGGTGGCGACGCCTCGGATTGGCAGCCGTCGCGCCGCCAATGCCTCAACGAACAGCGCGGCCGTCGAACCGGTGCCCAGGCCCACGGTCATGCCGCCCTCGATAAGGGCCGCGGCGGCCTCGGCGGCGGCGCGCTTCTCGGCCTCCGCGCTCAAGACCGCCCGGCCTTCTCCCGCAGCTTGCGCTCGCGGAACTGCGCCGCCCAGCCCCGCTTGGCGGTTTGACGCCCGCGCCCGAGCGCCAGGGCGTCTGCCTCGACATCGGCGGTGATCACCGAACCGGAGCCGACATAGGCGCCCTTGCCGATCGTCACCGGGGCCACGAGAGCGCTGTTGGAGCCGATGAAGGCGGCCTCGCCCACGGTGGTGAAATACTTGTCGAAGCCATCGTAGTTGCAGAAGATCGTACCGGCGCCGATGTTCGCCGCGGCGCCCACGGCGCCATCGCCCAGGTAGGCGAGGTGGTTGGCCTTGGCCCCCTCCCCCACCTTGACGTTCTTGACCTCGACGAAGTTGCCGATGTGGGCCTCGGGCCCGATGTCGGCGCCCGGACGCAGCCGCGCGAACGGTCCTACGCGGGCGCCAGTCCGCACCACCGCGCCCTCCAGGTGACAGAACGACCGCACCACCGCCCCGCTTTCCACACTCACGCCGGGTCCGAAGACGACGTACGGCTCGATCACCGCCCCCGGAGCAATCGAGGTGTCGAACGCCAGGTGCACGGTCGCGGGCGCAACCAAGGTCACGCCGGCGGCCAGGAGCTCGCTGCGGCATCGCTCCTGGAACACCGCCTCCGCGGTGGCGAGCGCGGCCTGGCTGTCCACTCCCATCACGCTCGCCTCGTCGGCGAAGGCGATCCTGACCGGAAGCGCCTGCTCCACCGCCATCCCGAGGATGTCGGGCAGGTAGTACTCGCCCTGGGCATTGTCGTTGCCCACCCGCTGCAGCAGGCCGAACAGGCGCGCGGCCGGAGCGACGAGAACGCCTGAATTACATACCCTTATCGCCAGTTCCTCGGGAGTGGCGTCCTTGGCTTCGACGCCGCGCTCGAGAACGCCGCCGCCGCCCAGGATGAGCCGTCCGTAGGCGCCCGGCTCGGCGGCCTCGAAGGCGAGCACGGCGATTTCCGCGCCCGACCGGCGAAGTTCGAAGAGCGGCTCCGCCGCCGAGGCGGTGAGCAACGGAACATCGCCGAAGCTGATCAGCAGGTCGCCGGAAAAGCCTTCGAGCGCCCCTCGGGCCGCGAGCACCGCGTGCCCGGTGCCGAGTGGCTTTTCTTGGATCACGACCGCGCCTTCCCCAAGGCGGGCGCTGACGTGAGCGCGGACGGCCCCTTCGCTGACGACCACGATCACCGGCTTGCAGCCCAGTTCGACCGCGGCGTCGATGGCCCGGTCGATCATCGTCCGGGCGCCGACCTGGTGCAGCACCTTGGGCAGCGGAGACTTCATCCGCTTCCCCTTGCCGGCGGCAAGGATCACCGAAGCGCGGGCAACGGCTGAACCGGTCATTTCCTCCTCGCGTCGGCTTGCCAAGCGTGCGCGGTCTATCGAAAAGGGCGCCACTTTCATATTCGGAGTCGCAGCGTCCATTGATGCCGCCTTCCTTCGCCGGCGCCGCCATCGTCTTCGACCTCGACGGCACGCTCGTGGACACCGCCCCCGATCTGGTGGGCACGCTGAACGAGCTGCTCCTTGCCGAAGGCGCGCCTCCGCTTGCCCTGGACGTCGCCCGACCGCTGATCGGCGGCGGCGCGCGGCGCCTGATGGCGCGCGGCTGGGCCGCCGCCGGCCTGGAGCTCGATCCGGCGCGCATGCCCGAACTCTATGACCGCTTTATCGCCGCCTACCGCGCCCGGATCGCCGACCACAGCGTCCCCTTCCCCGGAGTCGAAGAGGCCCTCGAGGAGCTGGCGGCCGGCGGGGCCAAGCTCGCCGTGTGCACCAACAAGCCGACGGCCCTGTCGCTGGAATTGCTGTCGCGCCTGGGCTTGGCCGCCCGGTTTCGCGCCATCGTCGGGCCCGAATTCGCCCCCGCCCCCAAGCCCGACCCGCGCCACTTGCTGGCGGCGCTGGAGCGGCTCGGCGCGCGACCCGACCGCGCCCTCATGGTGGGCGACTCGCCGGCGGACGCCGCCGCCGCCAGGGACGCGGGCGCGGGACTGGTTCTGGTGAGCTACGGCTACACGGAGACACCAGCGGCGGATCTCTCGCCCGATGCCCTGGTCGACGACTTCGCCGAGCTGCCGCAGACCTGCGCGCGCCTGCTCGCCTTGTCCGGCATGAGGCGAGCCGGTATAGCCGCGGGCCGCCTTGCGATGACCCCGCCCCGGCCGGACGCGTAGCTCAGCGGGAGAGCGCTCGCTTCACACGCGAGAAGTCGCTGGTTCGATCCCAGCCGCGTCCACCACGCACTCTGGCCCCACCGGGTTTTGACCGCCAATCCTGCGCCAGTTCAGGGGGTTACGAGGCTTCTTGCGACGCGGAGACGGCGTGTCGGCGGCATCGGGGCAGCGAGCGGGGCCCCAGTCAACGACCCAAGTCACCCTCGCGTATCCACAGCCAAGGTCGAGCAGACGCTTGACTCTGATCGTGCGTGGGTAACAGCCTCGACGCTCGAACAGGCCCGGGGGAGGGCTGACGGGATGCGGGCGCTGGCCGCCGGCTCTCTTCTGATCGCCGCGCTGGCGGGCCTGGCGGTCTTCGCGCCGGGCGCCATCCTGGCGCAGACATGTGCAGCCGCCACCCAATGCGTGACCTACGACGCGCTGGGCCGGGTCACCTCCGTCACCACTCCGGACGGGAACCAGACGATCTACTCTTATGATGCGGCCGGCAACCGCACGAGCGTTGTCGTAAGCGGCTCAGTCAAGACACCGCCCACCGCGCCCGACGAGACGGTCCCCTATACCTTCCCTCAGAGCGCTCCGGTTATCACCCCAAGCCTGGGCGCTCACGTCTCCATCGTCGGCGTGACACCGGCGCAGCTGGGAACCACGAGCTCCACCTCGACCCAGCTGACCTACACCCCGCCAACCACCGTCATCGTGGGCGCGGACCACTTCGGCTACGAGGTCCAGGACAGCACCACCGGCCTGACCGCCTCGGCGTTAGTCACTGTAAATCTCGCCAGCGCCGCGCCGATCGCCAATCCGGCGAGCATCGCCCTGGCCGAGAACGGCAATCTTCAGTTCACGCCAAGCTACAGCGATCCCAACCACCTCACCGTGACCATCACCGGTGTGTCGACGCCGACCAACGGAACGGCGGTCATCAACGGTGGAACCTCGATCACCTACACGCCGACGAGCGGCTTCTGGTGCGCCAAGTGGCCGCAGTCCTGCGATACGTTCACCTACACGGTGACCAATTCATCGAACCTGACCGCGACCGCCACGGTTACGGCGACCGTCACCGCCACACCACCCACCGCGAATGGGGTCGCGATTGGGGTGGGTCTCAATCAGCCCCAGACGTTCGATCCGCGCTCGTCCGACTCCGACCCACAGGGGTTGCCTCTCAGCGTGACCGCCGTCGGCGCCCCAAGCCACGGAACGGCCGCTCTCAATAATAACCTCATCACCTACACGCCTTCGACAGGCTACACTGGGACGGACAGCTTTTCATACACGATCGCCAATAGCGGCGGCGGCAGCGCCAGCGCGACCGTGACCGCCACCATTGGCGCGGCCCTCGCAGTCAGCCTCAGTAAGACTACCTGGCGCTGGCTAAAGACTCTGAGCAACACATTCGTCGCGGGGGCGGTGATCGCCCAGGCAAGCGGTGGCCAAGCTCCGTACACCTACGCCTGGCAGTGGAACGCCAATTGCCCGAACCTCTCGGCCCTAAACGCCACCGCGACCGCGCCCAACTGGCTCTCGACGCAATGGACCGCAAGCGTGCCCCAGGACAATACCGAGTACTGCGCCGAATGGGTCGTCAAGGCGACTGATGCCCTCAATCACACCGTCACCAGCGCTCAGGTGACGGTGACCTTCGAATGGGACAACCACGATTGAGCCGGGCGGCGCTCCTCTGGCTCGTTTCATTGACGCTCGCGGCCGCGGCGTGGCTGGCGCCCGCGCGCGTCCATGCGACAGCGCCCACCGCCAATCCGGTCAGCGCGGCCGTGCTGCTCAATTCGAACTCCAATGCGGTGACGCTCAACGTCACCAACGGAACACCGACCAGCGTCGCGGTTTCGACCCAGGCTTCGCACGGGACTGCGACCGCCAGCGGGACTGCAATTACCTATACCCCGACCAGCGGCTACACGGGGCCCGACACCTTCTATTACACGGCCACGGACGCCGGCGGCACGTCGAGCCCGGGCGCGGTGACGGTGTTTGTCTACGCCCTGCCGGCGATGCGCTTTGTCACCGCGCCGCTCGTTTCGCCAAGCTCCGCCGAGACATTCTTCGGAACTGGGACCACCCACACGAACTCCATGCCCTCTGGTTTCGGGACGCCGGCGACCGCGCCCGAGGTCACCGAGGCGGCGATCGCCCTCAAGGGCAACCCCGACCTCATCTACGAATACGTCCACAATGAGTTCGACACCGAGTTCGCCTTCGGCGAGAGAAAGGGCCCGGTCGGCGCCCTGACCGACAAATCCGGCACGCCGTTCGATCTGAACGCGCTCTTCGTCGATCTCATCCGCGCCGGAGGCGGGCCCTACACCGCCGACCTGCAGATCGGCAAAGTGACGATCTCCGAGGCCAATTTCGCTGCCTGGACCGGCGTTTCGGACCTCGGCGCGGCCTGCCGGATGCTCTCTTCGGGCGGCATTCCGGCGAGCTTCTCGCCGACAAACCCGCCGAGCACGTGCGCCACGTCGGGCTCGTTCACGTCGGTGACCATCCTGACCGTCTGGTCGAAGGTCCAGATCAGTGGCACGTGGTACTACTACGACCCGAGCTTCAAAGCTTACACGGCCCCCACGCCGGTCAACCTGACCAGCGCCTCCGGCTTCGCCGCGGGCCAGCCGGCGACCAAAGCCGCAAGCGGCATGACGTCCGGCACTACTCCCATTCCGTGGATCAAGACCGTCAACGCGGGCCAGCTCGACTCGTATCTGGCCAGCGTCGGCTCGACGCTGCTCAACGGGGCCTCGGGTCTGAAAGCCCTGTACTCGTCCTTGGACACCGACACAGTGCTGGGCATCGGCAAGATCCAGCCGGTCCACTACACCGGAACGCACCTTGGCGGCACGACATCGCCGGGGACAGCCTACCTTACCGTCACCGGGGAAGTCCCCGACCAGTTTCGGACTCAGCTTCAGGTCGCCGGGGCCGGCGAGCTCAACTATTCGGCCGAAACGCCGCTCTTCAACGGGGCCTTCTTCGCCGACGACCTCGACGGGCGACGCATGTGGATGGACAGCAACTTCCACGGCCCGATCAATCCCGCAAGCAGCATCGGCGGCCAGCCCCTCAATTACACCAGCGCCAGCGAGAGCCTGATCGTCGATGGCGTGACCCTGCAGTCGACGAGCTGCACCATCGACAACGCCACTTGCTTTGGCGGCGGCGTCCCCGGCTTCATCGCCATCACCGCCACGCACCCATACGCGGCGTCGTCCACGGCCAAGGCGACCTTCGCCGACGAGACCGTGGTCAAGAATCTGACCAACATCGCTGCGCCGGTCGCCATCGTCGCCGGCTTCGGCAGGATCTCGCCAGAGCGCCTCGCCAAGTGGAGCGACGAGGCCACCGAGGACGAGAGCCTGCCGCGGGGCGGCACAGTGCCCTACCAGTGCGAAGGCGGCACAGCCTGGTGCGTCAGCCCCTACATGCAGCCGGCCGGCGATTTCACGCGCGAGAAACTGGCGGCGAGCTGGCTGGCGCAGCAGTCGCGCATGATCCAGCTGCAGACCGCCATCGGCGGTGAGGTGTTCGACATCGCCCATTCGATTGGCGTTGTGGACTGGCGCTCGAACTTCCAGGGGAACCAGTTCCCGCCGCCGGGTTACGGCACCCAAGGCGGGCCGAACTATCTGGGCATCGTCGATGAGTTCACCGACCTCAATGTCGACACGGTGCTCGCCCTCACCTCCAAGAGCGACAGCGCCACGTCGGTGGCCTCGGTGTCGCGCTCGATTGCGCTTTCCTCGGCGACGCTCGAGGGCTCGGTCCTCGAGCAAATGCAGGACCTGCCGGACACCGCCTCGACAGCATCGCGCTTTTCGTGGGGCAATGCCCCCGAAGCGGGCCAATCGTCCTCGGTCATCCAGTTCGAGGACCCCTGCGGCGTCGGCGCGGCTCGGCCGTTCTACGACTGGGCCGGCACGACCTCGACGACGCGCTCGGCTCTCTATCTCTACGAGGACAATCCAGCCGGCTGCACCGCCGGGGCGCTGCCCACGATCCTGAGCGCGACGCCCACGACCTTCATCAACCAGACCGAGGCCCTGATCGCCAGTTACGTCGGCAGTTGGACCGGAACGGTCCACATCGCCGGCTCGGCCGAAACCTTCCTCGGCCCCGGCTCGCGCTTCGGTCCGGCCCACGTTTCCGGCGTCACCCCCTTCAACGATCCCTCGCAGCAGCGCGGCGGCGCCATCGTCGCAACGCAGTGGGACGCCTCCGGGAATGTCCTGCAGGTGGCCCACGTCCTCGATCAGCTCTCAGGCATGTCCAAGGGCGGCGGCGGCAAGCAACCGCAGAACTTCTCCGAGTACGACCCGGCCAAGGCCGGCGACGTGCTCAAGGACCGGTTCGTCGACCGCAGCGTCGTCCTGGGCGTTGACCTCAAGACCGGGGCGGCCGGCTACACCACCCCCACCCTGCTCTCGTCCGGCGTCGGCCAGGCGCCCTACAAGCTCGACTATGCCCTGACCTTCAAGGCCGCGCCCAGCGGCTGTTCGCCCAGCTTCGGCCCGTGCACCGCCCCCATCGGCGGCGGCTGGAATCAGAGCTGGGACGTGCGCTTCGCCCTCTCCGGCTCCGGACTGGAAGCGATGGGGGCGACGAGCCCCTTCGAAGCAGCCGGCACGATCAGCGCCTTCCTGGCCATGCAGGACCTCTTCTCCCAGTCGAGCCTCGCGGACCTCAACAAGGACGTCTTCGCCGCCCTGGTCGCCGACTGGTGGCGCGGCTCCATGGTCGGCAACGTCGCCACCGTGAACCGCGGCTTTTCTGGGGCGCAGTACGTCAAGCTCGTCGACGGGACCTTCATGCCGCCGGTGGGCTCGCCCGGAAAGCTCGTCCAGGGCGGCCACACCGGAGTGCGGGTGAAAGTCCGCGACGCCTGCCAAACAGTCCCCAGTAACGCCTATCCCTATTCGACGGCGCGCCGTTGGGATTCGATCGGCTCGAACCCCAGCACGCCGAACGTGACCTTCACGCTGACGAGCGCAGCGGGCGACGTTCTTCAGGTCGTCCCCTGGGCCTGGAACTACAATCCCGACGACCAGTGCGCCATGACCTACGGCTTCGAGCCGACGACCTGGACGTGGCCGCAGGGACCTTCCATCACCTTCACCTACGGGACCCAGCTCAACGGCCAGACGGTCGACTACCAGCCGGGCGTCACCAAGATCGTCACCAGCCTCGGCCGCGAACTCGATTTCACCGGCGGCCCAGGCGCGGCGCTCACCGCGACCGATCCGGCGACGAGCCGCAGCGCCGGCGAGATCCTCAATAGCCTCGGCGCCATCACCGGCGTCTTCGACGCCGCCAGCGAGGACTGGAACTTCGCCTACTATAATCCGCCGGCTTTCACCCGGTCCTCGAACCAGAGGCCGGTCCCGTATCCGCTGCTCTATCAGGTGTTCGAGCCCGTCTCGGCGACGGCGCCGGCCCTGCAATACGGATACGATACGCGCGGCCTGACGAAGAACGCCTGGGACGCCACCGCTCTGCAGTGGGGAGGCCGGAGCCCCTACACCTGGTACCTGGCGCTGGGCGGCCGGGGCGAGCGCGACGATCCCGAAACCGGCGCCTACACCGTCTACTACTCGGTCGACGGCGACCCGGTGCGCAACATCGACGAACTCGGGCGCGAGGTCGACAGCGTCTTCGACGGCCGCCATCGGGTGACCCAGCGCACCTTCCCGGAAGGTGATCAAGAGCAATTCACTTACGACTCGAACACCAGCTTCACCTTCGGAGGCGGTTCCTCGATCCTCGTCGGCACGCTCGACGATGTCATCACCCTCACGAAAGCCCCGAAAACCGGCTCGCCGCTCTCGAACCTCGTCATCCACGCCACCTACGATTCCTCCTGGAACAAGCTCGCGACGATCCAGGATCCGCTGGGGAACACCACCAGCTTCACGTATTATCCGAATACGTCGGCCTGCGGCTCGACAGGCGTCGCCAGCTCGATGATGTGCAAGGCGGCGCGACCTCCCGTGACCGGTGGGACCCCGACATTCACCTATCAGTACACCAACGGCTTGCTCACGCAGAGCGTCGACCCCGCTGGGATCACCACCAAGCACGTCTACGACAGCTACGGCAACCTGAGTTCGACGACCGAAGGCGCGGCGATGGTGGGGTCCAACCCCGCCCTGAACCTCACCACCAACTTCACGCCAGACAGCGTCGGTAACGTGGTCACCGTGGTGGACCCGAACAACAACGCCACCACGACGACGTACGACAACATGCGCCGCAAGATCGGCGAGATCGCCCATAACGGTGGGGCGACCGCACATCCCCTGACGCAGAAGGCCTTCGTCTACGACGCCAATGGCCGGCTGATCACCGAAAAGCGGGCTTCGGCCTTCGACGGCAATGGCAACCCAACCGCCTGGCAGCTCTGGACCACGCAGTACACGCCCACGGGCAGGGTCTACGCCGAGGTCGATCCTTCCGGCTTCGGGACCTTCTTCGACTACGACGGCATGGACCGGCAGCGGAAGGAAACTGACAACTCCGGGCGCACCACCAACAAGACCTGGGACTTGGCCGGCGAGCAGCTCACCGAGGTGCGCGGCAAGGGTACGCCGCTGCAGCAGAACACCGTCACCTTCACCTGGGGGAACGACGGCGAGAAGACCTCGGTCGAGGACGCCAACAACAACATCACCCAGCTCGCCTACGACGGCTTCAACCGGGTCTCGAAGATCACCTTCCCCGACAGCTCGACCGAGCAGAGCCAGTACGACCTCGACGGCGACCTCACCATCTGGATCAACCGCGGCGGCTTCGGCATCGTGCGCTGCTACGACGCCGACAACCGCAAGGTCTCGGAGAAGGGCTACTCCAACGTCACCAACGACAACACCGATTGTCCGAGCCTCACCGGCGCCACCCAGAACATCGCCACCCGCAGCTGGGACATGCCGGATCGCGCCTTCGGCTACGATCTTGCCGGCCGGCTGACGAGCGCCTCGAACAGCTTGCTCGACCTCACCTATGCCTACGATGCCGCGGGCCGGCCGACGGCGCGCGGCGGCTCGACCGGATGGTCGCTCGCCTACGCCTGGGATGCGGCCGGCAATCTCACCCAGGAGACCTATCCGGACGGAAGCAAGTTCTACTTCTGCTACGACCCGGCCGACCGGATGGATTCGGCTTCGACCACGAGCACGTGCCCGAGCTTGAATCCCGGCCAGTGCCTGCAGGCGGGCCTGGCGACGATCGGCTATGACGCGCTCGGCCGCCGCGGCTGCGTCACCTTCGGCGACGATTCGACCCAGAACTACGGATACTATCCCGACGACCGGCTGGACACGCTGGCGCACGCCTTCCCCAATGATTCCGCCGACAACCTCACCCTGACCTACAGCTACGACGAAGCCGGCCGGGAGCTGAGCCGGCAGTACTCCAACAGCAGCTACGGCTTCAGCGCTACGACGGGCACGACGAGCTACGGCGCCGCGAACAACCTAAATCAGTATCCCACCGTCGCGAGCGCGACCTACTCCTACTGGGCGGAGGCGCCGCTGAAAGCGGTGACCAGCTCATACAACGAGCTTGACTACGACGAGCAGAACCAGCTCGCCCGGGTCGAGAACCCATCCAACGTCTGGTGGCAGACGCAGATCGACGCGCTGGGCCATCGCTTCAGCCACGCCCTGCAGACAAGCCCGACCTATACGCTGATCGACGAGACCACCGACGGTCTGCGGCCCGAGACCGTCATGGACTGGCAGTACAGCGTCACCAGCGGCGTTGAGACCCTGCAGGGGACGCGCGATTTCGTCCTCGGGCCTGATCCGGACGAGTACCTCGCCTGGGTGGATTTCGACTCCGGCCACACCGTCCGGTACCCGCACACCGACCGCGAAGGCACGACCATCGTCCAATCCAGCGGCGGCTCGGCCCAGCACATCTGGACCTACGATATCTACGGGCAGAGCAGCGGCGTCATCAGCGACGCCGGCCCAGGCGGCAACACCTTCCCGTTCCGCTACACCGGCCAGCGGCTCGACCCCTCCACCGCCTTCTACAACTACAAGGCGCGAGATTACTCGACCTCGCTCGGGCGCTCCTGCAGCCGGACCCGGCGGGTCTGGATCAGGGGCCGAACCTCTATGAGTACGTGGCCAACGATCCGCTAAGCGCGGGCGATCCCAGTGGGGAATGTGGCGGCCCAGGCAGCGGGGGCAACCAGTGCGGGCCCGACTACTCCAGCATTGAGGGGACCGGCGTGACTTCGAGCCTCTTCGGGTCGACCCCGGTCATGCCGACGCCACCGATGCAACTCGCACCTTCGTCTCAACCAGGTCTGCCCGAACTCTCGTCAACGAGGGCTCCCACCCCCCGCGCTATCGGTCCTTCCGAGGGAGGAAGCGGTTACAGCGATCTGCCACCAACGAGCGACGTCGCCGAGGGCAACGCGAGAATGGCAGCGGAGAACGCCGCAAACGGTGGCGCGCGCCGGGCGCAAATATTCGGCACTGCTGCCGCAGCCGCCGGCGGCGGCGCTACATTGGGTGCGATGATCGCGGGGGGACCAGCGGTCGCGACCGCGATCATCGGGCGGGGCGCGCCTGAGTCGGTAGGCGCGGTCGACAGGTTATCCGGCGAGGTCCTTGCCAACGCTCGGCCCGCTGGGTACCGCCCTCCGCCGTCGCTCACTCCGCCACATCCGCTTGCCGGCACGTCCGCGAGTGTCGGGGCCCCGCCGCCGCGCGCGATGTTGGCACCCCAGACACCGTGGTGGGCAAGACTGGTCGACTTCTTGTCGAACTTTATTCCGACAAAGTGAGATCGACGGAATGATAAAGTCGATCCGATTTGCCATTCTCATGGACAGAGCCAGGGTTTCAGCATCCCGCGGCGACTACCACTGCGCTTTGGATATTCTTGAACAAGCGAGCCGGGTGTTCGGCACAGACGGCCCTTCACCTCGGGTACCCGTCACGGCTAACCTCTTTTATGCCGATATATGCGTGAGGCTTTCACGCTTTTTGGACGCGTTTTCAGCCTGCGAGATAGCCATCCAGCAACTTCTCGCTCAGAGGGGACGTCGTTTGAGGCGATTCAACGGCGAGACTATTAAATACTTATTGTTTCACTGTAAGTGGATACTTTCTTTGACAACGTCGTTTGCCGACTCCACAGCGTTCAATTTGGCCAAGAAAATTGACTTAACTTATGACAATATTGATGTCCGACGGGTGTCGGGCACCGTTCGCCGCACGTTCCCGATGAGCGCCCAAGAAGCCAGGCAGCTGGACAGATTTTTCCACGACAATGCGCTTGCGCCCTAAACCGTGGAGTCATGCGCCCAATCCCCTCGGACATCGTTTCACCGATGCTTTGCAGACGAGCCCGACCTACACCCTGATCGACGAGTCGACCGACGGCCTGCGGCCCGGACAGTTCCTCCATCCCGACCCGGCGGGATGCCCTCAACGCGTAAGCGTCTCATATGACCCGCCTGCCGGGTTGTGGCGGAGGCGATTAGTGTCCGCTCATGGCGGAAGCGGACGCTTATGGGGGATCGCGGGCGTTGGCGGCGGTGAAGCGGTCGCGTCGGCGCTGGACGGTGGAGGAGAA
>DASYYX010000033.1:0-209206 GCA_035946795.1 Caulobacteraceae bacterium | reverse complement strand
GGCGGCGCCGGCGGATCCGGCGGGCTGGGCGGCCTCGCGGGCGCGGCCAAGGCGTTCACGGTGGCGCAGTCCGCCGGCATGCTGACGGCGAGCGCCATCGCCCACGGCGGCCTGGGCATCGTCAGCTCCGGCCACGCCTCGGCCAAGACCAAGGCGACGGCGAGCGGCGGCTACTTCTCGGCCCATGCCGACGCCTCGCTCCTTCCGGGTCAGCTGCTGCGCTCGGCCGCGGTGATCGCTGGCGGCTCTCTGAGCGGCAAGGAGACCGCCAAGGGCAAGGCGATCATCAACGACCCGACCGCCACGGCATTCACCTTCATCACCGGCCAAACGGTCGCCCAGGCGGACGGCGAGCCCAACAGCGCCAGCACCAAGGCCGTCCTGACCGCCAACCCGACGATCGCAACCGCGTTTGGCGCTTCGCCGTCGTATTTCGGCCTCGCCGAGCTCGGCGGCGGCTATTCGGCCAGCGGCGGCAGCGGCTCGGAGACGGTCAACAGCTCGGCCTTCTTCACGGTCGACCTCACCAAGCTCGCCTCCCGCGGCAGCCTGCTGGCCGGCTACTTCAGCCCCACCATCACCGGCGCCTTCACCAGTGTCAGCTTCACGCTCACCGCCGACGGCCACCAGCTGGTGAGCCAGACCTTCACCACCGCCGCGGAGCTGCAGGCGTTCTTCAACGACCAGGCCGCGAACCTGGGCTCGCTCGCTTCGGGGCCGTTGAGCGGCGACACCCTCACCCTCGACGTGAGCTTGAGCGTCACCACCGCCGCCGCCGGCGACTCGGTCTTCGTGGGCCTGATCCTTGGCGATCCGCCGAGCTCCGGCGGGCGGTTCGTGCAGGCCATGGCGGCCCTGGGCCGAAGCCCGGGCGCTGTCGCCCACGGCGAGCCCTGGCGGGCGGCCGCCCCGCCCCTGTTCGCACGGGCGTAGTTCGTCAGGCCGCCAGGCGGCGCCAGGAGATCGGACCCGGATCGCGGGCCAATTGGGCGGCCAGCACGGCGGCGTCGGCGTCGGAAGCGTCCGGACCGCGGGCCATCAGGCGCGCCCGGATGACCTCGGCGGGCGCCTCCAGCCAGACGCCATCGAAGGGCGCGCCGGCCCCGGCCGCAACCCGCTGCGCTGCGGCGCGCTCACCCGGATCGAGGAAGACGCCGTCCAGCACCACGCTCCAACCGGCCGCGAGGCAGGCGCGGGCGGCCTCGAACATCGTCTGGTAGACGCGGCTGTCGGCCTCGCGCGTGTAGGCGATGCGCGGCAGGCGTTCGGTCGGGGGACGGCTGGCGAGGCGCTTGCGGATCTCGTCGGTGCGCAGGACCACCGCGCCGGGCGACGGGCCGAGGGCGGGCGCGGCGTGACGCGCCCAGCTGGTCTTGCCCGAACCGGAAAGGCCGCCGACGGCCGTCAGTGTCGGCGCCGCGGATCTCAGATGGCGCCCGGCCGCTTCCAGGTAGGCGCGAGCGGCGTTCGGTTCGCCGGCATGGCCCAGCACGTGCGCCCGGACCGTGGCGCGGACCGACTGGAAGAGCGGCAGGGCGGCGAGCCCGTCCCAGAGGTCGGGGGGGAACGCCCGCGCCGCCTCGTCCAGCCAGCCATTGAGGACGCGGTTGGCGCCGCCGCGCTCGTCGCGGAAGCCCAGGTCCATGGTGAGAAAGGCGAGGTCGTAGAGGACGTCGATGTCGGAGAAGGCGTCGTTGAATTCGATGCAGTCGAAGGGCGTGGGCTCGCCGTTCTCCAGCACGATGTTCCCCAGATGCAGATCGCCGTGGCAGCGGCGCACGTAGCCGGCGGCCAGGCGCGCCTCGAGCACGGGCGCCAGACGCTCGAATTCAGCTAGCGTTCCCTCGAGGACCTCGAGCGTCCGAGGGTCGTCGGCGAAGACGGGGAGCGCCGCGAACTGGCGCGCGTTCGAATCGATGGTGAGCTTCAGGCCGCGCGCGCCGCCCCCGGCCTTTCCCGCAGGCGCGGCGGCGTGCAGCCGCGCAATCCTGCGCCCGAGCGCCTCGGCGAACTCGCCGGCGACCGTGTGCGGCTGGCTGGCGAGCACGTCGGCTTCGTCGAAGCGGCGCATCTCGACGGCCCAGTCCACCGTCTCGCCGGGGGCGTTAAAAGCCAAGCCCGCGGCGGTGCGCACGATCCGCCGCACGGCGCGATAGATGCTGGGCGCCAGAGCGCGATTGAATTCCAGCTCCCGCCGGGCGGCCCGGCCGCGCTTGGCGGCAGTGGTGAAGTCAAGGAAGCCGAAATCGACCGGCTTCTTCAGCTTCAAGGCGCGGTCCCGATAGAGGAAGACCCAGGAAATCGAGGTTTCGACCACCTTCTGGCAGCGCTCGCCCGAACCCGCGCCGGCGGCGAGCCAGGCCTGAAGTTCCGGGCTCACCCCTATGCGCCTCCGCTAGCAGCCGACGCCCGCCGGGGCAGTCTCTTCGAGGACACTCCGGTCTGCCGGCGCGTGTCGATAGCGAATGAAGATGTCCGGATTTCGTAGCACATCAAATGTCCGCTCTTGGTTGTGGTTGGGCCTGTGGGATTGTGGTCGAGGCGTCGCCTCGTCCACAAATCCACAGGCCGCCGCCCGAGCGGACTTCAAGCGGCTGTTCGTGCTTGGTTTTCTCCGATGATCAAGGCGCCGGCCGAGGTGTAGTCGGCAAGCCGTCTGGGACCGTGGAAGATGGCCAGGGCGCCGTCGGCGTACTGGCGCACCTGGACGGTGACGCGCACGTAGTGGCGGCGGTGGCGCTGCTCGGGAATCTGCAGATTGAGGCCTTCGAAGCGGACGCAGTTGTCGTTGCCCACGACCCGCTCGTGCTTGGCGCACAGCACGGCGGAGAGATCGCCGACGAAGGGCACGAAGGCCGATCCTTCCTCGGCCGCCGGCACGGCGAACCTGGCGTTGTGATCGGCGAGATACGTCTGGGCGAGGAACCGGTTGGCCGCCTCGATGGTGGTGACGCCTTCGAGCCGCAGAACCTGCGGCAGCCGGTTCTGCAGGGTGCCGAACACCCGCTCCATGCGCCCGCGTCCCTCGGGACTGTAGGAGGCGATGTGCTCGATCCCCAGCTCGGCCACGCCCCGGCCGACCTGGGTCAGGGTCTCCTTGGACACCTTCTCCCCGGCCTTGGGGGTGAAGAAGTAGTGACTGCCCCGGTCGGTGTAGAAGGACGAGAACAGGCCCTTCCTGGCGATCGTCTCGGCCAGGCCGCGGAATGAAGAGGCCGTGCCCTCCTGCTCGACCAGGAACATCGAATAGACCTCGCTGGTGGCGTCATCGAGGGTGACGATGAGATCCAGCGGCGGCCGGCCGGCCAACCATTCATGGGTCGAGCCGTCCTGAAAGAGCATCATCCCCGGCAGCGGCCGGCGCACCCGCTTCTTGCGGTGCGCCGAGCGCCTTGGGGCGACGCCGATCAGGCCGCGCTGCTGGAGCAGGGTCTTGGTCCAGGTGTAGCTCAGATCGAAGCCGCGCTTCACCAGCTCCTCGTGGAAGTGCTTGGCCGTGAAGTCGAAGTAGCGGGTCGCGAACTGATCGAGCACCCACTCGATCCGGTCCACCGCCACCCGCCGGCCGGACGCCTTGCCCCGGCGCCGGTCGATCAGACCCTCCGCCCCCTCCGCTTCATAGCGATCCCGCAGACGGCGAAAATGCCGCTCGCTGATCCCCAGCAAATCCGCCGCCGCCACGCAGCTCAGCGATCCAGCCCGATACCGCTCGAGCCCCGCCACATATCTCGCCATCCGTATCTCCGGTCGCATCCCGATCCCCCAGCCTGGCCCTCGGACCAAACCGGACAAATCGTCTGCTACGAAATCCGGACATATCGAGTGCTACCAACACCGGTCTGCCGGCGCGTGGCGATCCAGATCGATAGAGGCTATATCAGTGGTCAGAAGGGGATCGGAGCATGACGACGCACGCGAACGGCCAAGGGAGCCCGAAGTCCAGGCAGACTCAGCCGCCAAAGACGTCCAAGGCGCCGCCGCCGCCGGTCGATCGCCACGCCTTCCTAAAGAAAAGCATCTAGCCGCTAGCTGCGGCCGGCCAACAGCAAGAGGACGGCCACTATCGGAGCTACGAAGCCGACGATCACGCCAACGCGAATGCGCTTGGCCTTTCGTTCGTTGGCGGCCGCGCTGATGTCGATCCGGTCTTGGTAGAGCAAGGTTAGATACGCCCGCATGTGCGGCAGCGCGGTCTCACCACCATCGATGACGCCCTGTCGGATCCAGATCTCGGGATCGCTGCCCTGCGCGCCATAGGCAGCGTCCAAGAGCGCGAGCAAGAGGAAAAGGGTTCCGACCATGAACAATGAGCCGCCGGCCCAGAATGGCAGCAGCAGGCGCGCCGGTTCCTTAGCGTTGAGCAAGGCGGTGGCGGCTCCGAAGAGGCCGACGGCAATCGTGAGATAGCCGGAGAACAGAGCGAAGGCCTTCTGTTCTAGAGACTTTTTGGCTTCGAGGATGTCCGCCAGCCGCTTGCAGGCCTTATCAAAGGCCTCGGCGGCGACAGCAGGATTGATGGTCGCCCGCTGAAGTTCCTCGATCGTCAGCATGCCTAGGCGTCCGGGGTGTTGGCGCGTAGCTCAGCGAGCCAGGGGCCGGCGCCGGCGTCGGACGGGGCGCGCCAGTCGCCGCGGGGCGACAGCGACCCGCCCGAGCCGATCTTGGGACCGTTGGGAAGGGCCGAGCGCTTGTACTGGGAGGCGAAGAAGCGGTTGAGGAACACCTCCAGCCAGCGGCGGATCTCGGCAAGGCTGTAGGCGCGCCGGTCGGCTGGCGCGATGTTCGCCGGCCACGCGCCTTTGTCGGCATCGCCCCAGGCCTGAAGGGCCAGGAAGGCGATCTTGGACGGGGCGAAGCCGAAGCGCGTCAGCCAGAAGAGATTGAAGTCCTGCAGCGGGTAGGGACCGACGATCGCCTGGGTGGACTGCAGCGCCTCGCCCGGAACCAGTTCCGGGGAGATCTCGGTGGCCAGGACCGAGAGCAGCAGCTTCGAGGCGGCGGCGTCGAACTCGCCCGAGGAGGCCTCGTAGCGGATCAGATGCTGGATCAGCGTCTTCGCCACCGAGGCGTTGACGTTGTAGTGGCTCATCTGGTCGCCGACGCCATAGGTGCACCAGCCGAGCGCCAGCTCGGAAAGATCGCCGGTGCCGACCACCAGGCCCTTGTCGAAATTCGCCAGGCGGAAGAGGTAGTCGGTGCGCAGGCCCGCCTGCACATTCTCGAAGGTGACGTCGTAGACGGGCTCGCCGGCGGCGAACGGGTGGCCGAGGTCGGCCAGCATCTGGCGGGCGGCGGGGCGGATGTCGATCTCGCGGCCGGCGGCGCCCAGGGCCTCGATGAGGGCGTGGGCGTTGGCGCGGGTGGCCTCGGAGGTGGCGAAGCCGGGAAGGACGAAGGCGCGCACGTTGGCGCGCGGCAGGCCGAGTTCGTCCATGGCGCGGGCGGCGACGATCAGGGCCTGGGTGGAATCGAGGCCGCCGGAAACGCCGATGATGGCGCGCTCGGCGCCGACGGCGCGCAGGCGCGTGGCCAGTCCCTGGACCTGGATGCGGTAGGCCTCCTCGCAATCCTGGGCCAGGACGGCGGAATCGGCAGGAACGAAGGGAAAGCGCTCCAGCGGCCGCGCCAGGGCCACGGCCTCCTTGGGCGCGTGGAGGGCGAAGTCGACGAAGCGGAAGGCGCCGGTGCGGTCGGCCTCGGCGGCGGCGCAGTCGGCGAAAGTGCCCACCCGGGCGCGCTCGACGCGGATGGCGCCGGCGTCGACATCGGCCATGGTCAGCTGCGGAGCCACAAAGCGGTCCCCCTGGACGAGGACCGCTCCCAGTTCGAAGACGCCGGCCTGACCGTCCCAGGCCAGGTCGGTGGTCGACTCGCCCGGGCCGGCGGCGGTGTAGAGGTAGGCGGCCAGGCACGACAGCGACTGGCTCTGGCACAGCAGCGCGCGGGTGCGCGCCTTGCCGATGACGATGTTGCTGGCCGACAGGTTGACCAGGACCTCGGCGCCGGCCAGCGCCGCAGCGCTCGAGGGCGGGACCGCCGTCCACAGGTCCTCGCAGATCTCGACGTGGAAGACGAACGGGATCGACCCAGCGGAGCGGAACAGCAGGTCGACGCCGAAGGGCGCGCTGCGGCCCGCAAGGGCGATGGTCTCGCCGCGCACGCCGCCGCCGGAGGCGAAGTGCCGCTTCTCGTAGAACTCCCGATAGTTGGGCAGATAGGTCTTGGGGACCACGCCCAGGACATCGCCGCCGCGGATGACGACCGCGGCGTTGTAGAGGCGCCCGCGCCAGCGCACCGGGGCACCCACGACGAGGGCCGGGTACAGGCGGCGGCTCGCCTGGACCAGCTCGCCGATCGCCGTCTCGACGGCGTCCAGCAAGGCGTCCTGCAGGAGGAGGTCGTCGATGGCGTAGGCGGAAAGGCCGAGCTCGGGAAAGGCGACGAGCACGGCGCGCGCCTTGTCGGCGCGCTTGGCCAGCTCCAGCGCGGCGGCGGCGTTGAAGGCCGGATCGGCCGGGCGCACCGCCGGCGTCGCCGCCGCCAAGCGGACGAAGCCGTGCGTGTAGAGCGAGTGGAACGGCCCCCGGCTCATCGAAACCTTCGTGTCAGCTCAAGGCCGCGCCTTCTATATCGCCACGCCCTGCGAAGTCCTCAAGAGCGGCAGGAAACCGCGGCTCACGAGAGCTGCAATCGCGCGCCGCACGCGCAAAGGGATCGACTTTGCTGAATCTGCACCCCCACTGCGCTGCCGCACCGGCCTCTCTGCACTTCTCGGCGACGTCTGCGGTTAAGTTGGTTGGTGGCCGGGTGCGCCAGCGGTTGGTCAGAACCTCGATGACGCAAGCTGGACGTCGGCGAAGCGCCAGGCGTCGGCGAACTGGGCCTGGGCCTGGGCGGCTTGGGCCGCCTTTCCCTGCGCCTCCAGCGCCTGGGCCAGGCCGAAGAGGGCCCAGCCGTCGCGCCGGTATTCCTTCAGGCTGGCGCGGTAGACGGCCTCGGCCTCGGCCGGGCGATGCGCCTCCAGGAGCGCCGCGCCTAGAAGATGGCTCACCGGCTGATGCCAGAACGGCGGCTCGGTGTAGGGCAGAGCCTCCTGGATTGCCTGGGCCTCGCGGAAGCGGGTGACGGCGGTCGGAAGATCGCCGGAGACGCGGGCGATCTCGCCCGCCAGCAGCGCCTTCCACATGGCGAGCAGCTGCGGCGCGGGGAGGGCTTGGTAGCGGGCCAGGTCCGCCGGCGGGATCGCCGCAAGCCGGGCGAGGTCGGCTCGGGCGGCGTCGAGCCGTTCCAGGTCGGCGTTGGCGAAACCCTGGGCGAAGAGCCAGACGGCCCTGTCCAGCGTCTCGCTCGTTGCGGGCGCGGGCTCGGCCAGGACCTCCCGCCAGCGGCCGAAGCGGACCAGGGTCGCGACCGGCGCCAGGCCGTAGAGCTCGACGAAGGGAACGGCCGCATCGAGGGCGTTGACATCGACGGCGCGGTTGAGGCGGCGGGCGGCGTCGAGCGCGGCCCCTGAACGGCCCTCCATCTCCGCCGAGGCCCAGAGGAAGTGGATGTTGTGGCCGTAGTAGCCGGCTGGATAGAAGCCCTGCGCCCGGCAGGCGGCGATGTAGGTCTCGTCGGCCTTGGCGGCGGCCTCGTTCACCTTGATCGAGTCGGCGTAGCGACCGACGCGGTAATAGATGTGCGAGGGCATGTGCACGATGTGCCCGGCCCCGGGCATCAGGGTCTCCAGCCGGTCGGCGGCGGTTTCGGCGCGCTCGGGCGTGGACGAGCCCTCGACGGCGTGGATGTAGAGGTGCAACGCGCCGGGGTGCTCCGGGGCGCGGCGGATCACGTATTCCAGAACCGAAACGATTTCGCCGGCGTGCTTCTTGGGCGTCTTGCCGTCGGCCGCCCAGAAGTCCCAGGGCTGGGTGTCCATCATCGCTTCGGCGTAGAAGACGCCGGCGTCCAGGTCCTGCGGATGGGCGCGCCAGAGCCGCCCCATCGCCTGGGCGAAGGCCTCGTCGAGGCCGCTGCGGTCGGCCGGCGGATGTTCGGCGTAGCGCGCGCGCAGGGCCTCGATCCAGCCGCGCTCCTCGGGGGTCGCCTTCGGCTCCAGAACGACGGCGTGCTGCAGCGCCTGCCAGGCGGGCGCCACGGCGTCGTCGGGCATGGCGAGGTTGATGTTGGGCCCGAGCGCGAAGGCGACGCCCCACCAGCACATGGCGCAGTCGGGGTCGAGCCGGGCGGCTTCGCGGAAGGAGCGGATCGCCTCGGCGTGGTTGAAGCCGAAGAGCAGGTTCACGCCCTGGTCGAAGAACATCTGCGTGCGCGGATTGCGCGTCGAGATCGGATGCCGGTGCGCCCCCAGACCCGGGATGACCGGCGCGCCGGGCTTGTCCGCCTGGCCCTGGTAGATGGCCGGCATGGGCGTCATCGGGCCGTGATGGGCGGCGACGGACCCGGCGGCGGCGAGCGCGGCCAAGACGGCGGCCGCGGCGAGGAATCCGGCTTTGCGCATGGCGTCCCCCGTTCAGCCCGGATCGCAATCTGCCCGACCGATCCCCAAGGTCAAGTCGGCGGGACGGTGTCCTCGATGGGCTGGGCCGGCTCGGGGGCGGCAATGGCCGGCGGCGGCGACAGCACCGGCGGGGCCGGCGCAGGCGCAGGCGCAGGAGGAGGCGGGCCGGCCGGGATCGGGCCGTTGGGGAGGCGGCGCAGGGCGTAGCGCATGAAGGCGCGCCATAGCTGCGCCGGGGCCGAGCCGCCGGTGATCCCGCGCATCGGCTTGTCGTCGTCGCGACCCATCCACACCACCGTGGTGAGGTTGCCGGTGAAGCCGCAGAACCAGGCGTCGCGAAAGTCCGAGGCCGTCCCCGTCTTGCCGGCGATGTCGTAGCCGGGGATGGCGGCGCCGACGCCCGTGCCCGAAGCCACCACCTGGCGCATCATCGCCTGCAGTTCGGAAAGCGGCGGGTTGGCGATCACCTGCACCGCCGGAGTCGGGCGATGGCGCCACAGGAGCTGGCCGGAGTCGGCGCGGATGGTCTCGACGCCGTAGGGCACGACGAAGCGGCCGCCGTTGGAGAAGGCGGCGTAGGCGCCGGCCATCTCCAGCGGGTCGACGAGGCTGGTGCCGAGCGCCATGGCGGGCTCGGTGTTGATCGGGGTGACGATGCCCAGGCGCTTGGCGGTGGCGGCGACATTGGGCCGGCCGATCTCGTCGGCGAGGCGCGCGGCCACGGTGTTGATCGACTGCGCCAGCGCCGTCGTCAGGGTGATCGGTCCCAGGAAGTTCGGCTCGAAATCGCGCGGCGACCAGCCGTCGATGGTCACCGGCTCGTCCACTTCGATGGCGTCGGGACTGCGCCCGGCCTCGAGAGCCGTGAGATAGACAAAGGGCTTCCAGGCCGACCCCGCCTGGCGCCGGGCGGAGACGGCGCGATTGAACTGGCTGGAGCGGTAATCGAGGCCGCCCAGCATGACCCGGACCGCGCCCTCCCCGCTCAAGCTCACCACCGCCGCCTGCTGGGCGCCGGCGCGGGCGTAGCGCGCCGCCTCGGCGCGGGCCAGCGCCTGGGCCTGGCGCTCGGCGGGAAGATCGAGGGTGGTCACCACGGTCTCGTCGCCGCGCAGCGGACCGGCGGCGACGCCGCGCTCCCACTCGGCCCAGTCGACGAACCACTGGGCGGCCGCGTCGGGCGCCTCCTTCCACACGTGCGGATGCTGAGCCAGGGCTCGCGCGCGCTGGCGCGGGGTGATCGCGCCAGAGGCGGCCATGGCGGCCAGCACCTCGGCCGCGCGGGCCTCGTTCTTCTCCGGCGCCGTGGCCGGATCATAGTCGTTGGGCGCCTTGGGCAGGGCCGCCAGCATGGCGGCCTCCTTGAGCGTCAGGCGTGCGGCGGAGTGGCCGAAATAGCGTTGGGCCGCGGCCTCGATCCCCCAGGCGCCCTCGCCGAAGTAGATGCGCGACAGATAGAGCCCGAGGATCTGGCGCTTGGAATAGGACTGCTCGAGCTCCACCGCGTACACCAGCTCGCGGCCCTTGCGCTCCAGGCTCTTATCGTCGTTCAGGAAGAGGTTGCGGGCGAGCTGCTGGGTGATGGTCGAAGCGCCCTGGGCCGGACGGCCCTCGGCCAGGTCCTCGAGCATGGCGCGCGCCATGCCCATCGGATCGAAGCCGGGGTGCTCCCAGAAGCGCCGATCCTCGATGGCGACGAAGGCGGCCGGAACGTAGGGCGGCAGCTTGGCAAGATCGACGGGCGGGGCGAAGCGCCCGCCGCGCACCCCGATCAGGGCGCCGGAGCGGTCGAGAAAACGCGCCTGCGGCTCGCGCCGGATGGGCGGGAGCGGGGGCAGGCTCGGCAGGTCGAGCCCGAGGGAAAGCGCGGCGGCGACGAGGGCGAGCACTTAAGGGGCGCGGTTTGGGCCGAGCCGCGCTCCGCGCCAAGCTAATTCGGCGTAATGTCCGGCCCTGAGGCTTGGCTTGCGCCTGGAGAGACGGAGCAAGCGCCCTTAGCGCCAGCGGCGCCAGTGGCAGACCCAGTGGCGGTCATGCCGCAAGCACACGCGCCGCCGATGGCGCCAGCCATAGTGGTGGCCGCGCCAGCCGTCCGGATAGCCGGCCTTCTTCGCCTGGCCGGGCGGTGGTCCTTTTTCGGCTTGGTCGCGCCAATCTGCGGGCGCCTGACCGTTGCCGTAGGGGCCGGCCTGGTCGCTCACACCTTCGCCCTGGTTGCCGTTGGCCCCGCCGTAGGGCTGGGAGAAGGCGACGGGCGCGACGGCGGCGAGGGTGACGATGGCGAGCGCGATGCGAACGAGGCGCATGGGAGGAGGATCCTGGTCGACGGCTCGCCGGGCAACGCCCCGGCGCGCCGCAAGGCTCCTTCGGCGCTCAGGAGCCTGCGGCGGAAATGTTGGTGGCGGAGTGGTTGTAGAGCGTGGAGAGATTGCTGCCGACACTGGTCACGGCGGCGATGATGGCCACCGCGATCAGGGTGACGATGAGGGCGTATTCGACGGCGGTGGCGCCGGCGTCATCCCTGAGCAGTCTCGCCAGTCGGCGCATGGCGCGTCTCTAGATGTTGCGCGCTTAAGATCGGATGAAGAACCAGGGTTGGCGGCGAGGCAGGGTCAACGGCTGCTTAGCATTAATGGGCGTTCGCCATGGCGAACGCCTCGTCCCTGGCCCGCAGAATGGCGGTGCGCAGGCGGCCGACGTCCGGGCCCTCCTCGAGGATGGCGCGCGAGACCGACGGCAGCGTCCGTCCGGCCGCGGCTCCGAAGCGCATCGCCACATCGGCAAAGCTCGCGCCCTGGGCGCCCACGCCGGGCGCAAGGACGAGAGAGCGCGGCAGGCGCGAGAGGATGGCGGAGACGTCGGCGGGCGCGAGCGTCGCCCCGACCACGGCGCACGCCGGGCCGACCGAGGCGGCCGCGGCGGCATTGAAGGCGGTGATCTCGTCGGCGATGGCCTCGGCGGCGGTGCGCCCGTCCGCATGACGGGCGTTCTGCGGCCCAGCGCCCTCGGGGTTGGAGGAGCGCACCACCACAAACACCGCCCCGCCGACTTCCCGGGCGCGCGCCAGCAGCGGCCCCAGGGCGGCAAAGCCCATCCACGGCGCGGCCGTCACCGCATCGCCGCCAAAGCCGCTCTCTGGCCCCAGCATGGCCCGGGCGTAGCCTTCCATCGTCGTGCCGACATCGCCCCGCTTGGCGTCGATCAGGGCGAGCGCGCCGCGAGCTTTCGCGCCGGCGACGGCGCCGGCCAGCTCGGCCATGCCTTCAGGTCCGAAGGCCTCGAAGAATCCGGCCTGGGGCTTGAACACGGCCACCGCCTCGCCGGCCGCCTCGAGGGTGGCCTCGCAGAAGCGGCGCAAGCCTTCAGCGCTCTGGGGCAGGCCCCAGCGAGAGAGCAGGTCGATCGAGGGGTCGAGGCCCACGCACAGCGGCGAGCGCGCGCCCGCCAGGGCGACGAAGCGCTCCGCGAACGTCTGGCCAGGCGTGGCTTTCCCCCTCTTTTGCTGCGGCCCTGCCGACCTTCCTATATGGGCCTGACGCGTCAGGCCATGGACCTTTACCTCTACGACACGATGACCCGCGCCAAGCGGCGCTTCGAGCCCATCGATCCGCGGCGGGTGCGGCTCTATGTCTGCGGGCCCACGGTCTACAACTACGCCCACATCGGCAACGGGCGGCCAGTGGTCGTCTTCGACCTGCTCTTTCGGGTGCTGCGCCACATCTTCGGCGAGGACGCGGTGCTCTATGCCGCCAACGTCACCGACGTCGATGACAAGATCAACCGCAAGGCGGCCGAAGAAGGGGTCGGCATCGAGGTGGTGACGGCGCGCTATCTGGACGCCTATCACGCCGACATGTCGGCTCTGGGGGCGCTCGAGGCGACGTTCGAGCCCCGCGCCACCCAGACTATGGACGCCATCATCGCGCTCATCGGCAAGCTGATCCGCAACAACGCCGCCTACGAGGCGCAAGGGCACGTGCTCTTCAACACCGAGGCCTACGCCGCCTACGGCGCGCTCTCGCGCCAGCCGCTGGCGGACATGATCGCCGGGGCGCGCGTGGATGTCGCGCCCTACAAGGCCCATCCGGCGGATTTCGTGCTGTGGAAACCTTCCAAGCCGGGCGAGCCGGAATGGCCGAGCCCGTTCGGTCCGGGACGGCCAGGCTGGCACATCGAGTGCACCGCCATGATCGAACAGACGCTGGGCCTGCCCATCGACATCCACGGCGGCGGCATCGACCTCGTCTTCCCCCATCACGAAAACGAGCTGGCCCAGGGCATGGCCGCCGACCACCCCGCCGCCTACGCCAACTATTGGATGCACAACGGCTTTGTCACCGCCGGCGAGGACAAGATGTCCAAGAGCCTGGGGAACGTGGAGCTGGTGCGCGATCTCCTCAGCCGTTGGCCGGGCGAGGCGCTGCGCTATGCGCTGCTGGCCTCGCACTACCGCCAGCCGGTCACCTGGACCGACGAGGGGGTGGCCCAGGCGAGACGGGCGCTCGACACGCTCTACGGAGCGCTGCGTCGCGCCGGCGAGGTCGAGGCCCAGAAAGCCGAGCCGCCGGCGGCCTTCCTCGAGGCGCTCTTCGATGACCTGAACACGCCCAAGGCCAATGCCGAGCTGTTCGCCCTGGCGCGGCGCCTGGAGACGGCTGCCGAATCGGAGAGCGCCCGCGCCAAGGGCGAGCTGTTGGCCGCCGGACGGCTGATGGGCTTCCTGCAAGCCGATCCGGTCGCCTGGTTCCAGGGCGGGGCCGACATCGCCTTCAAGGAGAGGGTCGAGGCCCTGATCGCCAAGCGGGCGGCCGCCCGCGCCAACCGGGATTTCGCCGCCGCCGACGCCATCCGCGCCGAGTTGGGGGCGCTGGGGGTCGAGGTCATGGACGCGCCCGGCGGCGGCGCGAGCTGGTCGCTGAAGGCGGCGGCGGAGACCGCGGATGGCTAGCCGAATAGATCCTCCCCCGCAGAGCGGGGGAGGGGGACCGCCGGAGGTGGTGGAGGGGGCGCGTGAAGGAGCGCCGGCTCACGGCTCTGGCCCCCTCCACCATGTCTCTTCGCCCCGCTGCGCGGGGCTCGGCGTGGTCCCCCTCCCCCGTTCCGCTCCGCTCCATGGGGGAGGATGATGCCCCTGAAGATCGAGCATCGGTTGGGGGTGCAGGCGCCGGCGAGCGTGGTGTGGGAGCAGCTCGTCGACTTGGAAAAATGGGGCGAATGGAACCCGCTCTATCCCCGCGCCAAGGGGGTGCTGCGTATCGGTGAGCCGCTCGAGCTGGACCTCGCCCTTGCCGGCAGGCCGACGACCACCATTCGCCCCCGCGTCATCGACTGGGTGCCGGACGAGCAGATCCTGTGGCGACTTTCGCTGTACGGGGGCCTTGTCCAGACAACGCGCTACATCGAGATCGAGGCGCTCTCCGAGGCCGGCTGCATCTTCTCCAATGGCGAGATCTTCTCGGGCCCCCTGGGTCCGATCGGCGCGGGGCGCCTGCGCAAGGAGATCCGCGCCGGCTTCCTGGCCATGGGCGAGGCGGTCAAGACGCGGGCGGAAGCTGCGTGGCGCGCGCGCTCCGGCGCGCCTACCTAAGGTCCCGTCATGATCGACGAGCTCTATTCGGCGAGGATCCTGAAGGCGGCTGCGAACCTGCCCCGTGTCGGCCGCCTGGCCGACGCCGACGCCTCCGCGGAGAAGGTCGCCAAGCTCTGCGGCAGCCGCATCCGGGTCGATGTGAAGATGGACGGAGACAAGGTGGCCGACTACGCCCACGAGGTGAAGGCGTGCGCGCTGGGGCAGGCGGCTGCGGCGATCATGGCAGAGCACGTCGTCGGCGCCAGCTTGGCGGAGATCGAAATGGCTCGCGACGCCTTTCGTGCTATGCTCAAGCAGGGCGGCCCTCCGCCTGAAGGACGGTTCGCGGATCTGGCCATGCTGCAGCAGGTGAAGGACTACCCGCCTCGCCACGCCTCGAGCATGCTGGCTTTCGAGGCGACGGCGGACGCCTGCCGCGCCGCCGTGGCGGCCCGCCAGACCACTGAGCGAACCAGCCGCGCCGGCGCGGCCTGAACCTCGCCCAAGGAGCGCGGCTCCAAAACGCCGGCATGAACCTCTACGAACTTGCAGTGCGCAGCCTGCATCGCGCCTACAAGCTCACCCTTTCGCCCTTCGTCGGGCGCCAGTGCCGTTTCCTGCCGACCTGTTCGGACTACGCCGCCGAGGCGCTGCTGGTCCACGGGCCGCTCAAGGGATCGGCCCTGGCGGCCTGGCGGGTTCTCAGATGCCACCCCTTCGGTGGATCGGGTTATGACCCGGTACCGCCCAAGAGACCGAAAAGACCATGATCAAGCTCAAGTTCCCGGACGGCGCCGAGCGCGACTACCCGGCCGGAATCACGGGCGGCGAGATCGCTGCCGCCATTTCCCCGTCGCTGGCCAGGAAGGCGGTCGCCGTCAGCCTGGACGGGACCCTGCTGGACCTCGCCCGGCCCCTGGAGGAGGGCGGGGCGATCCAGATCCTGACGCGGGAGGATCCCAGGGCGTTGGAGATCATCCGCCACGATACCGCCCACGTGCTCGCCGAGGCGGTGCAGGAGCTCTTCCCCGGGACGCAGGTGACCATCGGCCCCAACGTCGAGGACGGCTTCTATTACGACTTCGCTCGCGCCGAGCCCTTCAGCCTCGATGACCTCCCCAAGATCGAGGAACGCATGCGCGAGATCGTCGCCCGCGACGAGACGGTGACGCGCGAGGTCTGGGATCGGGACGAGGCCATCGCCCATTTCGATGGCATCGGCGAGATCTATAAGGCCCAGATCATCCGCGACCTACCCCAAGGCGAGCCGATCACGGTGTATCGCCAGGGGAGCTGGAAGGACCTGTGCCGAGGCCCGCACCTCCCCTCGACGCGCCATGTCGGCAAGGCTTTCAAGCTCACCAAGCTCGCCGGCGCCTACTGGCGCGGCGACCAGCGAAACGCGCAGTTGCAGCGCATCTATGGCGCCGCCTTCGCGAGCGAGGCGGAGCTGGAGGCCTATCTCAACCGCCTCGCCGAGGCGGAAAAACGCGACCACCGTCGCCTGGGGGCGGCCATGGACCTCTTCCATATGCAGGAGGAGGGTCGGGGCATGGTCTTCTGGCACCCGAAGGGCTGGACCCTCTATCGCTCCCTCGTCGATTACGTGCGCCGGCGCGAGGCGGCCGCGGGCTACGTCGAGGTGAAGACGCCGCAGCTGCTGTCGCGCGAGTTCTGGGAGCGCTCGGGCCACTGGGAGAAGTTCCACGACGAGATGTTCATCGCCGAGGGCGCCGACGGCGAGGTGCTGGCGGTCAAGCCGATGAACTGCCCCGGCCACGTGCAGGTCTTCAACCACGGCCAGCGCTCGTACCGGGACCTGCCGATCCGCTACGCCGAGTTCGACGCCCTGCACCGCAACGAGAGCTCCGGCTCGATGCACGGCATCATCCGCGTGCGCGGCATGGCGCAGGACGACGGCCATATCTTCTGCACCGAGGGCCAGATCGAGCCGGAGTCGAAGGCCTTCGTCGAGCTGCTACGGCGGGTGTACGCCGATCTCGGGGTGGAGCTGCACTCGGTCAAGCTGGCGCTGCGGCCGCAGAAGCGCTTCGGCTCCGACGAGCAGTGGACGATCGCCGAAAACACCCTGGAGCGCGCCGCCAGAGCCGCCGGTGTCGAGGTCGAGCGCGTGCCCGACGAGGGCGCTTTCTATGGCCCCAAGCTCGAGTTCCATCTGAAGGACGCCATCGGCCGCACCTGGCAGTGCGGCACGCTGCAGCTCGACTACGTCCTGCCCGAACGCTTGGAGGCGGCCTACATCGGCGAGGATGGCGCTAAGCACCGGCCGGTCATGCTGCACCGGGCGATCCTCGGCTCGATGGAGCGGTTCCTCGGAATCCTGCTCGAGCACTACGCCGGAACCTTGCCGCTGTGGCTGGCGCCGTCCCAAATCGTGGTCGCCACCATCACCTCGGACGCCGACGGCTACGCCGCCAAGGCAGCCGCCGCGATGGCCGCCGCCGGCCTGCGGGTCGAGACCGACCTGCGCAACGAGAAGATCGGCTACAAGGTGCGTGAACACTCCCTTGCCAAGGTCCCGGTGATCGCCGCCGTGGGCCACCGCGAGGCCGAGCAGGGCAACCTCGCTCTGCGGCGCCTGGGCTCGAACGCCCAGGAGGTCCTGCCGCTCGGCGAAGCAATCGCGCGTCTTACCGCCGAAGCCGCGCCGCCGGACCTGCGCTGAACTGATCCTCCCCGGCGTCGGGGGGAGGATCGACCACCACGAAGCCCTCCGCGAGGCGGACCTCTGGAACCACCTCGTCGGTGAAGGGCGCGAACCACGTCGGCGCGCCGTCCGCCGGCGCGATCTCCAGAAGATCGCCGGCCCCGAAGTTCTGCACCGCCTTGATGCAGCCGAGCGGTGCGCCGTCCGGGGTTCGCGCCTCCAGGCCGATGAGGTCGACGAGGTAGAACTCCTCCTCATTGGCGGGCGGCAGCGCCGAGCGAGGAACGAAGAGCTCGAGGCCGCGCAGGCGTTCGGCGGCTTCACGAGTCAGCGGCGGCTCGACCCGCACGATCAGCGCTCCCTTGGCAGGACGCCCGCCGGCGAGCTCGAGAACGGGCGCGCCTTCCTTGTCGAGCAGCGGGCCGAGGATAAGCAAGGCGCGCGGGTCGCCGGTGAAGGCAGTGATGCGCACCTCGCCCTTGAGGCCGAAGGCGCCGACCACCCGTCCGACAAGGACGAGGCGGTTGGAAGAGCTGCTCAGCTCTCCTCCCCCGCATCCGCTTCGCCGGCTTCATCTTGGGCGCCCTCAGCGCCCTCCTGGGCCGCCTCGGCGGTGATCTCGTCGGCCGGCGCGGCGACATCGCCCACCCCGGCTTCGCCAGTCGGCTCTTCGGCTGCGGCCTCCGCCGTCGGCTCCTCGGCAGTGGCCTCGGTCGCCGGCTCTTCAGCAGCGGCCTCCGCGGCCGGCTCTTCGGCGGCGGCTTCCACGGGCGCCGCTTCCGCCTCGGCTTCGGCCGGCGCGGCCTCCTCGGCGGTCACCTCGGCCGCGGTCTCCGCCGTGGCCTCCTGGCTCTGGACCTCTTCGGAAGCTTCGGCCGCGACCGGCGCCTCCTCCGCCGGTCGGGAGGCGGCAAGCTGGGCGCGCTCGGCCCGCTGAGCGGCCCGCTCCTTGGCCTTGGCATGCGGCTCGCCCTTCTTGGGATTGCTTCCCGGCGTCCACTTCGCCAGGCCCTCGAGCGCCAGGAAGCGGGCGACGCGGTCGGTGGGCTGGGCCCCTCTGGCGAGCCAGCCGCTGATGCGCTCGCTGTGGAGCACGACGCGGCCGGCGCTGTCCTTGGGAAGGCGCGGATCGTAGGTCCCGACCTTCTCGATGAAGCGGCCGTCGCGGGGCGAGCGGCCGTCGGCAATGACGATGGAATAGTGCGGACGCTTCTTGGCGCCGCCGCGGGCGAGGCGGATCTTCAGCAAGGGAGGGGTCTTCTCTTTCTCTAGGGTTTCTTGAAGGGATTGAAGCCGCCGCCGAGGCCGGGAAGGCCGGGCGGAGCGGCCGGGCCGCCGAGGCCCGGCAGGGCCGGGCCGGCTGCGCTTCCGGGCGGGGGCGCGGCCCCGCGCATGCCGGGGACTTGCGCCGCGAGCTTCTCGAGGCCGCCGGCGCCGCCCATCAGGGCGCCCAGCCGCGCGAATCCCCGGCCGCCGTCGCGGGCCATCATCTTGAAGGCGTCCTGCATCTGGCGATGCTGCTTCAGCAGCCGGTTGACTTCCGACACCTCGACCCCGGCGCCGGCGGCGATGCGGCGCTTGCGCGAGGCCTGGAGGATGTCGGGCTTCCTGCGCTCGGTCTTGGTCATCGAGCCGATGATGGCGCGCTGGCGCTTGAGCATGGCGTCGGAGACGCCGGCGTCCGTCATCTGGCGCTTGATCTTCTGCACCCCGGGCAGCAGGCCCATCAGGCCTTCCATGCCGCCCATGCGCTCCATCTGCGACAGCTGATCGGCCATGTCGTCGAGGTCGAAGCGACCCTTGGCGAGCTTGCGCGCCATCGCCTCGGCCTTGGCCTGGTCGAGCTCGGCGGCGGCCTTTTCCACCAGGGCGACGATGTCGCCGCGGCCGAGGATCCGGCCGGCGACCCGCGCCGCGTCGAAGACGTCCAGGGCGTCGATCCTCTCACCGGTGGAGAGGAACTTGATCGGCAGGCCGGTCGTCGCCCGCATGGAAAGCGCCGCCCCGCCGCGGGCGTCGCTGTCGGCGCGGGTGAGCACCAGGCCGGTGAGCGGCAGGCGCTCGTGGAAGGCGGCGGCGGTCCTGACCGCGTCCTGGCCGGTGAGACTGTCGGCCACCAGCAGGGTCTCGGCGGGCGTGGCGATGCGGGCGATCTCGGCCGCCTCGCTCATCATCGCTTCGTCCAAGGTGGTGCGGCCGGCGGTGTCGAGGATGAGGACGTCGTAGCCGGAAAGCCGGGCGGCGGTGAGGGCGCGGCGGGCGATGTCGGCGCTCGCCTGGCCGGGCGCGATGGGCAGGACCTCGGCGCCCGCCTCGCCCCCGAGGATCGCCAGCTGCTCCATGGCGGCGGGGCGGCGGGTGTCGAGCGAGGCCAGCAGCACCTTGAGGCGGTTCAGGCGCGTGAGCCGCAGGGCGAGCTTGGCGCACAAGGTGGTCTTGCCCGAGCCCTGCAGGCCCGCGACCAGGATCACCGTGGGCGGGTTGAGCGCCAGCCGCAGCGGCTCGGCCTCGCCCTCGCCGCCCAGCATGTCCACCAGGCCGTCGTAGGTGATCTTGATGATCTGATCGGCGGGCTTGACCGAGCGGATCACCGCCTCGCCGGCCGCCTCGGCGCGGGCCTTGTCGAGGAAGCTGCGGACGACCGGAAGGGCGACGTCGGCCTCGAGCAAGGCCAGGCGCACCTCGCGCAGCGCCGCCTCGACATCCTTTTCCGACAGCACGCCGCGGCCGCCGAGGCGGTCGAAGACGCCGGTCAGACGCTCGGAAAGAGCTTCGAACATGCCCTTCTTAGGGTCACTCCCAATAAGACAACGCCAAGCGCCCCCGTGCGCGCGACGCGCGGACGGGGGTCCTCGCACCGCCCTCGTCCCGCACACGGTGGGCGGGGGTCGTGGCGATCAAGGGGCGCTTGCGGTGCAGGCGCTTTAGAAGGCGCGGCTTATAGGAGCGAACCGCCGGCGCGCCAAGACGCAAGGCGCCTGTCCTCACCAAGGCGCCCGAAGACAGCGACAAGAGGGCGACCAGTCGGACCACCGAGATTGGCCCTTTTGCGGCCTGTTCGTGAAACGCTCTAAGGCGACGTCCGCACGGCCGTGCGGGCGGCCGCCGTGTCGAAGGAGTCATTGGCGGCCGGGTGATGACGTCTGGGCGAGCGCGGCCGGCCGTAAGCTGTCAGCGCCAGACGCCGCCACGAGCGGACGACCTCTTCTACGCTTGCTCCACTCGATGCGCGGCCGTTCCGCCGACGATTGCTTCTGGGTCAGGGAGCCGAGGCGAGGATCCATTGGAGGATCGCTGTCCAGAGTTGCGGCCGTGAGCAAGCGGCAGGTGCACGACGAAGCACACCCCCTGTGGCGCCATCGTTAGCTCCGGGCGGGCGCCAGCCAAGCCGCTGAAAGCCTGGCGGATGATTCCGGATCCGACCCCCTCGGACTTGTCGCCGGCTATCGGCGGACCCCCGGCCTCGCGCCATTTGAAGTGGAGAACTCTCGCGCCATCCACGGTCCAGCTCACAGTGACAATCCCTTCGGGACGCGAAAGGGCGCCGTACTTCACGGCGTTCGTCGCGAGCTCGTGAAGCGCCAGCGCGAAGGCGACGCCGGAACGCGTCGGCGCCAGCACGTCAGGCCCCTCGATGCTGATCTGAGCGCCGAACCCATCCAGCACTTCGTGAACAAGCCTGGCCAGCGGGCAGGACGCCGAGGGCTGGCCGAGAAGCAGCGAGGAGGCGCTCGACAGCGCCTGAATACGGCGCGAGAGCTGACGCCTGTATTCATCGACGGTGTCGACCGTGCGCGCCGTCATCGACGACAGGCCCTGGACCACGGTCAAGGCGTTCCTGCCGCGATGCTCCAGCTCCCTTGTGAGCGTCTGCAGATGGTCATGGGCTTCTACGAGTTCAGCCTGCCGGCGCCGCAGTGCGACGATGGTCGAGCGAAGGGCGAGCGCCATCGCCGCCACCAGGGTTCCGATGAGAACCCAGACGATCAGCCGTGGCGTCGCATGGCGGACCATCGCAGCGGTGACGCCGCCTGCGGCGGATGGCGCCAGGCATGCGATCGCCCCGGCGACGACGACCGTGAACGCGCCGGGCGCGGCAGCGAGCATGGTCGTGACGATGACCGCCGGAAACAGTGTCGCGAAGGAGACGTCGTCGCCCAATACCGGCTGAAGCGACCACCGGAGCATCGCGGCCGCCGCTACCGCCGCCACGGCGATGGCCTGCCCCTGCCACAGCGGCAACGGCGAGGAGGGCGTGAGGCGAGCGAGCAAGCTCGGGTGCGGAGCCGGCTGAGCGGCCATTCGATAGCTTCTCTCTCGAGCGTGGTCGGTACTTACGTCGGGCGCCGACACAAACTGTGGCGGCGGCCGGACATCCGGCCGGACGAGCCGGGCTCAGATCTGTCGAGCCAACCCGCCGAGGCCGTTCACTATCGTGGCGTGATATACCTAAATTGCCTTGGGCGCCCAGACTCGCTTTGGCCGTGGCCAGGACCCGATCACCATGGGAGGACGTCGGAGCGGCGCCCCTAGCGATGGGCGGCGCCGCCCTGTATGTGCAGACGCAGATTGAACATCTCTTCCTTGAGCCACTGGAAGATGGTCTCCGAGGCGGCCGGATCGATGTCGATCTCGTCGAGACGGCGCCGAAGCAACTCCCGTTGACGCTTCAGAACAGCGACCTGCCCGGCGGCAGCCACGCGCTCGGTCCCCACGCCCCGGGCGAGCTTCCGCTCGGCGTCGGCGAGTTGGGTGTTCGTGTTGGCCAGCAACATCATGACCTCATAGCGGATGTGCGGCATAGCCATCTCAAAGCTGCCTTCAACGATCGGTCGGCGCGGCCCCCGACAGGGGCCGCCAGGAATCTGGAGGAGGAGGCGCGGCGCCGGTCACGATGGCGTCAGGCTGAGGAGAAGGCGCGACCGGCCCAGATCGCCTTCCACCGGCTTTCCCTGCAGCGTCCTTTCCTCGACCAGGGCGAGGCCTTCCGCGCCGTGCGGCGTCTGGGCCGACCAAGTCGAAACAAGGCGCTTGTAGAGCGGCCCGGCGTTGGGTTGATCGACCTTCAGCTCCTCGAGCGGAGGCGTCTGCCGGCTGGCCCAGTTCTCAACGACGGCGCGAATGGCGTCGCCGCCGCCGGCCCTGTAGGTGAGGGTGGCGCCGCAGACGCCGGGGTTGGCCGCATCCGGCGGCTGCAACTCGGCCTTGCGGCCATCGCCCAGGCCCAGTCGCCAAGTCCCGTTGTCGAGGCGAAAGCCGGCCTTGCGGGCCGCCGCCGCCGCCTTGGTTTGGCCCAACAGCGCCGGAACGCAGATATCCTGGAGAGTGGTGAGCGCGGCCCGCGCCACGGGCGTCACCGGCGCAGCGGGCGTCACGGGCGCCGCAGCCAAGGCCTTGGGCGTCACCCTGGTCGGCGAGGAGGACGTCGCCGCCCCGGCGGGCGCAGCAGTCGCAGCGGCCGCCGCACCGGCAGCCGCCACGGCCACAATCCCGGTCAGCAACGCCGCCAGGCCAGGGGCTGATGCCGATCTGAGATTTCCCATAACGGGTTATGTAAGAAGTCGACGGCGCTTTCGCAGCGGCGGCGAAGGACAAAATACCGTGAGATTGGAGCCCAGCCTGCGGCGTTCGGGCTCCCATTTGACTCATGCCGCGATGCGAACCCGGAACCGTAGCGCCTGTCGACATGTTGCCTGCCACAGGTCGAAGCTTGGCCTGACACGACTTATGCGGCGCCGGATTGAAGCCGCTCTTGGCGCGTCTGCAGAGAATAGCGAACGCCGTTCGCAACGGTGGTCGTTTCCGATCCGTCGGCGGACCCGACGAAGCTGAGCGTCCACTAGGCGGCTCGGGCGCAGCATGAGGTGAAGGGGCGGCGATCAGGGGCGGCGATGACGCCGGTGACGGCAGCGACCTGCCGCTCCGCTCGCACTCGAGGGCGAGAACAGAACCGAAGCGTCGCGGCAGGGTTATCGAGGGGGGCGGCAGCTGGTCGACGCGTGGCGCGCCGCCCGACTGGCCGGCAGCGGGTGCGGTTTGTACCATGGCTCAGATTCTCCGGCGGCTCGGCGCGGCCGCACTGTGGTTCTGCCTGGCGACGCCCGTCTTCAGCCAGCCGCAACGGGGCGGCGCGGCGAGCGCGCCGCCGCCGGCGGCCGATCCCGACCTGACGCAACCATTGACTCCGCTCGGTCGGTTCAATGTCAGACCGACGCCGCAGGCGAAATCGGCGCCGGCGCCGCGAAGCGTGACCTACCAGTTGACGGTGCGCGGGCTGGGCGGCGTCGGCCTGGAGGCCGCGTTCCGCAACCTCTCGGCGCTGGCGGCGGGCCACGGCAAGGCCGCGTCCGAGCTGCAGATTCGGGTCCGGGCCGAAGACGACCAGGAGCTGGCCCGGAGGCTGCTCCACACTCTGGGCTATTACGAGGCCCAGGTCAGCGTCAGCACGCGGGCGGCGCAAGGGCCGGCCCGTTTCGCCGTCCTGGTGGCGGCCAAGCCGGGCCGCCAGTTCCGCTTCGCCAGCGTGGCGGTGACCGGGCCGCCAACGGCGCCGCCGGGCCTCGCACGGCAAGCGCTGGACCTGGCCGCTGGCGATCCGATCATCGCCGATGCAGTCCGCGCCGCGGAAGCGAACGTTTCGCTCGCGCTCCCGGAGCACGGCTACCCGTTCGTCGAGGTGGGCGAGCGCGACATCGCCCTCGACGCGGCCGACGCCACCGGCGACTACGCCCTGCCGGTCTCGCCGGGGCCGAGATCGCGGTTCGGCCGCATCCAGCCGCACGAATCGGTCTTTGATCGAGGACACCTTCGGGTCATCGCCCGGTTCCGCCCCGGACAGCTCTACGACAGCCGCAAGGTCGACGATTTCCGACGCGCCCTGGTGGCGACCCAGCTGTTCTCGGCCGTCGGGGTCGAGCCGGTGCGGACCGGGCGGCGTTTTGGCGACGGGACCGAGGTCGCCGACCTTCGCGTGACGGGTGGCGCAGCCAAGCCCCGCGTGCTGAGCGCCAGCATCGGCTACGAGACCGGCCTGGGGGCGAAACTCGTGGCCCAATGGACTGATCTCAACCTCGTGCCGCCGGAAGGCGCGCTCACCGTGCGAGGAATCGCGGGGACCCAGCAGCAACTGCTCGGCCTTGAGTTCCGGCGATCCAACGCTGGACGGCGCGACCGCACGCTCGACGCAAAGATCCAGGCCGGCCGAAACGTGACCGCCGCCTACGCCGCCTACTCGGGGGTGCTCCAGGTCAGCGTCGCGCGCGAAAGCACTCCCTTGTGGCAGAAACGCTGGACGTATTCGGCGGCGGCCGAGACCGAGGTCTCGAGCGAGCAGGCCTACAGCCTGGCGCTCGGCCGCAAGGCCTGGGGCGCCTACAAGATCGTCGGATTGCGACTTGGCGGCGGCTACGACCACTCCAACAGCCTGCTCGACCCGACGCGTGGCTACACGATCTTGGCCACCCTGGCGCCCGAGGCGGAGTTGGGCCCGGGCGTCCATCCGTTCGCCGAGGCGACCCTCGAGGGGCGCGTCTATGTCCCTGTGGCCGCGGCTCTGGTGCTGGCCGGCCGCCTTCGTTTCGGCGCCCTCCTCGGCATCGATCCGCAGCAGCTGGCCCCCAGCCGCCGGCTATACGAGGGCGGCGGCGACAGCATCCGCGGTTACAGCTACCAGGAGGTCGGCCCCAAGGCGCCCGACGGCAGTCCGCTGGGCGGCGGCTCCTCGACCAACGTCTCCGTCGAGGCGCGCTACCGGTTCGGCAATTTCGGCGTCGTCGGTTTCGTTGACGGCGGCCAGCTCTACGAGGGCTCGAGGCCTCGCTTCTCGCACCTTCGCTACGGCGTCGGCCTCGGCGCTCGCTATTACACCAGCTTCGGCCCGGTCCGGCTCGACATCGCCACGCCGATCGCCCGTCGTCCCGGCGAAGGGGTGATCGGCGTCTATGTCTCGATCGGACAGGCCTTCTGATGGCGACCGGGGCCGGTCCTTCGGCGGGGCCGCAAGGTGGCCCCCCGCGCCGGCCGGGCGCCGGGGCCCTGCGCGTGGCCGGCTGGGCCGCCGGGGTCCTGGCCGCATTGGCGGCGCTGCTTGCAGGAGCGGCGCTGTTCGTCGACACCGGGGCCGGCCATCGCTTCCTGGCGGCGCGGCTCGAAGGCCTTCGGTTCGATGGTCTAGCTCTCAGCGTCGGGCGGATCGAGGGCTCGATCTACGGACGGATGGTGCTGCGCCAGGTGACCCTGAGCGACGCCCGTGGCGTGGTCGCCACTTCGCCCGCCGTGGCGCTGGATTGGTCGCCAGCCGCGCTGCTTCATCGCCAAGTGCTGATCAACAACCTGGCGTCGCCTCTGGTCCTCCTGATCCGCCTGCCGGAGTTGAAGGGGGGCAAGGCAGGACCGTTCAGGCTGGGCTACCGAGTCCGGCGGCTGGCCATATCAGATCTCGAGCTGGGCCCCGCGTTGACCGGGACGCGCCGGGACGTCTCGGTGCAGGCCTCGGCCGACGTGCGCCGTGGGCTCGTCCGCGTCAAAGCCCAGACGCAGACGCTGGCCGCCGGCCCGCGACACGACATCGCCACGATCACCCTGGATGCCGAGCCGAAGGCCAACCGGTTGCAGCTGGCGGCGTACGTCTCCGGACCGACGGGCGGGGTCATCGACCGGCTGCTGAAAATCGATGCCCCGGTCGGGCTGACGGTGCGAGGGCGGGGCGCCTGGCGCGACTGGCGAGGGCGCGCAGAAGGCCAGATCGGCGGGCGGTCCGCTCTGGATGTCGCGCTACGCGCCCGCAACGGCCGCTTCACCGCAACAGGGACCGCGCAACCTGGGCTCGTCTTCAAGTCGCTGGCGCGGCTCGCCAGACCGGCGCTGCGCTTCGATGTCGCGGTGGCCGTGCGAGGCTCGCGCGTCCGCGTCGACGGCTGGGTCTCCTCAGACGAACTGGCCGTCCGTGTCGCCGACGCCGTGGACCTCAAACGGCGAGTGCTCGAGAACGTCCGGGTCGAGGCGAGCCTGCGCCTCCTGTCGGCCCTGTCGCCGAAGTTGCGCGGCCGGGGCGTGCGCCTGTCGCTTGCGGCCGAGGGGCCGTTCGCGCGGCCGCTGGTGGACTACGATCTTTCCGCCGAGACGCTGGGCTACGGCGCTGTCGTGGCCGACAATGTACGGGCGCACGGCCGATCCGCGCGCCTGGCGAACGGGGCGGCGCGCATCCCGATCGCGGTCTCCGCCGCACGGCTCTCGGGGCTCAGCAAGGCCGCCGGACCGCTCCTCAACCTCACATTGAACGGAACGGCGGCCATCGGGCCAAAGGGCGCCGTGACCGGGGGGCTGCAGCTTCGGTCCGACCACCTGCAGGCGCTCGTGAACCTGCACGGCTCGCAGCGAGCCCACGCCTTCACCGGCAGGGTGACCGGCGCGGCCGATGCGACCGCGGTGCGCCGGCTCGGTCTGAGCGCGGCGCTCGGCGGCGCCGCCTCGTTCGGCCTCGATTTCGCCACGTCGGCTACGACGCCGCTACAGGTGTCGCATCTCCAGCTCACCGCACCCCAACTCAGGGTCACTCGCGGGCGGGCCTCGTATGCCGCAAATGGCCAGCTCGCGGCGGCGGCGACGGCGGTCCTGCCCAAGTATGGCGCGGTCCAGCTCACCTTGGGCGGGACGATGCGGACCCTGCGCGCGCACCTCAGCGCACCCAGCCTGAAGCTGCCGCTGCCGCTGACCAACGTCCAAGCGGATCTCACGGGAGGGGCGGCCGGCTACCGCCTCAGCGGTTCGGGTCGTTCTGCCTACGGCCCGATCACGTTGGACGCCGTCATCGCCAGCCGCGCCGGCGCGCTCGAGGTCGCCGTGCGGCGCGCCCAGCTTGCCGGCGTGACCTTGGCCGGTGACATCAGGCGAACGCCGCAGGGGCCCTTCGCCGGCCTGCTCACCGTGGGCGGCGACGGCTTGAACGGAACGCTCTCCTTGTCGGCGCGGGGATCGGTCCAGGCCGCCCTGCTGAAGGTTCGCGCCACCAACGCCAGGCTGCCGCTCGCCCGGCCGGTGACGATCCGCGGCGGCCAGATCCAGGCCACGCTGACGCTGTATCCGGCCGCGCCGACGGTGACGGCGGAGGCGCGGCTCGAGGGCGTGCAGCGCGCAACGCTGACGCTCGCCACCCTGGAAGGCCGGCTCTCCTATCGGAACGCCGCGGGACGGGCGAGCCTTTCCCTATCGGGCGCGGGCGACCCTCCGTTCCGCCTCACGGCGGCGGCCGACCTCGGCCGGCAAGGCGTCCGGATCATGGGGCAAGGCGAGCTCGCAGGCGTCCCCTTGCGGCTGGCGCAGCCGGCGCTGATCAGGCACGCGCAGGGCGAGTGGGGCCTCGCGCCGGTTACGCTGCTGACCTCCGGCGGTCGACTAACACTGTCGGGCAGCTTCGACGGTGGTCTGACCGCCGCGGCGCAGCTGCAGAACGTGGACCTGCGCTTGGTGCGCGCTCTGCGGCCCGAGCTGGCGATCAGCGGCCGCGTGTCAGGAAAAGTCGAGTTTCAGGCGCCGAGGGGCCGAGCGGCCGCCGGACGCGCGGCCCTGCAGATCAATGGCCTGACCCAGACCCGCGAGACCACCGTGGCACGCCCGGTCACCGTCAACATTCTCGCGAGCCTCGCCGGCGCCGGCGCCGAGGCCAGCGCCGATTTTCGCCGGGGCGACGCTGTCATCGGCCGCCTGCAGGCGCATCTGGATTGGCCTGCCAACGGCTCGTTGGCTGCTCGGCTTCGGGCGGCGCAGGTGAACGGTGGGATCCGCTACAATGGGCCGGCGGAAGCCCTCGTAGGGCTGGCCGGCCCCCGGGGCCAACAGCTGACGGGGCCGGTTGCGATCGGCATCGACGCGTCGGGGCCGCTGCAGAACCCGCAGCTGCGCGGCGTCGTCCACGGCCAGGGCCTGGATTACCAGAACGGCAGGTACGCCACCCACATCACCGGCATCAACGTCGATGCCGTCCTGCAGGGCGCACGTCTCGAGCTGGTCAAGCTCACCGGCGGCACGGCCGGCGGCGGCCGCGTCTCGGCGAGCGGCTATGCCGAGCTCTCCGCGGCGAACGGTTGGCCGCTGCGCCTGGTGGTGAAGCTCGAACGCGCCCAGATCGCCCACAGCGACCAGGTCGGAGCGCGCTTCACCGGCTCGCTCACCATCACCAACGCCCGCCCGTCCGGCGGCCTGGTTTCGGGCGACCTCACCGTCGACAACGCCAGCTACCAGATCGCGCGCCGCGCCGCGGCCGCGGAAGCCGCCGAGCTGCGGGGCGTGCACTGGAAGGGGCAGCGCGTGCAAATCGCCTCGGCCCGAGCCGCGCCTGGCGCTCCGAGCCGGTGGCGGCTCGACGTGCGCGTCCATGCGCCGGGGCAGATCCTGGTGAACGGCCTTGGGCTGGAGTCGGAGTGGCGGGCGGACCTGCGCGTACTGGGCAGCACCGGCGAGCCCAGGGTGGTCGGCTCCGCGCGCAGCGTACGCGGAACCTTCTCGTTCGCCGGCCACCGTCTCACCCTCCAGAGCAGCTCGATCACCTTCACCGGCGCGGCCCCTTCCGATCCGACCCTCGACATCAGCGCCTCGACCACGATGAGCGGCGTCACCACCAGCGTGAACGCGGCGGGGACCGCATCCCACCCCGAGATCACGTTCAGCTCGACGCCGCCGGTGCCGCAGGACCAGGTGCTCTCCCAGCTCCTGTTCGGAGGCTCGAGCGCCCAGCTCTCGCCCCTCCAGGCGGTGCAGCTCGCCGCCTCGCTGAACGCCCTGCGCGGCGGGGGCGCCGGCCTCGACGTGCTCGGCAAGCTGAGCCGCGCCGCCGGCGTCGTGAACCTGAGGATTCAGGCGCCCAACGCGAAGACCGGGCAGGGCTACGCGATCGGGGCCGGCCGCTATATCGCCAGCAACATCTATGTCGAAGTACTCACCGATGCGCGCGGCTACACCGCCACGCAGATCCAGGTGGCGCTGACGCCCGCGCTCAGCCTGCTGTCGCAGATCAGCACCTTCGGCGCGACCAGCGGCAGCATCAGCTACACCCATCGGTACTGACCGAGCGGGCCGTTCGGGCGGTGGATATTCGCGAGATGGTCGGCTCTCGACGTGGTCATTGCCATCAGCATGGGATCGACCTTGAGCCGCGCCATTACCGGGCCGATCGCCTTCTGGCCCACCATCGCGGCGACGACGGTGATGCTTCTCGTGCATCGCGCGCTGGCGCTGCTCTGCGCCAAGAGCCCGGAGCTCGCCCGGCTGGTCGAGGGCCGCAGCGTGGTGCTGGCGGACGACGCGAGCTCAACCTCGAAGCAATGCTGCGCTGGGGCGTGAGCGATGCCGACGTGCGCGAGGCGCTGCGCGCGCACGGGGTTGAGCGCGTCGATCAGGGGAAACGCATCGCACTCGAGCCGAACGGCCAGATCTCGATGAGGGTCAAACCCAGCTGATCGGCAAGCAGGCAGGTTTGGCGGCGACATTCCCCGAATGGCTCGAAGTCCTATCGACCGCGTCGCTGGTGGTCGGAGTCGCGTGCGCTGCGGCGATCGCCATCGATGAGACGAATCGGCCGCAGCCGACGTGGATCATGGACCTCGTCTGGCCGCTCACGGCGCTCTTTGGAGGCTTCGTCTGGCCGTGGTTCTACTGGCGATGGGGCCACAATCGGCCAAGGGGCTCAGGCACCACCGAGATCATCGCAGTAGCCAAGGGCGCCAGCCCCTGCGGCGCCGGCTGCGCGCTTGGTGACATCATAACGGAGTGGCTGGCCTTCGCCGCGCCGGTGTGGCGGTGGCCTGCGGCTGGGGAAGCTTGTTTCCGGAGAAGGCTTTGCGGTGTGGGGTGATCGACTATATCGTCGCCTTCGCGCTTGGCGTCGCCTTCCAGTACTTCACTATTCAACCGATGCGCCGCCTCTCAATCGCCGCTGGCGTGGCGGCCGCGCTCAGAGCGGACGCCGCTTCGATCACCGCCTGGCAGGTCGGGATGTACGGCTTCATGGCGATCGCGCAATTCCCTTGGTTCCATCGACTCTACGGAGCTTTGGCCGCGGCCGATGCTCCGGAGATCTGGTTCGCCATGCAACTGGCCATGCTCTGCGGTTTCGCGACCAGCTTCCCGGTCAACTTGGCTGCTCGTGGCACATGGGCTCAAAGAAAAGATGCAAACGCGTGACGATCGAACCTTTGGCGCGCAATTGCGGTAAGGTGACGCCATGGCGTTCGATCCCGGCCGGTTTCGCGGATTATCAGGGTTCCGCTACGCCATGCGCCGGTTCGTCGCCGCCAGCGAGCGCCTCAGTCGCGAAGCCGGTGTCACCCAGCAGCAGTACCAGGCCCTGCTGGCGATCAAGGTCCGCGAGGGCGGGGCGATGACGATTTCCGATCTGGCCGAGCAGCTGATGCTGACCCACCACGCCGCGGTGCAGATGATGAACCGGCTCGCCAAGGCGGGATTGGCGGCGCGGCGCAGGAGCGAGCGCGACCGACGGCTGGCGCTGCTGGACCTCACGGACGCTGGCGAGGCGTTGATCGAGGATCTCGCCGGCAAGCACCTGGACGAGATACTTCGGCACGAGCCGCTTCTCCGCCGCTCCCTCAACCAGCTCAAACGGTTGGGATCCGACTCTCCACCTCGGTTCTCGAGCCGATGATCCGGCGCGCGCTCAACGGGGGAACACCTTGATGCTGTCGGCGACCGAGTCGGCGACGTGCTCCTTGGTAATGACGCCGACCACATCGGTGGCGCGCGGGACGCCGGGGCGGCCCTTGACGACCACCGCCATCATGGCGTTGCGCCGCCACATGCGGCGGATGATGTCGAAGGCGATGTCGTCCTCCGAGGCGACGGTGAAGTTGCGCGCGGCGGCCTCTCCGAGGGTCATCCCCGTCTTTGCGGTCTCCAACCCGCGGCGAAGGCCGGTGTTCACCCGCAGGACGCCGAACAGGCGCCCCTTGTCGGTGACGACCACGTGCCGGAGACGGCCGGCGTGCTCGGGCTGGCGGACGTAGTCGTCGAAGCTTGCCTGCGCCGGCAGGACCTGAATGTCGGCATCCATCACCTCTCGCGCCGGGCGGACGAGGAACATGTTGGCATGGCGCGCCTTGGGGATCGGCTGGCCGCGGCGCACGAGCTTCTGGGTGTAGATCGTCTCGGGCGCGAGAGCGCGACGCACCCCGATGCTGAGCGCCACGGCCACGATCATCGGCATGACGATCGAATAATCGAGCGTCATCTCGAAAATCATCGCGACCGCAGTCATCACCGCCCCGGTCCCACCGCCGACTGCCGCACCCATGCCGACCATGGCGAAGGCAGGGACCGAAAGCGGTATGGGAAAGCCAACCGCGTTCAGGAGTGAGGCGAAACCGCCGCCCAGAGTAGCGCCGATGAAAAGCGAAGGGGAGAAAATGCCCCCGGAAGACCCCGAACCGAGGCTGAGAGAGGTGGCGAGCGCCTTCGCCGCGCACAGCAGACCGAGCAGCCAAAAGAGGGTCAGCTTGCCGGAAAGGACCGCCTGAACGGTGGCGTAGCCGACGCCATCGACGAAATACTGACCAAAGCCGATGAAGAGGGCGTACATCAGCACGCCCACCAGAAGCATCCCGAGCATGTGGCGGAAGTACCGGCCGGGCACCTCGTCGAAGAGGTCCTCGGCCAGGTGCAGGCCGCGCACAAACCCGGCGGAGACAATGCCGGCCGCGGCGCCCAACACGCCGTAGAGGGCGAGCTCGACAAGTCCGGCCGCGTTCATCGACATCGCCTCGAGCGGCGGCACGGAGAACGCAGGCGCGTCGCCGAGAAACCAGCGGCCGACGAAAGTGGCTGCGCCGGTGGCCACCGCCACAGGCAGGAAGGTCTCGACGCTCACCTCCGGCATCATCAGTTCGATGGCGAACATCACCCCGCCGATGGGGGTGTTGAAGGTGGCGGCGATGCCGGCGCCGGCCCCGGCGGCGACCAGCGCAATCCGCTGGCCGGCGGGCATGCGCACGCCCTGGCCGAGGGTCGAGCCGAGAGCCGAGCCGATCTGGATGATCGGCCCCTCGCGCCCGACGGAGGAACCGCTGCCGATGGCGAGGGCGGAGGCCAGGGATTTGATCACCGCCACGGCCGGTCGGATGACGCCGGCGCGGTAGTAGATGGCGTCCATTACCTCCGGCACGCCGTGACCCTTGGCCTCGGGCGCGAAGTTCGCGACCAAGAAGGTAACCCCGACTGCGCCGAGCACCGGGACGAGGATGACGAGCGCCCCCCACGGAGCGCCGGCGGTGAAGTGGTTGGCGTCGTAGTGGAAGTCGAGACGGCCCTCGAAGAGCAGATTGTGGACGAGGCCGATGAGATCGCGGAACACCACCGCGCCGAGACCGGTGAAGGTCCCGAGGCCCAGAGCCAGCAGAGAGAGCTGGAGCAGGGCCAGGCGCGGCGGCTCTGGCGGTTGCGGAGCCGGGAACGGCGGAGGGACAGCGGCGGCGGGCAAGGCAGATGGCCGGGTGGGACGCCCTTCTGTTAATTCCGATTCGGCGCGACGATGGAGCCAGAACTTACCGCGCCCTCGCGGCGAGGTCGCGCGCTCGGCGCCGTCGAGCGGCGCCGGGCCTATATCACATCAGGATGTTTAGGGGTGAAGCGAGCGCCGCCCGCCGCCGGACGTCGGGGCCGGAGTCTTGCGAACCGTCCTGTGTCAAGCTCGGGCCGGCCGAGCGCCGCCGTGTCCGGGCTTCTCGGGCGCGGCTAACCGGTTCCCGGAAGTCGGCGACCCGGGGCGCAAGCCCGGCGAGACGGCCAGGGCGTGGAGATCAACAGGTGCGGAAGCGCCGGACGCGCAGGCGCTCCCGGTCGGGATTCAAGCCGGCGAGAAGGCGCCGCGATCCCTTCCGAGCGTCAGTTGTGCGACATCGCGGGCCAGATCGAGGCCGTTGGCGGTCTGCGCGCCCACCGGCCGCAGGACGATCTCGTTGCCCCATCCACCGGCGAGCGCGTTGGTCGCCCCGGATGCAGCGGTCGCGTTGACACCGTAATGGCCGGAAAGGTCGCTTGGCCCAACCTTGGCATTGGGCGCGTAGACGGACCAGGCGATATCGCTGGAGCGGTGGTAGCCCGCTCGAAAGCCTACCTCGGAGACGCGCCCCTCGAAATATCCGGCGCCGTTGTCGCCAGAGTAGAAGCAGGTGGCGGCCCTAGCGTAGCTGCCATAGCTGCTCTTCACGTGACAGGAGACCGTACCGATCTGGTGATCGGAGGACGACTGGGCGAGCGCGGGCGACGCCAAGCCGAGCGCCCCCAGAAGGGACGCGTAGAGAAACATGTGTTGCATCGATGACCTCACCGCCCCCTGCCCGCCTGGGAAAGCGGATCACCGGGCCGCAAGTTCCGAAATTGTATCCTTACGTGATATTCATGAAGCATCCGAGCGGGGCCTTCGCGCGTTCCCCGAGGGCGGAAGCTGGAGCAGCGCAGATCGATCGGCCGATGTCATCGTCAGCCCTTGAGGCGCAATCGCCGTCGGCTGAGGAGCCGCCCAGCCGGCGCGACTTCATCTACATCGCCACCGGCGCCATGGCGGCAGGCGGCGCCGTGGCCGCCGTCTGGCCGCTCATCGACCAGCTGGAGCCGGCGGCGGACACGATCGCCGGCGGCCTGCCGCTGAAGGTGGACATCTCCAAGATCGAGCCGGGCGCCCAGATCACTGTCTTCTGGCGCAAGAATCCCATCTTCGTGGTCCGCCGGACACCCGCCATGCTGGCGCGGATCCGCCAGCCGAGCGACCTCAAGATGCTGCGCGACCCCCACTCGACGAGCAAGCAGCAGCCCGCCTACGCCCAAAACTGGTCGCGCTCGATCAAGCCGGAGTACCTGGTGCTGATCGGGGTCTGCACCCATCTCGGGTGCACGCCGAATTTCGAACCCGGAGCGGGCGCGCTGGGTCCCACCTGGCCAGGAGGGTGGCTCTGCCCGTGCCACGGATCGCGCTATGACCTGGCCGGGCGGGTCTTCAAGTCGGTTCCGGCGCCGCTCAACCTGCCGGTGCCGCCGTACAGTTTCGAAAGCCCGACCTCGCTCATCATCGGCCAGAACCCGCCGGCTCAGGCCTGGTCGATGTCGGACATCAATACGCTCTGAGCCCCGACAGGCCCCGGGGCCTCCAGGACGGCGCTTGATCCGGCTCAAGTCGGACCGCCTCGGGCGGGGCTAGGCTCTTTCCCACGTCCCGACAGCAGAAGAGCGTCGTCATGACCCGTCGAGAGATGAGCACCACGCTTGTGGGCGCCGCGGTGGGGGCTGCCGCTCCGGCTCCGGCGGCTGTTTCCTCGCGTGCGGCGCGCATGCTGCCGGCGCCAAGTCAGCAGGGCGGCATGCCGCTCCTGAGCGCCTTGAAGCTGCGCCGTTCGACGCGGGCTTATTAGGAGCGCCCGCTCTCCGAGCAGACGCTTTCGGACCTGCTCTGGGCGGCTTTCGGTATCAACCGCGCGAGCGGCGATCGCACCCTGGCGCCACATCATGGTGATCGACATCTTCCTCGCCCTGGCCGAGGGCGTATTCGTCTACGATCCCGAGGGGCACGCGCTCAGCCCGTACATGCCGGGCGACCCTGCGCGCGGTCACCGGGTTGCAGGACTTCGTCGCCAAGGCCCCGGTCGAGCTGGTCTGCGTCGCTCACGGCGAACGGATGCCCGATTCCAGTCCGGCCGATCGCAAGCTCTACGCCTCGGTCGACACCGGGTTCATCGGCCAGAACGTCTATCGGTTCTGCGCCTCGGAGGGGCTGGGGTCCGTGTTCCGGGGGCGCGGTGGACTACGCCAGGCTCGAGCGGGCGCTGAGGCTGCCGACGCAGCAGTTCGTCACCTTCGCCCAAACGGTCGGCTACCCAGCCTGATGCCAGCGGCGGCGCCTTCGGTTCACTGGCGACCAAGCGCTTGCTGCCACCGCTGACGACTGGAACGGGATCCGGAACCACAGCTGCGCGACCAGCAATACGTTGGGCGCCGGCAAGACGACCACCTGCCGTTGCTCGGCCTGGACGTCGCGGCTGATCCGCAATGGCGTTCAGACCGCCGCCGCCTGAGAGGCGCACGGTCCGGCCGATGCCCGGCTCTTGACAACTATTGCGCACTGCAATAGATCGCGTCATCTGCGACTACGGTCGTGGGGGCGCCGAACTGCTTGGCGTCTGGGTCTTTGACATCGTGAATAGCTAAGCCAGCACCGTGGCCCTCTCCTCCGCCTTCTCTTCCCCCTCTGGGGGAAGTCCGGCCGAAGGCCGGGAAGGGGGCTGGGGGAGGGGGACCCCGAAGGGGTGGAGGGGCCCGCTTCGCGGGGCGGTGGAGGGGAGGGGTTCGCCCGGGCGGTGCGCGGCCTCGCCCCCTCCCGGCTTCGCCCCAGAGGGGGGAGAGAGGTTCTGGCGCGCTCGCCGGCCCAACTCGCCGACCCGGCCGCGGTTCCGTTGGTTCCTTTTCGGACCTCTTTGAGACCCCGAGAGTTCCCGATGGGGGCGCGAAAGTTCCTTTTCGGACCTTGAAAGTTCCCGTTTGCGCCTCGCCAGGAACCACGCCGACCCCGCACCTAATCGACGCATTGCATTGGGAAAAGACGTCCCGGATGGTGCGGATTGCAATCTTCGGAGCGCAACAACGGGAACCGCCCGGCCCGGCCTTGGCCGCGCCAATAGCGCGCCGGCGCGCGCCAAGACGTGGCCCAAGCGCGCCACTCACGCGCCATTCCGCGCCAGCTTGCGCCACTCCGCGCCGGGCCGTGGCGCGACGGGGACATGATACTCATCGCTCCTCACGCGCGGTCGAACAGCATTCCGGGTCAGGGATAAGTATCATGTCCCTGCCCGCCCGGCGGCTCTGTTCACCGTTAAATACGGTGATCTACGGTGCGCGGCCGCTGGTCAAAGCGCGTCAAACTCAGGCCGCCACGGCCTCCTGGGGCTGGCATCTGACCAGATCGGTGTGCGCGAAGCCCTTGGCATAGTCGAGGACCGAGATAACGGTGGGTGTTACCCGAAAGATCGCGACATCCGCCGGCGTAGGTAGCGCCAACGTGACGTCCTCCTGCGGCGGATAGCGCTCCGGCAACAGGCGTAGCGCCTTTTCGGTCTCGCCGCTGTCGACGACGCGGCGTGCACGGGCGGCCATCGACAGGCCGGCGATGTTCATCACCTGATCGACGTCGTCGTCGATGGTGATCGAGACGCGGCTGTCGCGGGCGAGATTGGCCGCCTTCTGGCTGGCCTTGCCGCACAGGAACCAGATGGTGAGGCCTTCATTGGCGTAGCCGACCGTCGTCGCCTGCGGCCAGCCGTCGGCTCGTATCGTCGCGATGGTCATCTTCCGATGAGCGTCGAGCAGCGACACGATCTTCCTTCTCATGGCTTCGTCCATCGCGCGCCTCCTTCAGCTTCGCCCGAAGGAGCCTTGCCCGGCGCCGGCCGACGCGCCTTGAGGCAGCGCAACTCACCGGCGCGTTTTCGGCCTCAACCCATGCGTTCTTCGGTCTTGCCGCGGTAGCGAGGCAGGCGCTCGGCGCCTTCGATCCAGGGCGCGTGCTCCTCGAAGCTGACGTGGGCGGTGGGTCGAAGGTCGGCTGCCCCGTCGAGGCTTCCGACCGAGACGTAGACGTCACCGACGGTGGGGCCGTCGGGCTGACCGGGAAGGTCGGCTACGTAGAGCATGTGCGAGCCGCAGTTGCGGCAGAAGCCCCAGCGGACGGGGGGCGAGGTGCGATGCCAGGTGATCTCTTCGGCGCCCCGGCTCACCCGGAAACGCTCCGGAGGAACCGACGTCCAGGTCACGAAGGCAGTCCCGCGCGAAAGACGGCAGGAGCGGCAGTGGCAGTGGGTCGTGGGGCCAAGCGGGAGGGTGAGCTCGAAGGCGACGGCGCCGCACAGGCAGTGTCCGACGAGGGTCGCGGCGGGCTGCGCCATCGGGCTCAGCTCACCCTCGCCCGGATCTCAGCTCGCGCTTGGTAGAGGTCCCAGAACTTTTGCGCGATCACCGCCGGGTCGATGGCCGGGCCGCCCCGGTCGAAGCCCGTCCCCTTCACGGCGCCGGCGATCATGACCTCGCCGACGAAGACGCCGTCGCCCCTCAGGCGCTCCGAAAGCAGGCCTGCGAGCTTCGTCTTGGCGGCGTTGGCGACAGCCAGGCCCATGGCGTTCAGGCGCACGGCAAGGCCGTCCATGGCCGGGCCGAGCTCGCCGAAGGCGCCGTTGGTGACAAGGACGGCGCCGCGGCCGTCCGCCTTGAGATCGGAGAGGGCCTCCTGCACGGCGGCCACAAGGCCAGTGACGGCGACATCGAAGACCTTGCCGATGGCGGCGGGCTCGACCGCCATGAGATCGCCGGCCTCGCCGCCAGGATAGGCGTTCCAATGAATCGCACCGATGGGGCCAAGCCGCGCCCGAGCGTCCCGGAGCGCAGTTACGATCGCCGCCGGATGGGCGGCGTCGGCGGCGAAGGCGGCGGCGGTGACGCCCTTGGCCTCGAGGGCCGCGACGCCGACTTCCAGCTTCGCGGCCGTGCGGGCGACGAGAGCGCAGGAAAAGCCTTCGGCGCCAAAGCGCTCGGCGACGGCGTTGGAGACGCCCGGGCCGTAGCCGACGATGACGATGGTCCTGGGCATGGGGCTTCCTCCTGAGCTGCGGCGGCCGTCGAGTCTAACGCAGAGATGGCGGCGAGGCGCGGAAACTGTCGCCCGGCGACCGATCCGGGCCTCAGTTCGCCGGCCGTGCCGTGGTAAGCTTGGCCGCCATGCAGACAGGCCTTCCCTTCGCATCGCCGCGCCGCGCGGCCCGGCTCGCCGGGGCGCTCTATGTGCTGATCATCATCCTGGGCGCCTTCGCCGAGCTCGTCGGCCGCCAATCTTTCGTGAGCGCGCACGATGCGGCGGCCACCGCGCGGGCGATCCTGATGCGTGAGGGCGTTTACCGCTGGGGCTTCGCGGCCGAGATGGCGACCAACGTCATCGCCGTGCCGGCGAGCCTGATCCTGTGGCGCCTGCTTGCGCCCGTGGGACGCTTTTGGGTGCTGGTGGCGCTCGTGCTCGACCTCACGCAGAACGCCATCAACGCCGTCAATCAGGCGACGCAGTACGCGCCCCTGACCCTGCTCGGCGGCGGCCGCGACCTCGCCGCCATTCCCGCCGGCCAGCTGGCGGCCCTGGCGCAACTGGCCTTGCGGCAGCACGACATCGGTTTCGACATCGGCCTCACCTTCTTCGGCGCCGCCCTGCTGATCTATGGCGCGGTCATCTTCCGCTCGCGCTTCCTGCCGGCCTGGCTCGGGCTTCTCTACGCGCTGGCCGGCGGCTGCTACCTGGTCAACAGCGTCGACACGTTCCTGGCGCTGAACCTGCCGATTTTTCCCTGGATCCTCTTCGGCGCCTTCATCGGCGAGGCGGCGCTGGCCCTGTGGCTGCTGATCTTCGCCGTGGACGAGGCCAAGTGGCGGGCGGCGGCGGCATAAACAGTCGCCAGGAGCCCCTTCCGACTCTCGACTTCCGCGTCAATGCGCGGGCGCCGGCTTCAGGATCACGCGGTCGCCGCGGATTTCGAAGCTGGCCAGACGGCGCAGGAAGGGCGTGCCCAGCAGCGAGGCGCTCATGGGAGCGCGGTTGACCGTCACCGGCACGTTGTAGAGCTTCACCGGCCCGACCTGGAGGCTGCTCAAGGTGTACGGAGCGGCGAAGGCCACCCCGTTGGCTGTCTCGCCCGGGCGGACGAAATGCAGGGCCGCAAGGTCGATGCCGAGGCGCTGCGCATCTTCGGGGGCGAGCACGATGTCGCTTGCCCCGGTGTCGATCAGGAAGCGCATGGGAACGCCGTTGGCTTGGCCGATGACATAGAAGCCGCCGTCATCGCTGCGGGAAAGCGCGATCGAGCCGTCGGCGCCACGCGCCGGCGCTTCGGGGATCAGCGCCAGCCGCGCCTTGAGCGCGGCCCCGGCCAAGTCGTCCTTGAAGGCGTAGCCGGCGAACAGCACCGCGACGATGAGGATCCAGATGGAAAGGTGCCGAAGGCCGCGGCCGAGGTCGATGCGGCTGGCGGCCAGAAGACCGCTCGAGACCAGAGCCAGGAGAGCGAAGTCGCGCAGGGCTTCGCCCTTGTCGAGCCCAGAAAGCCGGCCGGGAAAGAAGCGGGCGAAGAGGAGAAAGGCCACCCCGGCGACGGTCATCAGGCCCAGCCACAGGAGGACGCCGACGCGTACGCCTCTCTGGGCCGCCAGCACCAGGCGCCGCTTTTGCGGCGGCGCAGGTCTCGGCGCGCCCCACGGTCCGTCGAAATCACCCATCGGGTCCTCGCCTCACCTGCGATCACCGTAGAACATAAGCGTTAGCCGTTAACCGAGCCACCACCGCCAAGGCTCGCGGGGGCCGACCGGGCCGCCCAGCCGGCGATGAGACCGTCGGCCTCGCGGGGACGTCGGGGCCGGTGCTTGGCGATGTGAGCCAGGCGCGGATCGGCGAAGAGCTGGGCATACCGTCGACGCCGGCCTTCCAGCGTGTCCCAGGCCCAGCGGATCGGGTGCTCCTTGTCCAGCCAGCGGCGGAAGTCCTCGCGATTGCCGGTGCCCGGCCACAGCTCGTCCTGCGAAAACGCGCGCGAGGCGGAACGCCAGATCACCTGGGTCATGGTGCGGGCGCGACCGTAGTCGAGCCAGATGAGATCGGTGACGCGCCTCAGCAGCACCGGCATGGCCAAGCGGTAATTGCCGTCGCTGACCCAATCGGGCCCGGCGGTCGCGGCCTCGACGCGACGCACGAACTCGTCGGGGTCATCTTCGAACAGCGCCCGCCAGCCGGGCTGCCAATTGATCGCGTCCAGTTCGATGACCGGTATCGACAGGGCCGCGCCGATGCGGCGGGCGAGCGTGGTCTTACCCGCGCCCGAGCTGCCGATGACCGCAATCCGCACGGTTACCCCCTCTTAAGCGGACGCTCCCGATAAAGGATCGCGAACGGCCCGTCAGCGGTTTAAAGGGCGCCTTGCATGGCCATCGGGGTGTTCGATTCGGGCATCGGCGGGCTTTCGATCCACCGGGCGCTGACCGCCGCCCTGCCGCGGGCCGACTTCATCTACCTGGCAGACCAGGCGAACACTCCTTACGGCGGCCGAGGCGGAGAGGAGATCGTGAGTCTCACCCGGGCCGGCTGCGAGCGCCTCTTCGCCGCCGGCTGCGACCTCGTCATCCTTGCCTGCAACACCGCCGCGTCCGTGGCCCTGCGGCGGCTGCAGCAGACCTGGCTTCCCGGATATCGGCGGAAAGCCGGAAGGGCGCTCAACGTCCTCGGCATCATCGTGCCGACGATCGAAGCCGCCACCGGCGTTCCGTGGACGCACGAGTCGGAAGCCGACCTCGACGACAAGGTGGACAAGGTCGAGGTGCTCGGGATCTTCTCCACCCCGGCCACGGCCGCCAGCCGCGTCTACGAGATCGAGATCGACAAGCGCCGATCGGACGTGGCGGTGTTCTCCGAGGGCTGCCCGGAGTTGGCGCGTCGGATCGAGGAGAACGCCGACACCGCGGACCTCGAGGGGATGATCGGAGCGCACGTAGCCGAGCTTTCCCGCCGCATCGGCCGGCCGCCCGACCGTGCGATCCTGGGTTGCACCCACTACGAAATCGTCGGCGAACTCTTCCGCGCCGCATTGCCCGTGGGGACGCCGCTCATCCACCAGCCGAACGCCACGGTCGAGGCCGTGCGCCGCTACCTGGAGCGCCATCCGGAATACGACCCTGGTTCGGGCGGGGCGCGCACCTTCCTGACGACCGGCCGCCCAGGCCCGCAGAACGGGCTGGCCGAGCGGTTCTGGGGCGCACCGCTGATTTTCGAGGAGACCCGATGACACCGACGCGGTTGGCCATGGCGGCGACTGCGCTCGCCGTCCTTGCGGGTGGGGCGCGGGCGGAAGTGACGGCCGTGCAAGCCAACGGCTTCGAAGTGGTGGAGAAGGCGACCATCGCTGCATCGCCGGCCAGGGTCTGGCAGGCGATCGGGCGCATCGGCGACTGGTGGTCCAGCGAGCACACGTTCTCGCGCGACGCCCACAATCTTTCACTCTCGCTGCAGCCTGGCGGATGCTTCTGCGAACGTTTCCCCGGGGGTGGGGGCGGGCATTTCCTCACCGTGATCATGGTGAGGCCCAACGCAATGCTGCGCTTGGAAGGCGCGCTCGGTCCGCTGGCGGCGACCGGAGCGACCGGGCATCTCACCTTCGAGCTCGCGCCTGCGGCCGCGGGAACGGCGCTGACGCTCACCTACGCCGTCGGCGGCTGGACCAAGAGCGGGTTCGACCAATGGGCGCCCCCGGTCGATTCGGTGCTGGAGGCCCAGGTGGGGCGGTTGAAGCGCTACGTGGAGACCGGTCGGCCGGACTGAGCGGATCGGTCGTGTGGGGTATGCGCCGCGGCGACCGCGCACTCAGGCGATCGGATTTTCGATTCTGATCGAGCAATCCTATATCCGAGCATGCTCCCGACCCTGCGCCAGCTCCGCTATCTGAAGCTCCTCGACGACCATCGTTCGTTCAGCCGCGCAGCGGAGGCCGCGTGCGTGACTCAGCCGACGCTCTCGGCCGGGCTGCAGGAGCTGGAAAGGACGCTGGGCGTTCGGCTCGTGGACCGGAACCGCTCGGGCGTGATCCTCACCGCGGCCGGCGCCGAGGCGGCGGCGCGGGCGCGTACGATCCTGGCCCAGGCCGAGGACCTGAGCGTGGCCGCCAAGGCCGCTGGCGCGCCGCTCACCGGGCGCTTCCGCCTGGGCGTCATCCCCACGATTGCGCCATTCCTGCTGCCAAGGGCGTTGCCGGCGCTGCGCGCCGAACACCCGCAGCTGCGGCTTTTTCTGCGCGAGGACCTCACCTACCGGCTGATCGCGGACCTCCACGACGGCGGCTTGGATGCGGCGGTGATCGCCCTTCCCTACGATCTCGACGGCGTCGACTTCGCCGTCGTGGGCGAGGACGAGCTGCTGGCGGCCGTGCCCGAGGGCCATCCTCTGTGCGCCGCCGAGCGCGTCGCCCCGGACCGGCTCCTGGACGACGAACTGATCCTGCTGGAGGACGGCCATTGCCTGCGTGACCAGGTGCTCGCCACATGCGGTTTGACGACGCGCCGGCAAGGGCGAGACGAACCGTTCGCCGCCACCTCGCTTTCAACCCTGGTTCAGATGGTGGGATCGGGCCTGGGCGTGAGCTTCCTGCCGTCGATGGCCGTGGAGGCCGGGCTGGCGCAGATCGCGCCGGTGGCGGTGCGGCCCTTGGACGCCGAACGCGCGAGCCGCCAGATCGTGGTGGCCTGGCGTTCCGGCTCCAGCCGGGGAAGCGACGGAAGGCTGCTGGCCGAGTTGTTCGCCAAAGCCTGCGGCGCGGCGACCGGCAGCGCGGCGGTCGATCAACTGCCCCCCGGAGCTCAATCCATCAGCTTGCGCACCAGATAGACGAACTCGAGCGCCGAGCGCTGGGCGACCTCCCGCAGGTTCGCTGAAGCGGCGTGGCCGCCGTTGGTGTTTTCGAAGAACAGGAAAGGCAGCCCCAGCGCCTCCATCCTCGCGGCCATCTTGCGCGCGTGCACCGGCGTTACCCGGTCATCGCTTGTGGCGGTGACAAAGAACGGCTCCGGATAGGCGATGCCAGCCCGAAGGTTCTGGTAGGGAGAGATGTGCGCCAGGAAGGCGCGTTCGGCCGGGTTGTCGACGCTGCCGTACTCGGCCTCCCACGACGCCCCGGCGCCAATCTTCTCGTAGCGCAGCATGTCCAGCAGCGGCACCTCGATCAGAACCGCGCGCCACAGCTCCGGACGCTGATTGAACTCCACGCCCATCAGCAGCCCACCGTTGGAGCCGCCGCGGATCCCTAACCGTCTGGGCGAGGTGATCTTGCGCGCGATCAAGTCTTTGGCCACCGCGGCGAAGTCATCGAAGACCAACTGGCGATGGGTCTTCAGGCCGGCCTCGTGCCAGGCCGGGCCGAACTCGCCGCCGCCGCGGATGTTGGCGAGCACGTAGGCGCCACCGCGCTCCAGCCACAACTTGCCCAAGGTCGCGCTGTAGGCGGGCAGCATGGAAACCTGGAAGCCGCCGTAGGCGTAGAGCAAAGTCGGGTTGCTCCCGTCGAGCTTCCAGTCCTTTCGGTGGACGACGAAGTAGGGGATCTGCTCGCCGTCCGATGATCGAGCCTGATGCTGATCGACGGTGAGTTCACTGGCGTCGAAGCGTGCGGGCAGAGTCTTGACCTCGCGCGCGGCGAGGGCGGCGGCGTCGGCTTCGAGGAGCTTGGTGGGGGCTAGAAAGGTCTCGACGGCGAAGTAGGCGCGATCGCTGGCGATGCCGGCGGCGGCGATGCGAACCGAAGCATTCTCCGGTCGGAGAAGATCCTGGCGCGTCCACCTTCCGCCGGCGCGCTGGAAGATCACCAAAGCGCCGCGGACGTTGTCGTAGACGGCCGCCAGCAGGCGATCGCGGGTCACGGCGGCCTGTTCCACCGACTGCCTCGGACCCGGGGTGAAGATCACCTCGGGTCGAGCCGAGCCGCGCGCAGCCGCGTCGAAGTCGATGGAAACCAATGATCCCTGGCGAATGGGTTCCGCGCCGGCGGCCGGGGTCCAATCCTGGCGAGTGACGACGATCCCCTGGCCGTCGATCATGCCCAGCACGTCCGCCTTGGGGGGCAGCGGCAGCCTCACCAGACGACCATCGTCGGCCAGGAGGAAGACCTCGCAGGAGAAGAAATCGACCGCCCGGACGATGAGCACCGCCCGGCGGCCGTCGCCATCGTGAAGCACCGCCGGATTGACAGCCACGTCGGTGGGCTGGCCGCGGAAGACCTCGCGCGCCTGGTCGAGCGCCTGCCCCCGGACCAGGATCTTGACGACGTAGGGGTATCCGGAACTCGTAAGTTCGCCGGGCTTCCACTCCCGCGCCACGATCAGGGTGTCGTCATCGAGCCAATCGGCGCTCTGCTTCCCTTTCGGAAGGACGAAGCCGTCGTCGACGAAACGGGCCGAGGGAAGATCGAATTCGCGCTCGGTGGTGGCGTCCTCGCCCCCGTCCGACAACGAGATCAGGCAGCGGCGGTAATGCGGCGGCGGGCAGTTGGCCCCCTTCCACACCCAGTTGGCCTTCTCCGCCGCCGAAAGGGCGTCCAGATCGAGCACGTCCTGCCAGTGAGGCGTGGCGGCGGCGTAGTCGGCCGGCGTGGCGCGTCGCCAGAGGCCGCGCACATGCGCGTGGTCCTGCCAGAAGTTGAAGACGGCTTCGCCGATCAGTTCTGGCTCCGGAATGCGGTCTTGCGCCTCGAGCACGCGCAGGGCCCCGCTCTCGAACTCCGCGTACCGAGGGTCCGATTCCAACACGCCCAGCGAGCGTGCATTCTCCTTTTCGACGAACGCCATGGCGCGAGCCCCGCGGACATCCTCCAGCCACAGGAAAGGGTCCTCGGCTTCAGGCGCGGCGGTGGCGGCGGGGGCGGGAGCTGCGGTCACTGGATTTCCATAGGCCCTGAAGACGGCGGCGACCGCCAGGGTCGCCAGGATGAGAGAGCGCACCGGGCCCTTGTCGCGGCGCCGCCAAGCGGTGTCCAGCGCGCCATTGACGCCACGGCGGACGCGTGCCTGTTCTCCGGACATGGCCCCCGCCCAACCCAACCCCTACCAGCGCGCCTCCGAGCGCTTCGCCCTCGCCAGCAAGCTGCAGGCCGCCGGCATGATCCTCAACTGGGACGCCCAGACGATGATGCCGCGCGGCGGCGCCTTCGCACGGGGCGAGGAAATGGCGGCTCTGAGCGAGGTCGGGGCGGAGCTGATCGGTTCGGACGCCGCGGCCGATGAGCTGGCGGAGGCGGAGGCCATGGCGCCGGCGCTGGAGGCGCCGGAGAGGGCCGATCTTTCCGAGATGCGGCGCAAGCTCGCGCACGCGCGAGCGGCGCCCAAGAGCCTGTTCGCCGCCAAGGCGCGCCTGTCGCAGAACCTCCAGGCCGCATGGGCGCAGGCGCGCGCGGACGATGATTTCGCCACTTTTGCCCGCGGTTTCGGCCAGCTGCTGCCGGTGGTCCGCGATCTCGCCCAGGCCAAGGCCGAGGCGCTTGGCCTCACGCCCTACGGCGCCTTGATGGACGAGTACGACCCTGGGGTCGGCGAGGTCATGGTCGAAGCCATGTTCGCCGATCTCGCCGCCTGGCTGCCGCCACTGATCGAGGACATCCGCGAACGCCAGTCGCGTTGGGCCGCCACCATTCCGTTGCCGGCCGTTCCAGCCGGGGCCCAGCGGGCCCTTTCGTTTCGCTTGGCTGAGGTGGTCGGGCACCAGGTCGACCACTTCCGCATCGACCCCGCCCCGCACCCCTTCTCCGTCCCCTACGGCCCTGGTGACGTGCGCTTCACCACCCGGTACGACCCCAATCCGCGGTTTGCGATATCGGCGACGCTGCACGAAGCCGGACACGCGATGTACGAGTTCAATCTGCCGCGGGAACTGGCCTTCCGGCCTGCCGGCCTGGCGCGCGGCATGAGCGTGCACGAGAGCCAGTCCCTGAGCGTCGAGCGCCTGATCGGCCGCAGCCGCGAGTTCCTGTCCTTCCTTTCGCATCTGATGGCGGAGCTGTTCGGCCCCGACCCGGCTTGGTCGCACGCCAACCTTGTCAAGACCTGGAGGCGTCTGGACGAGGGCTTCATCCGCGTCGAGGCCGACGAGGTCACCTATCCGCTGCACATCATCCTGCGCTTCCGCCTGGAGAGGGCGCTGTTGAGCGGAGATCTCGCGGTGAGCGACATTCCGGGCGCCTGGAGCGACAGCTTCCAGTCCCTGCTCGGGCGCGTTCCGCCGGACGACCGGGCGGGATCGCTGCAGGACATCCACTGGGCCGCGGGGCTCTTTGGCTACTTCCCAAACTATGCCGTGGGCTCGGTGCTGGGGGCGCAGTTCTTCGAGGCCGCCAGACGCGACGACCCCGGCATCATCTCCGCCCTGGCGCAGGGCGATCTGGGGCCGTACTTCGCCTGGGTGAGGCCGAAGGTGCACGTCCGGGCCAGCCTTGTCGACTTCGCCACGCTGGTGCAGGAGGCGACGGGGGCGCCGCTGTCAACGGCGGCGTTCAAGGCTCACCTGATGGCGCGCTATATGGAAGAAGAGGCGCCATAGGCAGACAGGGAGGCGCTCATGCGAGCGATCATCGGGGCGGCGGTGGCTGCGGCGACGCTGGCGCTGGCGCAAACGGCCCGGGCCGACGCCACCGGCGATCGGCTGGAGCGCGCCGCCGACGACTGCATCCGCACGGCTTCGGCGCAAGTGGTGGCCCAGTCCGCTTCCCTCAGCGACGCGGTCACTTTCCTGGTGGATGACCTGTGCGCGCCCGACATTCGCCACGCCGAGGCCTACCAGCGCAATGTCCAACTGCTGGGGGTGCTGCGAACGCGGGGCAAGGACTCCAAGGACGCCGCCGCCGCCGGCGAGGCCGCGCTGGACCCGAAGACCGGCGACCTGACCATCCCGGGCGACATCAAAGGCAACGGGGCGATCCCCCTGATGCTGGCCAACTGGTTTGGCGAGCGCATCGGCGCCGGCGCGGCCCAGGCCCGATTCCGATCCGTCGCCGCCCACGCGGTGTTGGAGGCCCACGGGCCAGGGAGACGCTAGAGGGCCTTTCCTGAGCGCCGACTCTCCTGGAGGGGCCCGGATTCAGCCGCATCCCTGATCGAGGGCGATGCGCGCGCGGCGGCGGGAAGTTATATCCGCCCCTTGCATGGCCCGCTCCTTCGTCAAGATGAACGGTCTCGGCAACGACTTCGTCATCGTCCAGGACGAGGCGGGCCAGGCGCCATTCCGCCCAACGGCGGCGAGTGCGCGCGCCATCGCCGATCGCGCCGGCGGGGTCGGGTGCGACCAGCTGATCGCGCTTGAACCTTCGGCGGTCGCCGACGCGCGCCTGCGCATCTGGAACGCCGACGGCGGCGAGGTCGGCGCCTGCGGCAACGCCGCCCGCTGCGTGGCTTGGCTCGTCATGGAGGCAGCCAGCCGCGACGAGGCGCGCCTGGAGACTGCCGCCGGGACCCTGGCCGCCCGGCGCGCCGGGCCTATGGCGGTGGAGATCGACTTTGGTCCGCCACGGCTCGACTGGCGCGACATTCCACTGGCCGAACCGATGGACACCCATGGCATCGAACTACAGGTCGGCCCGATCGACGCCCCGGCCCTACACACGCCAGGCTGCGTTTCCATGGGCAACCCGCACGTCGTCTTCTTCGTCGACGACGCCGAGGGCGCGCCAGTGGCGGAGGTGGGCCCGATGATCGAGAACCACCCGCTCTTTCCCGAGCGCACCAACGTCGGCTTCGCCCAAATCCTGTCGCCGACGGAGATCCGCCTGCGCGTGTGGGAGCGGGGCGCCGGGCTCACGCGCGCCTGCGGCACCGGCGCCTGCGCCGCGCTCGTGGCCGCCCACCGTCGCGGGCTGGCCGGGCGCGAGGCGACGCTTCGCCTGGACGGCGGTGACCTCCTCGTCCGCTGGCGCGCCGAAGACGATCATGTTCTCATGACGGGCGCAGTGGCCATCGATTACGCCGGCCGGCTCCCCTCGGAAACCGGGACGTGAACACGCCATTCCAAGGAAGCGAGCCGCTGGAAGTAGTGACGTTCGGCTGTCGCCTGAACGCATGCGAATCGGAAGCCTTGCGGCGGCAGGCGGAGGCCCAGAACTTCGCCGACACCGTCGTGTTCAACACCTGCGCGGTCACCCTCGAGGCGGCTCGGCAGGCGCGGCAAGCGATCCGGAAGACGCGGCGGGAGCGGCCGAACGCCCGCTTGGTGGCCACCGGCTGCGCCGTACAGACCGACCCGGCAGCGTTCGCCGCCATGGCCGAGCTCGACCTCGTCCTCGGCAACGCCGAGAAACTGGCGCCGGGCGCGTTCGGGCCGGGGCCTAAGATTCGGGTCGGCGACATCATGCGGCCGCAACGGACCGATGGCCGCTGGGGCGCAGCCCGCCGCTCGGCGCGCGCCTACGTCGAGATTCAGAACGGCTGCGATCACCGCTGCACCTTCTGCATCATTCCTCTCGGCCGCGGGAACTCGCGCTCGGCGCCGGCCGAGAAGGTCATCGGTCACGTACGCGCGGCGATCGCCGCCGGCTGCGCCGAGGTGGCGCTGACCGGTGTCGACCTGACGAGCTGGGGCGCGGATCTTGGCGGCGCGCCGCGTCTGGGCGAGCTGGTTCGGCGAATCCTCCGCGAGGCGCCCGAGTTGCCACGACTGCGCCTTTCGTCGATCGACGCGGCCGAGGCGGACGAAGCGCTGATCGAGGCTTTCGGATGCGAGGCGCGGCTGATGCCGCACCTGCACCTGTCGCTCCAGTCCGGCGACGATCTGATCCTGAAGCGGATGAAGCGGCGCCACAGCCGCGGCCAGGCGTTGACGCTCATCGAGCGCCTGCGTCGCGCCAGACCCGGAATCGCCATCGGCGCGGACCTGATCGCCGGCTTTCCAACCGAGACCGACAGCGCGTTCGAAAATACGCTGCGGCTCGTCGAGGAGGCTGGCCTGGCGTTCGCGCACGTGTTCCCGTTCAGCCCACGGCCGGGGACGCCAGCGGCGCGGATGCCTCAGGTTCCCCGGGATGTCGTCAGGCGCCGCGCCGGGCGCTTGCGGGCGGCCACAGAGGCGGCGCGCGCCCGTCATCTGGAAAGGCGGGTGGGGACAGGAGCACGGGCGCTGGTCGAGGGCGCCGGGCGCGCCCGCGATGAAGACTACACCGAGGTCGCATTTTCCGGCGAGGCCCACATCGGGGCCATCATCGCCGGCGCGATCGTGGGCAGTGACCGCGGCCAGGCCCGGCTGGGCGCGTGGCAAGCGGCATGAGCGACACGTTGACCGGCGGCTGTCAGTGCGGCGCCTGCCGGTTCGTGGTCACCGGGCCGCTCGGCCGCGCCAGCATCTGCCACTGCCGCATGTGCCAGAGGGCCTTCGGCGGCCCCTTCGGGCCGCTGGCGACGGCGTCGGGACTCGCGTGGACACGCGGCGCGCCGACTTATTTCCGCAGCTCCAACCGCGTGCGCCGCGGCTTCTGCAGCGCCTGCGGAACGCCGTTGACGTTCGAGCCGGACCTCGGGCCACCCGAGGTGGCGATCGGGGCGCTGGATGATCCGACTGCGGCCGTTCCGGTGATCCAGCACAGTGTGGAGACGCGGCTGGCGTGGGTTGTCGAGATCGGGGGCCTGCCGACGCGGAACGCCGAGGAGACGGCAAAGCTGGCCCCGTACTTCGCCTCGATCCGCTCCCGTCAGCATCCGGACCACGACACCTCGGTCTGGCCCGTGGGCGGCGCATGAACCCCACCAAGCCCGGCTGGCTGGCGCGGCTGACGCAAGGCCTCTCGCGCTCCTCCAGGGCCGTGAGCGATCAGCTCGCCGCCGCCTTCGTCGCCCGGCCCCTCGACCAGGAACGGCTCGACGCGCTCGAAGACATGTTGATCGAGGCCGACCTCGGTCCCTCGGCCGCGGCGCGGATCACCGGCTCGATCGCGGCCCATAGGTTCGGCCGCGCCGTGTCGGAAGACGAGATAAAGGCGGCGCTCGCCCAGGCCATCGCTTCGGAGCTGAAGCCGCGCCAGGGCCGGTTCGAGCCGCTCGCCGGGCCGCGACCGTTCGTCGTGCTTTTCGTCGGAGTCAACGGCTCGGGCAAGACGACCACGCTGGGCAAGATCGCGGCGGATTTGCGCGCGCAAGGGACGCGGGTGCTGATCGCCGCGTGCGATACTTTCCGCGCCGCGGCCATCGAACAGCTGCAGATCTGGGCCGTGCGCGCCGGAGCCGATTTCATCTGCCGCCCGCAAGGCGCCGACGCCGCCGGCCTCGCCTACGACGCCCTGGAACGCGCCCGCGCGGAGGGGCACGAGGTTCTGCTGATCGACACTGCAGGCCGCCTGCAGAACAAGCCGGGGCTGATGGACGAGCTCTCGAAAATGGTCCGGGTGCTGCGGCGGCTCGACCCGACGGCTCCCCACGAGGTGTTGCTGGTGCTTGACGCCACCGTCGGCCGCAACGCCGTGGAGCAGGAACACGTGTTCGGCAACATGATCGGGGTCACCGGGATCGTCATGGCCAAACTCGACGGCACGGCCAGGGGCGGGGTGCTGGTGTCAGTTGCCCAGGCCTCTGACTCGCCCATCAAGCTCATTGGCGTCGGCGAGGGCGTCGATGACCTGCAGCCGTTCGAGGCCGAAGCGTTCGCTCGTTCGCTGGTGGGGCTCGAGGCGCCGGCGGATGCCTGATCCTGCGACGGGGGCGGGCGAACCGGGCCAGACAGCCTGGCGCGGAGCGCTCGATGCCGCGCCGGCGTTCATCTTCCTCATCGTCCTGTTGGCGACGCACAATTTCCGATTGGCGACGTGGTTCGTGGTCGCCGGGGCGGCCATCGCGCTCTCGGTGCGCCTTGTCCGGGACCGTCGCATCGCGCCGCTGCCGGCGTTCACCGGAGTCATGGCGCTGGCGTTCGGGGGGGCGAGCCTCGTGTTTCGCCGCGCCGACATCCTGCAGATGAAGATGACAATCGTCGACGGAGCGCTGGGCGCCTTGCTCTTCGGCGGCCTGGCAATCCGCAGAAATCCCCTTAAACACCTGCTCGGCGGCGCGCTCAAACTCACCGATGAGGCTTGGGCGAAACTCGCTGTCCGCTATGGCCTCTTCTGGTGGGCTTCGGCGATCGCCAACGAGTTCGTCCGCCGCACCCAGAGCACCGAGACGTGGGCGGCATTTCGGGTCGGGGCGATCATCGCGGCGGTGCTCTTCGCGCTCGCCCAGACGCCCTTCCTGATGAAGAACGCCAAGACCGAGATTGGAGTCGAACCACCAGACGTGAGCCTGTAGCGAGCCGGACGTGCGCCGTCCACGGACGGTCTGTCGCCAATCCGACGCAAAACTGTGGTATGGCTGGCGCCCAGCGGTGGAGAGAGCTTCGCATGGCCAAGACCAAACACGCCAAGGCCGGCGCCGGGTCGTCGGTTTCGCCGACGCGCCTGCTGCATCGGGCGCTGCAGGTGGCGCTGGACTATCACGCCGAAGCGGCGGGACCAGGCGGGCTGACCCAGCGGCAGTACACCCTTCTGCAAGCGGTCGGCGCCACGCCGGGTCAGAGCCAGAGCGATCTGGTGAAGAACACCGGCATCGATCGGTCCACCCTGGCCGACTTGGTTGCGAGGCTCCGCGCCAAGGGCTTCCTGGAAAGGCGGCGTTCCGCGAGCGATGGCCGGGCCAACGTCGTCACCCTCTCGACATCCGGATCGGAAGCGCTGGCGGCGGGGTCAGCGCCATCGTCAGAGGCTGACGCGCGCCTGATGTCCTTGCTCTCGCCCAAGAAAGGCGAGGCGCTGGTGAGGCTGCTGAGCGCGCTGACAACTGCGGCCGACGCGCCGAAGTCTGACCTTCGCGCCAAAAGGAAAGCCGGCAAGACCGGCAAGCGCGCCGTGAAGGCGCCCAAGGCCAAAAAGAAGAAGCGCAAGTCGGCCAAGCCGACTTCGGTGTCCGCTCCCAAGGCGGCCTGACGTCCCAAATTTCAGGCTGCAGGGACGCCGGAACAACGTCACCCAGAACGGGTTTCCGAGTCCGACACGAAGGGTGTTTGGGTCGGATGGAATTCCTGTTCAAACGCCGACCCCGTTGCGGCGCGCCGCCGATTCGGGCGCCGCTTGTGGCTGCGCTGGCGTTCGAGCCCCTCGGCTTCCCAGCGCTTGTCATATCCAGCGTCTCTGGTCCGGCGCCGGCGCCATCATGGTACGGTTGATCAGCCGGCGGATCGCCCTGCCGCTGCTGGCGACGATTGCGGCGGCGCTGTGCTCCTGCGCCCGTCAGAGCGCCGATACCGTCGGCATCGGCGACGCGTAGCGAGGTTCGCGCCTCATCGGCGCGCTCGGTTGCGGCTCCTGCCATGAGATCGCCGGCATCAGCAACGCCGACGGCCTGGTCGGTCCGCCACTCTCGAACATCGGCGAGCAAACGATTATCGCGGGAGTACTTTCGAACACGCCACAGGACATGGAGCGCTGGCTGCTGGATCCTCAAACGATCGTGCCCGGAAACGCCATGCCGCGGACTGGGCTGTCACCCCGTGACGCCGCCGATGTCGCCGCATACCTCGAGAGCCTCAGGTGAGGTCTGCGCGCCGCGAAGACGGCGCTGATCATCGTTCGGCTTTCTGCAGCAGGCCCTCGGCATCGGCGGCAGAGATCGGCTGGGCCTCTTTGCCCCTGATCACGCCGGCGGCGTCGACGACGAAGGTCTCCGGGACTCCGGTGATGCCGAAATCGATGCCCACGCGACCCTGCGGATCGGCGAACACCGCTTCGTATGGATCGCCGTAACGCGCCAGGAAGTCCGATGCGTCTGCCGGATGGTCTTTGTAGTCGACCGCAACGATGGGCACGCCCTCGGCCTTGAGCGCCATCAGCGCTGGGGCTTCGGCTGCGCAGGGGGCGCACCATGAGGCGAAGAAGTTGATGAGAATCGGGCCGCGCTGCGCGGCGGCGCGAAGGGGCTTCGGCGAACCACCGTTCAGGGGCCGGAGAACCGGGTCGGGCGCCAGCTTGCCAACCATGGCCATCGGGGTGACCTGTGGGCTGTGGCGCAAAGAAAATCGGGCGAACAGAGCCACCAACAACGCGAGTGCGAGCAGCGGCAGGATCGCCGCCCAGCGGCTCATCTCCGCTCGTCCTGACGGCGCGCGTTGCGACGGTGACGGGCTGCGCGCGCGAGGGTGTCGGCGATCATGACCACGAACAACAGCGCGGCGACGCCGTAGGCGCCCAGGACGAAAAGCGCATAACGGCCGCCGAAGCGCGCCAGTTCATGCATCCGCCGCCGCCTGCAATGCCAGGCCCGCGGCACGCCGCCGCCAGACCTCGGCGCGGATGCGGACGAGCCAGAGGGCGCCGAAGGCGGCGAGGAATCCTGCTCCCATGACGAACAGGGGCCACAGGTAAACGGCGGCGATGGTCGGACCGCCGGCGCGGAAGATCGATTCACCCTGATGCAGGGTGTTCCACCAATCGACCGAGAACTTGATCACCGGCAGGTTCACCAGACCGACCAAAGCGAGGATGGCGCCCGCCCGCGCCGCCCGCTGCTCCTCCTCGATCGCTGCGCGCAGCGCCAGGTAGCCGACGAACAGGAGGAAAAGCACGAGCACGGATGTCAGCCGCGCGTCCCAAACCCACCAGGCGCCCCACATCGGTCGACCCCAGAGCGAGCCGGTGATCAAGGCCATCAGAGTGAAGCCAGCGCCAAGCGGCGCCGCCGCCCGGGCCGCGGCGTCGGCCAGCGCTACCCGGAAGACGAGGAAAACGAAGCTCGCGGAGCCGAGCGCGGCGTAAGCGAACATCGCGGTCCAGGCGGCCGGCACGTGGACGAACATGATCCGCACCGTCTCACCCTGTTGATAGTCGGGCGGCGCGGCGGCCCCCAGGGCGATCCCGACCACGATCAACGCCGCGGCCAGGGCGCCCAGCGCCGGCGCGGCCCAACGCGAGAAGGCCATGAAACGCAACGGATTGACGAGCGCGGAGATCACAGTCGCGGCGGCTCCATCCCCTTTTCGTAGGCTGACCGGCGCGCTCCCCACAAGTGCAAGACCGTCTCAGCCGAGCGCATTTCGACACGCCGCGCCCATCGCCAACGGCGAGAGCGCCACGGCCGCCAAAGCATAGGCGCCCAGAAGAGCCAGAGCGGGGGCCCAGGGCTGCCCGGAGGCATAGGCGTCGATCGCCACTCCGCCGAAAATCACCGGCGGCACGATCAGCGGAATGACGATGACCGCGATCAGCAGTCCGCCCCGGCGCGCCGCCACCACGAGCGCCGCGCCGGTTCCGCCGACGAAGGCGAAGGCAAGGCTCCCGAGCGCGCCGGCGGCGAGCATCATCGGCGCTGCGCGCGGCGGTCCGCCCAGGGCGACCTCGACGATCGGCGCTGCGAGCGCAAGCGGCGCGCCGTTGACCAACCATTGGGCCAGACACTTGATCGCGCCGACGAACGCCAGCGGCAACGGCCCGAGGGCCAGGAGGTCCAAGGCGCCGTCGTCGAGATCGGGTTCGAACAGCCGATCGAGCCCCAGCAGCATGGAAAGCGCCAGGGCGGTCCAGGCTGCGCCCTGAGCCACCAGCGCCAGCTTGCCAGGCGCCGGGCCGACGGCCAACGGCAACACGGCGGCGACGCAGGCGAAGAAGCCGAGCGCGAGCAAGGGGCCGCCGCCACGAGCGAAGACCAGCCGCAGCTCGCGCGCCAGCAGCGTCCCGGCGGCGCTCATCGGCCGAGCTCCAGAATCTGTGCCGCAACCGGCAGCGGTTCGTGGGACGCGGCAAAGACCATGCCGCCCTCCTCCAGATGGCGACGCAGGATCTCCTGCAGGGTCGCCCGGGCGGCGCCGTCCAGGGACACGAAAGGTTCGTCCAGAAGCCACAGGGACCGCGGAGCAGCGATGAGCCGCGCCAGAGCCAGGCGCCGACGCTGGCCTGCGGAAAGCAGCCGCACCTCGAGCGGCAGTATCCGCTCGAGCCCCAGCAGAACGGCCGCCCGGTGGGCGCTAGCAGCCCCGCCGCCGGTCCATCGGGTCCAGAAGAGAAGCTCCTCACGGGCGGCGCGGGCGCCCTTGAGACCATCCTGATGACCGATCAAATGGCATCCTGCGCGCCGGGCCTCGTCCGGCTCGATCGGACCGGCCGGCCCATGGAAGCCGATTCGCCCCTGCACGGGAGCGATGAGACCGGCGACGGCCCGGATGAGGCTCGTCTTGCCGGCCCCGTTGGGTCCGGTCACGACCACGGCCCCGCCAGCGCGAACATCGAAATCGAGCCCCTCGAACAGCAGCCGCTCGCCACGCTTCACGGCTAGGTCGCGTCCGGTGAGCGCGGTGATCATCGAGGGGACGTCGCCGCATGGACGCGGCCGATCCGGAAGTCTAAGACGCAGGCCGCCGGCGGCGCTCCGTGTCGCCGAGGACGGGGCCCTGTGCGCCCTATCCCTTCGGCGCCGGCGCTGTTGAACCGCGAACCGGTCGCGGGCGGCGGGAAGGGAAACCCCAGAAAATGGCGTCTCTGGACAGCTTCGGATGTCGGCGGGAGCTCGCCGTCGGCAAAAGCTCGTACGTCTATTTCGATCTCGCGGCCGCCGAGTCGGCGGGGCTCAAAGGCATCTCGCGCTTGCCGTTCTCGATGAAGGTGCTGCTCGAGAACCTGCTGCGTCACGAAGACGGCGCGAACGTCGGCATCGACCACCTCAGGGCTTTCTCCGAGTGGCTGGAGAGCAAAGGCGCGACCCAGCGCGAAATCAGCTTCCAGCCGGCGCGGGTGCTGATGCAGGACTTCACGGGCGTTCCGGCGGTCGTGGATCTGGCGGCATTGCGCGACGCACTGGCCAAGCTCGGCGGCGATCCGGCGCGCATCAACCCGCAGGTTCCAGTCGACTTGGTGATCGATCACTCGGTCATGGTCGACCGCTTCGGCACCGCGCAGGCGTTCGCCCAGAACGTCGACAAGGAATACCAGCGCAATCTCGAGCGCTATCGCTTCCTCCGCTGGGGATCGTCGGCCTTCGACAACTTCCGCGTGGTCCCACCCGGAACCGGGATCTGCCACCAGGTCAACCTCGAATACCTGGCCCAGACGGTATGGACGAGCCCGGGCGAAGACGGAACGCTCGCCTATCCGGACACGCTCGTCGGCACCGACAGTCACACCACCATGGTGAACGGGCTGTCGGTGCTCGGTTGGGGGGTCGGCGGCATCGAGGCGGAGGCGGCGCTGCTGGGCCAACCGCTGTCGATGCTGATCCCCGAGGTGATCGGCTTCCGCTTCATCGGGGCTCTGCCCGAAGGGGCGACGGCCACCGACTTGGTGCTCACGGTGACGCAGCTGCTGCGCGCCAAGGGGGTCGTGGGCAAGTTCGTCGAGTTTTTCGGGCCCGGTTTGCACAGTCTCACCATCGAGGATCAGGCGACGATCGCCAACATGTCTCCCGAATACGGCGCCACCTGCGGCTACTTTCCCATCACACCGGCAACGTTGAACTATCTCACGTCGACCGGCCGCAGCGCTGAGAGGGTCGCTCTGGTCGAGGCGTACGCGCGGGCCCAGGGCCTGTTCTCCGACCCTGACGCCGAGCCTGTGTTCACCGACACCCTCGAATTGGATCTGGGTTCGGTCACGCCCTCGCTCGCCGGTCCCAAGCGGCCCCAGGATCGCGAACCGCTGACCGAGGCGGCGGCCCGTTTCGGTCGCGCGCTGGAGGGCGATTTCGCCGCCGGCGGCGAGCGACCGCGCGTCAAGGTGCAGGGGGAGGACTTCGACCTGGGGGACGGCGACGTGGTCATCGCCGCGATCACCTCGTGCACCAACACTTCCAACCCCAGCGTGCTGATCGCCGCTGGCCTACTGGCCAAGAACGCCGCCGCCAAGGGATTGAAGCCAAAGCCGTGGGTGAAGACCTCGCTGGCGCCCGGCTCTCAGGTGGTGACCGACTATCTGGCCAAGGCCGGGCTCGACAAGGCGCTCGACGGGTTGGGTTTCAACCTCGTCGGCTATGGCTGCACCACCTGCATCGGCAACTCCGGGCCCTTGGAGCCGGCCATATCCGAGGCCATCCAGGAGCACGATCTGGTGGCCGTCTCGGTGCTCTCGGGCAATCGGAATTTCGAGGGACGGGTGAACCCTGATGTCCGAGCCAACTACCTGGCTTCGCCGCCTCTGGTGGTGGCCTACGCCTTGGCCGGGTCGATGAAGGTCGATCTCGTCACCGAACCGCTGGGCAAGGGCAAGGGCGGCAAGGACGTGTTCCTGAAGGACGTCTGGCCGAGCAGCTCCGATGTGGCCAAGGCGCAGAGGGGCGCCGTTTCACCGGACATGTTCGCCACCCGCTACGGCGATGTCTTCAAGGGCGACGATCGCTGGCGCGCCATCGAGGTCGCCGGGGCGAACACCTACGCCTGGGATGCGAGCTCCACCTATGTGCGCAATCCGCCGTACTTCGAGGACCTGGCGCTCGAGCCGAGCCCGATCGGCGACATCTTGGAGGCGCGCATCCTGGCCGTGTTCGGCGACTCGATAACCACCGACCACATCAGCCCGGCCGGATCCATCCGGCTCACCTCTCCGGCGGGCGAATATTTGACCGCGCGTCAAGTCTCGCAGGCGGACTTCAACTCCTATGGCTCCCGTCGCGGCAATCACGAAGTGATGATGCGCGGCACGTTCGCCAACATCCGCATCCGCAATCGACTGACGCCGGAGATCGAGGGCGGTTTCACCCGCCATTTCCCCTCAGGAGAGGTAATGACGATCTACGATGCGGCCATGCGCTACCAATCCGAAGGTCGCGCCTGCGTCGTCTTCGCCGGCAAGGAGTACGGCACCGGCTCGTCGCGCGACTGGGCCGCCAAAGGAACCAAGTTGCTCGGTGTCCGCGCTGTCATCGCCGAAACCTTCGAGCGCATCCATCGCTCCAACCTCGTCGGCATGGGGGTGCTGCCGCTGCAGCTCGCCGCGCCTGGTTGGGAGCGGCTGAAGCTCTCGGGGGAGGAGATCGTTTCAATCCGCGATCTGGGCGATCTCAGCCCCCGGCGTCAGCTCATGGTGGAACTCTATCGGCCGTCCGACGGTCGTATCGCGCGCTTCCCGGTCCGCTGCCGTATCGATACCCCGACCGAACTCGCCTACTTCAACAATGGCGGCGTCCTGAACTACGTGCTGCGCCGTTTGGCGAAGGCGGCCTGACCGGTCCGAGTGGGACTCACGGCTTCGTGAACGAATCGGGTCGAAAAGTCCGCTTATCTGCAGTTCCCATGAAACGGGCCTTGCTCGCACTCGGGTTTGTCGCCGGTCTGACGGGGCCGGCGCAGGCGCGAATCGGGGACTCGGCGGTGGTGGAGCTGTTCACCGCCCAGGGGTGCGCCCCCTGCGTGAAGGTGGGCGACGAGGTCAACGAGCTGGCCGGTCGTCCAAAAACGATCGTGGTCACCTGGCCAGTGGACTACTGGGATTATCTCGGCTGGAAGGACACCTTCGCACAACCCGAGTTCGACGATCGGCAACGCGCTTACGACCATCGCTTCGGGTTTCGGGACGTGTTCACGCCCCAGGTGGTCGTGGATGGCGACATCCAGGGCTCTGGCGCCCAGCCGGGCAAGCTCGAGGAGATGATCCGTCAGACCCGGCGCGAGCTTCGCGATCCGCCGCAAATGAGCTTCATCGGGACCGACCGTGTTGCCGTCGGCTCGGGTCCGCGGCCTAAGCGCCCGGCCGACGTCTGGCTGGTGCGTTACGATCCGCGCGAGCAATCGGTCGACGTGAAGACCGGCGACAATCGGGGCAAGACCATCACCCAGAAGGACGTCGCCCGGCAGTTGGTGAGGCTGGGCCTGTGGCGGGGCTCGCCGAGGGTTTTCCACCTGCCCGCCAGCCCCGCAGAAGGGCTGACGACGCTCGTGCTGCTGCAGGAGGATCGGGGCGGCAAGATCCTGGCCGCCGACGAAAAGCCGACCGCCCCCTCGCCGCCTTCTTGAAAATAAGAACCCCCGCGGCCGGAGGGGCAGGCCGCGGGGGATATGGGGTGTGTCGGCTGACCGAGCCCCGTCAATCCAGGGGGGCTGGGGGGCTGTTCAGGATCCGGGATCTCGGCGACCCGACCAACCGACTGCCGACAATATGGTCAGGCAACCGGGCGGGCGCGCGACTGAATTAAGGTATTTTTAGGGCCCTTCGGTGTGGCCAGTGGCGCTTTTTTGTCGCTGTTGCCCGACAGCCACGGGCCGCGGGGGCCGTTGCGGCCGGCCAGCCGAGAGGCTGCCGGTCGACAGGGCGAGATCACAAATCCAGGGGGGCTGGGGGGCTGTTCAGGATCCAGATCCGCGACCGACCCCGTCGACCAGCAGCCCGGCATTCTCCCGCCCAAGCTGGCGGCCGGGGGACCAAATCAAGGTCATTTCTGGGCGCGCGATCCCGGCCTCGCCAAGGAGGCGAGCCTGGGTTAACTGAGAAGCCGTCGATGGCTTTCGATTCCAATGCACCGCCCGGCCAGCCATGGCGCTCGCCCCGGGTCGCTTTCGACCGGGGCGAGCTTTCCCTCATCCTGTCGCTCTACGGACGCATGGTGGCGGCCGGCATCTGGCGGGATTACGCGATCGACCACCTTGCCGAAGCGGCGGTGTTCTCGATCTTCCGCCGCACATCCGAATCGCCCCTCTATCGCATCGAGAAGCGGCCGGCGCTCGCCAGGCGCCAGGGGGCTTGGAGCGTGGTGGCCGTCGGCGGCCTGATATTGAAGCGCGGACACGACCTCCGGGGCGTTCTCGAGGTCCTCGACCGGCCCCGCTTGGCGACGGTGGCCTGATAACGAAGAAGCCCCGGCCGTTACGGCCGGGGCTTCGGTAGCGTCCGGCGGGCGCCCAGCCGGGCTTCAGCGGCGCGAGCCGCCCAGGAAGAAGAGCAGGAACCGGAACAGGTTCACGAAATCCAAGTAGAGGCTCAAGGCGCCCCAGCTGGTCATCGCCCCCATGGCCGCGGTGTTGCCGCCGAGCTGGTAGTAGGCCAGCTTCAGCCGCTGCGTGTCCGCCGCGATCAGGCCCGCGAAGATCCCGACTCCGAGGATGTTGATGATGAACACCAGCGCCGGCGAATGAAAGAAGAAGGTCGCCAGCATGGCGAAGATCAGCCCCCAAAGCCCCATGATCAGGAAGCTGGAAAGGCCCGAAAGGTCTCGCTTGGTGGTGTAGCCGACCAGGGAAAGCCCGCCGAAGGCCGCGGCCGTCACCAGGAATGTCTGGAAAATGCTGACACCGCTATAGAGGATGAACACCATCCCCAGCGATGCGCCGATCAAGGTGACAACGGCCCAATAGGTGAAGTTGGCGCTCTCCGGCGACGAGCGGCGGGCGAAGCTTTGGAAGAGCAGAATGGCAATCGGCGCGAAGGCGATGATGAGGCCCAGCAGCGTATAGCCTATCTGGCCTGCGCCGTTGACCTGGAACAGCAGCCGCTGCGCCGGAGCGTAATTGCCGGTGATCCAGGCAAGCGCCGCCGACAGCACCAAGCCGAGCGCCACCTTGTTGTAGATGCCGAGCATGAAAGCGCGCAGACCTGCGTCCGCCGCCATGTCCGGCTGCGCGACGGCGCGCCGTCCCGCATAGCCGCGATCAAAGTCGCTCATGTGACCGAGTAGCCTTTCGCGATGCGCCTTCGAACTTCATCGGCGCTGACGCAGAAAATATCGTCTCGCTCGCTCTTCGACGCAAGGGCGAGGCGCTGGAGGGTGTTCGGCAGGCGCCCGGTCGCCTAAATGGCGCTCTCGTGCCTCCCTCCGCCCTCAGGTTTGTAAGTCGGCGCTCCGCCATCGGCGCAGCGCTGGCGGCGGTCGCCGCGCCAACCGTGGCCCAGCCACGCGGGCTGATCGTCACTGTGGTCGGCGACTCCATTGCGGCCGGCCTGGGATTGCGGCCCGAGCAAGCGTTTCCGGCGCAATTGCAGCAGGCTCTCAGAGACGACGGGCTGGCAGCCACGGTCAGGGTCGACGCCGAAGTGGGGGCGACGACCGCGGACGGCGTGCGCCGGCTCGGACCGGCCGTCCGGCCCGACACCCGTGTCGCCGTCGTGGCCCTGGGCGCCAACGATCTCTTGCGGGGAGTTGATCCGGTGGCCACCCGCGGCAACCTCATGCGCATCGTCGAGCGCCTGCGATCTCACCGGATGGCGGTGGTGCTTGCGGGCGTCAGCCCTCCCGCAGGCTTGGCCGACGGTTACGCCGGCGCGTTCCGCGCCGCTTATGTTCAGGTCGCCCGCGCCGCCCGCGTGCCGCTATATCCGAACCTATTGGCGGGCGTCGCCTTCCGGCCGGACCTGAACCAAGCCGACGGGCTGCACCCGAATGCCCGCGGGGCGCGACTGATTGCTGAGCGCCTGGCGCCTGTGGTGAGGCGCGCGGCGGAGGGAAGGTTGTAGGACCCCCACGATGATCCGACTCTTCGCCGCCGTCGGCATTCCGGAGCATGCCCGAGCACCCCTGGAACAGCTGCAGCACGGCCTTCCGGGAGCTCGGTGGCGGCCGCCGGAGAGCTTCCACATCACTCTGAGGTATGCCGGCGAGGTGGCCGAGTCCCTTGCCGACGACCTCGACGCCGAACTCGCCATGGTCGGGGCCGACACACTGGAAATCGCTTTCGCCGGGGTGGGCAGCTTCGACGACGACGGCAAGACGCGATCAGTGTGGGCGGGGGTTAGGCCGAACGCCGCGCTCGAGCATCTGGCGGCTCGTTGCGAAACCGGGGCGCGTCGCGCCGGACTGCGCGCGGTCAAACGTTCATTCCGGCCCCACATCACGCTTGCCTACCTGCGCGAGGTCACTCCAGCGAGCGTGGGCCGCTGGATAACCTCCCACAACCTGTTCGCTGCGCCGCCTTTCTCCGTAGAGAGCTTTGGTCTCTTCTCGAGCCGGCAGACGGCGGAAGGTTCGCATTATCGCCTCGAACGAGACTATCCGCTGCGCTCGCCAGCCTCGAGCCCTCGACCGGTGCGCCCGGGATGACGCCGCAGCCACGTCCGCGGCGCTCTGCACTCTATATGCCGGCGTCGAATGCGCGCGCCTTGGCCAAGGCGCGCCAGCTGCCGGCCGACGTCGTCATCATCGATCTCGAGGACGCGGTGGCGCCGGAGGCGAAAGCCGAGGCGCGGCGCGCCGCCGTGGCAGCTATGGGCGAGGGCGGCTTCGGAAGGCGCGAAGTGGTGGTGCGCGCCAATGGCCTGGACACGCCTTGGGGCCCCGAGGACTTGGCCGCTGTCGCCGCGGCCGGTCCAGACGCCATCCTCGTCCCCAAAGTGCGCGGGCCGGCCGACGTCGAAGCGTACGAAGCCGCGATCGCCGCAGCGCCCGAACGCACGGCCCTATGGGCGATGATCGAAACCGCGCCGGCGCTGTTCGCGCTCGAGCCCATAGCCGCGGCGGCGAGGCGCACGCGTCTGGCCGCCTTCGTGGTGGGGCTGAACGACCTCGGTCGCGAGATCGGCGCGCGCCAGACGGCCGATCGGGCGCCGTTCCACGCGGTAATGGGTCTGGCGGTCGCCGCCGCGCATATGCATAGCCTTGCTATCCTGGACGGGGTCCATAACGACATCGACGATCTCGCAAGCCTGGAGCGCGCCTGTCGGCAAGCCGATGACTTCGGCTTCGACGGCAAGAGTCTCATCCATCCGAGTCACCTGGACGTGTGCAATCGGATCTTCTCACCCGATCCGGCAGAGATCGCCTGGGCGCGGGAGGTGATCGCCGCCTTCGAAGCGCCGGAGAACGCCGGCAAAGGCGCACTGCGCGTGCGCGGGCGCATGGCCGAGCGCCTGCACCGCGAGCAGGCGGTCAGGCTTGTTCGTCTGGCCGAGGCCATCGCCGCTGCTGAAGGGTCAGGCTTTCTTGCCGCCCCGACGGCGGCGGTCTAGATCGCTGCTGCGCGGCGCTCGCAGGAGAAGGCATGGCTCGGCCGAAGATTGCGCTGATCGGCGCCGGCATGATCGGCGGGACGCTTGCGCACATAGCCGCCCGCGAGGAGCTGGGCGACATCGTGCTTTTCGACATCATCGAGGGCGTGCCTCAGGGCAAGGCGCTCGATCTGGCCGAGGCGACGCCAGTCATCGGCCGGGACGCATCCCTAAAAGGCGCGAGCGATTACGGCGAGATCTCCGGGGCGGACGTCGCCATCGTCACCGCGGGCGTTCCCCGAAAGCCCGGCATGAGCCGCGACGACCTGCTGTCGATCAACCTGAAGGTGATGAAGGCTGTCGGTGACGGGCTGCGCGCCCACGCCCCGGGGGCTTTCGTGATCTGCATCACCAATCCCCTGGACGCGATGGTCTGGGCGCTCAGGGAATTCGCCGGGATGCCGCACGGCAAGGTCATCGGCATGGCGGGCGTGCTTGATTCAGCCCGTTTCCGCTATTTCCTGGCCGAGCGCCTGGGCGTCTCGGTCGAGGACGTGCACGCCTGGACCCTCGGCGGCCATGGCGACGACATGGTTCCCATGGTGCGCCATTCGACTGTGGGCGGACTGCCCTTGCCCGAACTCGTCCGGCAAGGCGTGATCGGCCAGGGCGAACTCGACGGCATTGTCAAACGGGTGCGCGGCGGCGGCGGCGAGATAGTCGGATTGCTGAAGACCGGATCCGCCTTCTACGCCCCCGCGGAGAGCGCCATCGCCATGGCGAAGTCGTATCTGAAGGACAAGAAGCGCGTGCTGCCGTGCGCGGCCTATGTCTCGGGCCAGTACGGACTAGATGGCCTCTACGTCGGCGTGCCCACGGTGATCGGCGCGGGCGGAGCGGAGAAGGTTCTCGAATTTCCTCTGAATGACGAGGAAAAGGCGATGTTCGCCAAGTCGGTCGACGCCGTGCGCACCCTGATCGCCGCGTGCAAGGAAATAGAGCCGTCCCTCGGGTGAGGATATCCGGGAGCGGACTGCGCCGGCTCGGCTTCTGGACCGTGGCGGCCCTGGCCACCGCGATCGCCTTGACCTCTTATCGCTACCTTCTGCCGGGGCCGCCCTTTCCCGCTCCGGGACCGCTCGCCAATCGCTGGACCCATTTGGGCGTGCTAACGGCGCATGCGGCCTTCGCCGCGACGGCCCTTCTCGTCGGTTCGTTCCAATTCGTGGCCGCCGTTCGCACCAATCATCCCTCGATCCATCGCCGCCTGGGCACGGTCTATGTGTTCTGTGCGCTGGCCGGCGGCGTCGCCGGGCTGGCGCTGTCGACGGGAGTCAGCAGCGGGCCAGTCGCCGGCGCCGGGTTTGGCCTGTTGGCGCTGGCGTGGATGGCGACGACTTTCGCGGCCTGGCGCCTGGCTCGCGCCCGCGATCTCGTACGCCATCGCCGCTGGATGATCCGCAGCTTCGCCCTGTGCCTGGCCGCCGTCACGCTTCGCCTCTACTTGCCGCTCTCACAAATTGCGGGGCTGCCCTTCGAGCGCGCCTACGCGGCCATCGCCTGGATCTGCTGGCTCCCCAATCTCGCGATCGCCGAACTGGTATTGAACTGGCGGGGGATGTTCGCACGCCCGGCGGCGCCAAGGCCGGTCTGAGACCTTGAATCAATCTCCGGTTGGGCCATGTTCGGTCCGCCGAGCTCATCGCCGGTTCACGTGGCGTCGACCAGGGGTCTCGAGCGCGGTCGGGGGAAGCTCGTTATTGTGACACCACATGTCCGACTTCATCTTTCATGACCCTACCGGCCGGCGGGCTCGTCAAGCCAACCTCGGCCTAGGACTGGTGATCTCGATGGCGGCCCTGGTCGTGGCCGCATTCTTCGCCACGCTTGCCTTCACACCGCGCCTGCCCACGCTGACGCTCAAGGATCCGCAGGTCCTTCAGGCCCTGCACGTCGAGACCGCGCATCGGCTCAAGGAGCGCCTGCCTTGGCGCCGCATCCCGAAAGCGCCGCGCACCGCCTCCGGCGATCGCTCGAGGCCGCTGGCGATCGGATTCTACGTCAGTTGGGACGAGGATTCGCGGGCTTCGCTGAAGCGGCACGTGAACCAGCTCGACGTGGTCTCTCCCCAATGGGTGGCGCTCGACGGCAGCCTGGGGCGGGTCAAGGTGACCGCGGATCCGCAGGCCGAGGCGATCATCGCCTCGGCCAAATCGCCGCCGTCGATCCTGCCGATGGTGCACAACTGGCATGACAACGGTTCGGACGGACCCATGGCCGACGCCCTGCTGGCCTATCCAGCGGCGAGGGCTGCCCTGGTCCACAACCTCGTCGCGCTAGCGCGGGCGCACGGCTGGGCGGGCTACGTCTTCGACTTCGAGAATCTGTCGCCCGCGGCCCTGGCCCAATACCCCGGCTTCCTCGCCCAGATGCGCGCGGCCCTGCGGCCTCTGGACCGGGAGGTCTGGGTCACCGCGCCCTTCGCCGACGATTCCTGGCCGCTGCGGCGGCTGCAGAACGCGGCCGACTCGCTGCTCCTCATGGCTTACGACGAGCACTGGGGAACCGGCGATCCTGGACCTCCCGCGGCACAGGAATGGTACGAGCAGACTCTAGCCGCCGACATGGCCAAGCTGGATCCGGCCAAGACGGTCGTGAGCCTGGGCGCGTATGGCTACGATTGGACCGCCAAGGACGCGCAAGGCCCGGCGCGCGCCGATGCCGTCACCTTCTATGACGCCACCCAGACCGCTCACGACGCCGACGCTCCTGTCGGTCTGGACGACAACGCCCTCAATCCCACCTTCGGTTATGTGGACGACAACGGCCGCAAGCACACCGTCTGGTTTTTGGATGCGGCAAGCTTCTTCAACGAGGTGAAGGTCGCCGACGCCTACCGGCCGATGGGCTACGCCCTGTGGCGAATGGGCGCCGAGGATCCGGCGGTGTGGAACTTCCTCGAAAAACCTTACGGCTCGGCCAAGCCCGAAGGGATGGAGGTGATCGCGCCATCGATCGGTGTCGATTTCGACGGCACCGGCGAGATCCTGCGCGTCGAGGCCCGACCGACGCCGGGCCGTCGTTCGATCGAGATCGACCCGGACACCGGCCTCATCTCGACCGAGGATTACCAGGTCATGCCGACCTCGTACGTGATCGACCGCTACGGCGCTCACCCGGGCTGGGTGGCGCTGACCTTCGACGACGGCCCGGACCCGCGATGGACACCGAAGATCCTGAAGATCCTCGAGGACAAGCACGCCGCCGCGACCTTCTTCGTCATCGGCCAGAACATGCAGTCCAATCCGGGCTTGGTTCAACGCGAGGTGGCCGACGGCGACATGGTCGGCAGCCACACTTGGACCCACCCCAACATCGGCGCCACGCCGCTCGCCCAGACCGACCTGGAGATCAACACTACCCAGCGCCTGTTCGAGGTTTTGACGGGACGCTCCATGCGTCTGTTCCGTCCGCCCTACTTCGGCGACGCCGAGCCCTCGACGCCGAGCGAGGTTGATCCGCTGCTGATTGCGCAGCGGCTCGGCTACTACATCGTCGGCCTGCGGATCGATCCGTCGGACTGGAAGAAGCCGAGCCCGCAGCAGATCATCGACCGGACGATGTCGCGCCTGGCGGACACCGGGCCAAGGGCCGGCCAGGTCGTGCTGTTGCACGATGCCGGCGGCGATCGCAGCCGCACCGTCCAGGCGCTCCCCGGACTCATCGACGCCATCCGCGCCAGGGGACTGCAGCTGGTCACCGTAGATCAGCTGGCCGGCATGACCCGCGCCGAAGCGTTGCCGCCGACCTCGCGCAGTTCCTTCGAATTGACGCTCGACCGAATCGGCTTCGGCTTCTTCCGCTATGTCGTCGACGGCATGCGGGCGTTGTTCCTGACCGCCATCGTCCTGGGCGTCGCCCGACTGGCGTTCCTGGGCGGACTCGCCCTGTGGCATGGGTTGCGCGCCCCGGCCCGGGCGCCCAAGCTCATCGTCCCTGAGAGCGAGCCGCTGATCAGCGTACTCATCCCCTGCTTCAACGAAGCCAAGGTGATCACCGGATCGGTGACCCGCATCCTCAACTCGCACTGGGAGAAGCTGGAAATCCTGGTGTTGGACGACGGCTCGACCGACGGCACCGCCGAGGTGGCCCGCGCCGCCTTCGGCGCCGAAGCGCGGGTGCGCATCCATTCCTTCGACAATGGCGGCAAGGCCCGGGCGCTGAATCGTGGTCTCGCCCTCTCGACCGGCGAGATCGTGGTCGCCTTGGACGCCGACACCCTGTTTCCGCCCGACACCTTGCCCAAGCTCGCGCGCTGGTTCGCCGGCGAGCGTGTCGGGGCCGTGGCCGGCAATGCCGTCGTCGGCAACCGGCTCAACCTGATCACGCGCTGGCAGGGGCTCGAATACGTCACGTCTCAAAACCTCGAGCGCCGGGCTCTTGCCGCGCTCGGCGCAGTGACCGTGGTGCCCGGCGCCGTTGGGGCTTGGCGGCGTCAGGCGCTGACCGCGCTCGGCGGCTATCCTGCGGACACTCTGGCGGAAGACCAGGACCTGACACTGTCGATACAGGCTGCGGGATGGAAGGTGGCCTTCGACCCGGAGGCGCGCGCCTACACCGAGGCGCCAGACACGATCAGCGGCCTCCTCAACCAGCGCTTCCGGTGGTCGTTCGGCACCTTGCAATGCCTGTGGAAACACCGGGCGTCGCTGTTCAACCCGCGACGGCCGGTCCTGGGCTTCGTCGCCCTGCCGCAGATCTGGCTGTTCCAGATCTTTCTCACGGTGGCGGCGCCGCTCGTCGACCTGGCCATCGTCTCCTCGCTCGCCTGGGCTATCTATGGCCGCGCTTTCCATCCGGTGGAATGGTCGCCGGACGACTTCATGCGCTCAGTCTTCTACTGGGCCGCTTTCATCTTCCTCGATCTTTCGGCCGGGGCGGTCGGCATGGCGCTCGAGCGCCGGGCCCCATGGCGTGACCTCGTCTGGCTGCCCATCCAGCGCTTCGGTTATCGCCAGCTGATGTACTACGTCGTGGTCAAATCCGTGGTCACGGCCATCGGTGGCTATCGGGTGGGGTGGGGCAAGCTCGAGCGCCGGGCGACGGCGGTCCTTGGCAGGGCCGCCTGAGGGTCGTTCCGGGTGGTTGCCTCGCCGGAGGCGGCCCGCCTATAAGCGACGCCGGGCGTCGGACCACGCATTTCCATGAACTTGCACGAGCACCAGGCCAAAGCCCTGTTGGCGAAATTCGGCGCGCCCGTTCCACGCGGCTGGCCGGCGTTTTCGGTCGAGGAAGCCGTCGAGGCGGCGAAGAAGCTCGGCGGCCCGGTGTGGGTCGTGAAGGCGCAGATCCACGCCGGTGGTCGCGGCAAGGGCGGCGGGGTGAAGCTGGCCCGCTCCGTCGAGGAGGTTCGCGAGCTCGCCGGCCAGATGCTCGGCATGACCCTCGTCACCCATCAGACCGGCCCCGCCGGCAAACTCGTGCGCCGCCTCTACATCGAAGAGGGCGCCGACATCGCCAGGGAGTTCTACCTCTCGCTGCTCGTGGACCGGGAGACCAGCCGGGTCACCGTTGTCGCCTCCACCGAAGGGGGCATGGAGATCGAGGAGGTCGCCGCCCGCTTCCCCGAGAAGATCGTGACTTTCGCGATTGACCCGGCGACCGGCCCCTGGCCCCATCACGGCGCCTGGCTCGCTCGGGCCCTGGAACGGAAGGGGGCGGAGGCCAGGGCGGCGGGCGCGCTCTTGCCGGTGCTCTACCGCGCCTTCAGGGAGACCGACATGAGCCTCCTGGAGATCAACCCGCTGATCTCCACCAGGGCCGGAGAGTTCGTGATCCTCGACGCAAAGGTGTCGCTGGACGACAACGCCTTGTTCCGGCATCCGGATCTGGTCGAGCTGCGCGACCCGACGGAGGAGGACCCGAAGGAGATCGAGGCGGCGGCGCACGACCTCTCGTACATCGCTCTCGATGGCGACATCGGCTGCATGGTCAACGGCGCGGGGCTGGCGATGGCGACCATGGACATCATCAAGCTCTACGGCGCCCAGCCGGCGAACTTCCTCGACGTCGGCGGCGGGGCCAGCCGCGAGAAGGTGACGGCCGCCTTCAAGATCATCACCGCCGATCCGAACGTGAAGGGGATCCTGGTCAACATCTTCGGCGGCATCATGCGCTGCGACATCATCGCGGAAGGGGTCATTGCGGCCGTCAAGGAAGTCGGCCTGACGGTCCCGCTGGTCGTACGGCTCGAAGGGACGAACGTCGACCTCGGCAAGAAGATCATTGCCGAGAGCGGCCTTAACGTCATCCCGGCCAACGACCTCGCCGACGGCGCCCAGAAGATTGTCGCCGCCGTGCGCGCGGCCTAAGCCATCCAACCTCGAGGACAAGGGAACCCCCACACGTGAAGCTTCTCTCGATCTCCGCCTGCGCCGCTGTGGCCGCAGGGCTCAGCGTCATCGGCGCCCAAGCCTCCGCCGCCCCGGGCGACGCGGCGTTCAAGGCCTTCCGCAGCGTCTGCGGCGAGACCCAAGGGGACTTCGACGCCGTTCAGGCGGCGTCAAACACCCAGGGCTGGAAGAACACCGATGTGCACGCCACTCCCATGAACGGCGTCACCGTCTCCGACGAGCTGTCACGCACCAAGCAGGTGGACGGCAAGGACCTCACGCTGATGGCCACGCGCGGCACGACGAGGGACGGAACCGGCGTCTCCACCTGCACCGTGTACGCGGACAAGAGCGCGCTCGCGGGCGTCAGGGCCGCTGCGCAGAAGTGGATGGGTTTTGCCCCCAACGGCGGCAGCGACGCCAGCAGCTCCTCGTTTCACTTCACAGCCGATGGGGGCAAACTCAAACCGGTCGATACCCAGGCGGACATGAACGCGGCGGCCACCGGCCCGAACGGCATGCGGGTGCTGAACATCAAGCTTGCCAACGACCAGACCGTCATCGACGAGATCAAGATCAAGAAATAGCGGTCTCGGCTGACCCACCAGCGGCGCCCACGGCCCCGAGTCGGCGCCTTGGCGGACTGATCGAAAAAGGAAACGGATGTCGGTTCTTGTCGGCAAGGAAACCCGCGTGATCTGCCAGGGGATCACCGGCGCGCAAGGCACGTTCCACACCGAGCAAGCGATCGCCTATGGCACGCGCATGGTAGGCGGGACTTCGCCGGGCAAGGGCGGGACGACGCACCTGGGGCTGCCGGTCTTCGACACGGTCGCCGAAGCGACCGAGAAGACGGCGCCTGACGCCAGCGTTATCTACGTGCCCCCGCCGTTCGCCGCCGACGCCATCCTCGAGGCCATCGACGCCGGCATCGCTCTCATCGTCTGCATCACCGAGGGCATACCGGTGGCCGACATGGTGCAGGTCAAGCGCGCCCTGAGCGGCTCGAAGTCCCGGCTGATCGGCCCCAACTGCCCGGGCGTGCTCACCCCGGAAGCCTGCAAGATCGGCATCATGCCCGGATCGATCTTCAAGAAAGGCGCGGTCGGCATCGTTTCGCGCTCGGGGACCCTCACCTACGAAGCGGTGTTCCAGACGACGCAGGCGGGCCTGGGCCAGACCACCGCCGTCGGCATCGGCGGAGATCCGGTCAAGGGGATGGAGTTCATCGAGGTCCTCGAGCTCTTCCTCGCCGATGCGGAGACCAAGGCGCTCATCCTGATCGGCGAGATCGGCGGCCAGGCGGAGGAAGACGCGGCGCAGTTCCTGAAGGATAGCCGCATCAAGAAACCGGTGGTGGGCTTCATCGCCGGACGAACGGCCCCGCCTGGCCGCCGCATGGGTCACGCCGGCGCCATCATTTCTGGCGGCAAAGGCGGGGCGGAAGACAAGATCGAGGCCCTCGAAGGCGCCGGAGTGCGCGTCGCCCCCTCGCCGGCGGCGCTGGGCTCCACCCTGGCCGACATGCTTACCGGCGCCTAGGCGCGCTCCTATCTTTGCACCATGGCCGACGACGCTGGCGAACTCCGCAGGCTGCTCGAAGAAACCTCGTTCCTCTACGGTGGCAATGCCCCCTTCCTGGAAGAGCTCCATGCCCGCTGGGCGGCGGACCCGAACTCGGTCGATCCGTCCTGGCGCAGCTTCTTCGCGCGCCTGGGCGATGGCGTCGATGACATCAAGCGGGCGGCCTCGGCCCCCGGGTGGGGCGCAGCCAACGGCGCCGAGGCGCTGTGGCCGGCCCTCGAAGCCAAGCTCCGAACCACGATCGCCGAGAAGGGCCGAGGCGCCGTCAGCGAGGACGCGGTCCGGGCCGGCGCCCTCGATTCGCTGCGGGCGCTGCAGCTCATCCGCGCCTACCGTATTCGCGGGCATCTGAAGGCTAATCTCGACCCCTTGGGGCTGGCCTCGGCCGCAGGCGATGTCAGCGAACTGGATCCGGCGACCTATGGCTTCGCCGACGGCGATTTCGACCGGCCGATCTTCCTCGATTTCGTCCTCGGCTACGAGACCGCCGCCCTGAAGGACATCCTGGCGCAGCTGCGGCGCACCTACTGCGGCACGCTCGGTTTCCAATACATGCACATCTCCGACCGCGCCGAGCGCGCCTGGCTGCAGGCCCGCATCGAAGGGGCGGACAAGGAGATCAGCTTCACCGCGGAAGGCAAGATCGCCATCCTCAAGAAGCTGATCGAGGCCGAATCCTTCGAGCGCTTCCTGGCCAAGCGTTACCCAGGCGCCAAGCGCTTCGGCCTGGACGGCGCCGAGCCGATGGTTCCGGCGCTCGAACAGATCATCAAGCGGGGCGGCGGCGCAGGGGTGAAGGACATCGTCATCGGCATGCCCCATCGGGGGCGGCTCAATGTCCTGGCCGCGGTCATGGCCAAGCCGTACCGCGTCATCTTCCACGAATTCCAAGGCGGGTCCGACCTGCCGATGGACATCGAGGGCTCGGGCGACGTCAAATACCACCTGGGCGCCTCGTCGGACCGGGCTTTCGACGGCAACAACGTCCACCTGTCGCTCACGGCGAACCCGTCGCACCTGGAGATCGTCAATCCCGTCGTCCTGGGGAAGGCGCGCGCCAAGCAGGCCTTCGCCCTACGGGCCAACCCGAGCCTGGGTCGCAGCCACGTCCTTCCGCTCCTGATACATGGCGACGCCGCCTTTTCCGGCCAGGGTGTGGTGGCCGAGTGCTTCAACATCAGCGGCGTCAAGGGCTACCGCACCGGCGGGACGTTGCACTTCATCCTGAACAATCAGATCGGGTTCACCACCAGCCCGCGGTACAGCCGCACCTCGCCCTATCCCTCGGACACCGCCCTGATGGTCGAAGCGCCGATCATCCATGCCAACGGCGATGACCCGGAGGCGGTCGTGTTCGCCGCCCGGATCGCCACCGACTACCGCCAGCAGTTCGGCAAGGACGTCGTGGTCGACATGTTCTGCTACCGCCGGTTCGGCCACAACGAAGGCGATGATCCGACGATGACCCAGCCGGCGATGTACCGGGTCATCAAGGATCATCCGACTACGCCGCAGCTCTACGCCCAGCGGCTGATCGAAGAGGGCGTGTGCTCGGCCGAGGACGTCGATCGCTGGACCAACGAATTCGCCGATTTCCTCGGCGCTGAATTCGATGCCGGAAAGTCCTACGCGCCCGACCGCGCCGACTGGCTGGACGGCAAGTGGACCGGGCTGGAACTGGGCGAGGGCGAGGAGCGCCATGGGGAAACCGGCGTCTCCATGCAGAAGCTCGAGGACTTGGGCCGCGCCATCACCGCCATCCCCGAAGGTTTCGACGCCCATCGCACCGTCCGCCGCGGCTACGCCCATCGTCGCGAAGAGATCTTAGCGGGCGAGGGGATCGACTGGTCGACCGCCGAGCAACTCGCCTTCGCCAGCCTGCTCGACCAGGGATTTCCGGTCCGTCTCTCGGGCCAGGATACGGTCCGCGGGACTTTCAGCCAGCGGCACTGCGAACTGATCGACCAGACCACCGAGGAGCACTACACCCCACTCAGGCACATCCGGCCGGGGCAGGCCCATTTCGAGGTGCTGGATTCGGCGTTGTCGGAAGAGGCGGTCCTGGGGTTCGAGTACGGCTTCTCGCTCGCCGACCCGAACACTCTGACCATCTGGGAGGCGCAGTTCGGCGATTTCGCCAACGGCGCGCAGGTGATCATCGACCAGTTCATCTCCTCGGCGGAGCGCAAGTGGCTGCGGATGAGCGGCCTCACCCTGCTGCTTCCCCACGGCTACGAGGGCCAGGGGCCGGAACACTCTTCGGCCAGGCTGGAGCGCTATCTGCAGCTGTGCGCCGAGGACAACATGCAGGTGGCCAACTGCTCGACGCCGGCCAACTACTTCCATGTCCTGCGTCGCCAGCTGACGCGGGCTTTCCGCAAGCCCCTTGTCCTGATGACGCCCAAGTCGTTGCTGCGGCACAAGAAGGCGGTTTCGTCACTGGCCGAAATGGCGGATGGGTCGGCCTTCCAGCGGGTGCTGAAAGATGACGCCGAGCGCGGCGTCCACACCTCGGTCGGGCTCAAAGACGACGCCGACATTCGCCGCGTGATCCTGTGCTCGGGCAAGGTCTACTACGACCTCCTCGAGGAGCGGGAAAAGCGAGGGGCCGGCGACATCTACCTTTTGCGTCTCGAGCAGTTCTATCCCTGGCCGATGAAGTCGATCTCGGCCGAATTGGCGCGTTTCGCCAAGGCCGAACTCGTCTGGTGTCAGGAGGAGCCTAAGAACATGGGCGGCTGGACCTTTGTCGATCCGTGGCTCGAGCTGACCCTCAGCCGGCTTCGGGTGGTCGCCAAGCGGGCCCGGTACGTGGGCCGGCCGGCCTCCGCCTCCACCGCCGCCGGCATCATGCGCCGGCACCTCAAGGAGCTGGAGTCGTTCGAGGCGCAGGCGTTCGCGTGAGACGGCGGACCCGTGGGCCGGTGAGACACCCATGACCGACATCACCACCCCGGCGCTTGGCGAGTCGGTGACCGAGGCCACGGTCGCCCGCTGGGCCAAGAAGGCCGGCGACAGCGTGCGGCGCGATGAGATCCTGGTGGAGCTGGAAACCGACAAGGTGAGCCTGGAAGTGGCCGCCGAAGCCGACGGGGTGTTGAGCGAAATCCTGGCCGAGGAAGGGTCGACGGTCACGCCCGGCCAGACGTTGGGCGTCCTCACGCAGGCAGGGGCGGGTGCGCCCGCCAAAGCGAAGGCGCAGCCGGCGCCGGCCAAGGCGGCCGCTCCGCCCACCCTGCCCCCCCGTTCCGAGCCGGCGCCGCCGCCCAAGCCCGCGCCGCCGCCCCCGGCAGCCGCGCAACCGCTGCTGTCCCCAGCCGTCCGCCGGATCGTGGCGGAGAGCGGCCTCGCGCCCGAGGCCATTGCCGGCAGCGGCAAGGACGGGCGGATCACCAAGGGTGACGCGCTCACCGCCGCCGCCGCGCTCACCGAGCGCGCCGCGGCCGCCCCACCGGCGCCCGCGCCGGTGCGCGAGGTCGGCGAACGCGAGGAACGGGTGAAGATGACCCGGCTGCGCCAGACGATCGCCCGACGTCTGAAGGAGGCGCAGAACACCGCCGCCATGCTCACCACCTTCAACGAGGCGGACATGAGCGCGGTAATGGCGCTGCGGAACGAATACCGGGACGCCTTCGAGAAGCGCCATGGCGTGCGCCTCGGCTTCATGAGCTTTTTCGTCAAGGCGTGCGTGGCCGCGCTCAAGGACGTGCCGGCGGTCAATGCCGAAATCGACGGCGACGAACTGATCTACAAGAACCACTACGACATCGGCGTAGCCGTGGGCACCGAGCGCGGGCTCGTCGTGCCCGTGGTGCGCGACGCCGACGCCCTCTCTCTGGCGGTAATCGAACGCACCATCGGCGAACTCTCGGCCAAGGCGCGGGAGGGCCGGCTCGGGCTCGAGGACCTGCAGGGTGGCACCTTCACCATCTCCAACGGCGGTGTTTACGGCTCGCTGATGTCGACCCCGATCCTGAACCCGCCGCAGTCAGGTGTCCTGGGCATGCACAAGATCGAGGAGCGGCCGGTGGTGATGGCGGGCCAGATTGTGGCGCGCCCGATGATGTACCTGGCGCTTTCCTATGACCACCGCGTCGTCGACGGCGAAGGCGCGGTCACCTTCTTGGTGCGCGTCAAAGGCTACGTCGAAGACCCGCGGCGCCTGCTGCTGGATCTGTAGCGGGGACTGGGCGAGGCGTGGCGGCCTACGACATCGTCATCATCGGCGGCGGCCCCGGGGGCTACAACGCCGCCATCCGCGCCGGCCAGCTCGGGCTCAGGGCCGCCTGCGTGGAGAAGCGCGCCACGCTCGGCGGCGCCTGCCTGAACGTCGGCTGCATTCCCTCGAAGGCGCTGCTGCACAGCTCTGAGTTGTTCGAGATGGCGGCCAAGGACTTCGCCGGCTTCGGCATCATCACCGAGCCGCGGCTCGATCTGCCGGCGATGATGAAGCAGAAGGCCGAGGCCGTCGCGGCGCTCACCAAGGGCGTCGAATTCCTTTTCCGCAAGAACAAGGTGGATTGGATCAAGGGGACGGCGCGCCTTCTCGGCGGCGGCAAGGTTTCGGTGGCCGGCGCGGCGGGCGAGACCACACTGGAGGCCCGCGCCATCGTGATCGCGACCGGCTCCGAGCCGGCGCCCTTGGCTTCGGTCCCGCTCGATGGCCGCAGGATCCTCGATTCCACTGGGGCCCTGGCCCTCAGCGAGGTCCCCAGGCGCCTGGCGGTGATCGGCGCGGGCATCATCGGACTGGAACTCGGTTCTGTCTGGCGGCGCCTGGGGGCCGAGGTCACGGTGCTCGAGTTCCTCGACCGGATCACGCCGGGCGTGGACCTGGAAACCGCCAAGGTCTTGCAGCGCAGCCTTACGCGCCAGGGCGTCGCATTCCGCCTGGGCGTCAGGGTGACCGGCGCCAAGGCCGCGGCGGACACGGTCACTCTGAGCTTCGAGCCGGTGGGCGGCGGCGCCGCCGAGAGCCTCGAGGCCGAGGTGGTCCTCGTGGCCGTGGGCCGCAAACCCTACGCCGAAGGGCTCGGGCTGGAGGCGGCGGGCGTGGCCGTCGACCCGCGGGGATTCATCCTTACCGAAGCCTTCCGCACCACTGCGGACGGCGTTTTCGCCATCGGCGATGCCACCCACGGCCCGATGCTGGCCCACAAGGCCGAGGACGAGGCGGTGGCGTGTGTCGAGATCATCGCCGGGCGCGCCGGGCACGTCGACTACGAGGTGATCCCGAGCGTCATCTACACCTACCCCGAGGTCGCCGTGGTCGGCCGTACCGAGGAAGAGCTGAAAGCGGTGGGCGTCGCCTACAAGGCCGGCAAATTCCCGTTCACCGCCAACGCGCGCGCCAGGGTCAACGGCGAGACCGACGGCTTCGTGAAGGTGCTGGCGGACGCGCAGAGCGACCGCATCCTCGGCGTCCACATGATCGGGCCGGACGTCTCGGAGATGATCGGCGAAGCCTGCGTCGCCATGAGCTTCGGCGGCGCTTCGGAGGATGTGGCGCGGACCTGCCATCCGCATCCCACGCGCTCGGAAGCTCTGCGCCAAGCGGCCATGGCGGTCGAGGGCTGGGCCATGCAGGCCTGAGTACGCTTCAGGCGCGCGGGTGGGCCTTGCGATAGGCGGCCATGAGGCCGGCGGCGTCGACGCCGGTGTAGCGTTGCGTCGTCGACAGCGAAGCGTGCCCCAACAGCTCCTGGATGGAGCGCAGGTCGGCCCCGGCGGCGAGCAGATGGGTGGCGAAGGAATGCCGGAGGGCATGGGGGGTCGCCCTCTCCGGCAGCCCCAGCAAGCCGCGCAATTTCTGCATGGTCGCCTGAATCTGGCGCGGGCGCAGAGGACCACCGCGGGCGGCGCGGAAGAGCGCCTCGTCAGGGGCGAGGGCGAACGGCGCCGCCTGCAGATAGGCGTCCACCGCCTCGCGCACCGCCGGGAGCACCGGCGCGAGCCGGGTCTTGCCGCCCTTTCCGGTGATGCGCAGCGATTGGGGCAGAGGCGCATCGCAGCGCTTGAGCGACAGGGCCTCGGAAATGCGCAGGCCGCAGCCGTAGAGGAGGGTCAGCACCGCTTCGTCGCGCCGCGCTTGCCAGGCCGGCCGATCCTCGCCCAGGCCGCTCTCGGCGATCAGCCCGAGCGCGTCGTCCTCGCTCACCGGCCGCGGCGCCGAGGGCCGCACCTTCGGCCCGCGCACCAGGGCGATGCCGTCGCAGGGGGTTCCCAGGCGCCTGTCCAAGAAGCGATGGAAGCTGCGGATCGCCGACAACGCCTGGGAGAGGGAGCGCGGTGAAAGCGGCCGCTCCCCGGAACGACGCCAGGCAAGGTGGGCGCGAAGTTCCGCCGCGGTGACCGAGCCCAGGTCGGCAAGGGTGATGGTCTCCCCGCGATGGCGCTCCAGGAAAGCCAGGTAGGCGCGCACGGCAGCCTCATAGGCCTCGAGCGTGCGCGGACTCGCCCGTCGCTCGCCGCCAAGGTGCGCCAAGAACTGTTGCAGCGCCTCGGCTGCGGTCATTTCGGTTCCCTCTCGCCCGCCGATCAGACCGGACGCGCGGTTAACGGCGCCTTGCCGCCCTCGACTGCGACCGTGATCTCGGCGACACCTTTGGCGTGACCGGCCGGATCGCCAAGGTGCTGATTCCCCTGCCCCTCCCGGAGGCGTTCGACTACGCCGAACCGGAGGAGATGAGCGTCGGCGTCGGCGATCTGGTCGCCGCCCCGCTCGGACCCAGACTCGTCGCCGGCGTGGTCATGCAGGTGCGCGAGGGTGGCGGCGCAGATCGCGCCTTGCGGCCTCTGGCCGAGAAGCTCGACGAGCCGACCCTACCGCCGTCCACGCTGGCGTTCGTCGAATGGGCGGCGCGTTACGCCGTGGACGCTCCCGGCCAGGCGCTCGCGATCGCCTTGCGCGGCCTGCGCGCCGGGGCGCCGGCCCCCGAGCGCCGGCTGCTCGCCTCCGGTCCGCCTCCTGTCAGGCTCACGCCGGCCCGCGCTCGCGTTCTGGACGCGGCGCACGAGCCATTGAGACCGGGCGAACTGGCCCGCGCTGCCGGAGTGTCCGCCGGCGTGGTCCGGTCGCTGGCTCGCCAAGGCGCCCTTGCCGAGGTCTGGGTCCGCCCCGAGGGCCTGCCAGCCCCGCCCGTGTGCGAGGCGGCGCAACCGATTGCGCTGAACCCCAGCCAGGGGGCCGCTCTGGCCGAGCTGAAGGTCATGTTCGATGAAGGCGCGTTCGGCGTCGCCCTGCTCGACGGCGTCACCGGCTCCGGCAAGACCGAGGTGTATCTGGAGGCCGCAGCCTCCGTGCTCGGACGGGCGCCCCAGGCGCAGGTGCTTGTCCTGCTCCCCGAAATCGCCCTCACCCAGGCGGTGATCGACCGCTTCGCCCGGCGCTTCGGCTTCGCCCCTGTCGAGTGGCACTCGGCCGTCTCCGGGCCGCGGCGTCGCCGCGCCTGGGAAGAGGTGGCGCGCGGAGAGGCCCGCATCGTCGTGGGCGCAAGATCGGCGCTCTTCCTCCCGTTCAAGACCCTGCGGCTCATCGTCGTCGATGAGGAGCACGACGGCGCCTACAAGCAGGAAGACGGCTTCATCTACCAGGGGCGGGACCTGGCGGTGGCGCGCGGCCGCATCGAGGGCGCGGCGGTGATCCTGGCCTCGGCGACGCCTTCCCTCGAGACCTTGTGGAACGCCAAGGCTGGTCGCTATCGCTGGATCCGGCTCGCCGATCGCCACGGCGGCGCCGATCTTCCCAGGATCGATCTGTTGGACCTGAGGGCCGCGCCGCCGCCTCCGGGGCGATGGCTGTCGCCGGCGATCACCGAGGCCATGGCCGAGAGGCTCGCCGCCGGCGAGCAGACGCTGCTTTTCCTCAATCGACGCGGCTACGCGCCGCTGGTGCTCTGCCGCTCTTGTGGGGAGCGCCTCAAGTCGCCCGACAGCGATTCCTGGCTGGTCGAGCACCGCTACAGCGGCCGGCTGGTGTGCCACCTCACCGGCTTTTCGATGCCCAAGCCGACCGCCTGTCCGCATTGCGGCGCCGTCGACAGCCTGGTCTCGATCGGCCCGGGCGTGGAGCGCATCGAGGAAGAAGCGCGAGCAATCTTTCCAGAGGCGAGGCTGGCGGTGTTTTCCAGCGACACCGTCCCCGACGCCGCCTCCGCCCGCGCCCTGATCGGCGCCATGTCGGCGGGCGAGATCGACATCCTCATCGCCACCCAGGCAGCGGCCAAGGGGCACGACTTTCCCAAGCTCACGCTGGTGGGCGTGGTGGATGCGGACCTGGGTCTGCGCGGCGGCGACCTCAGGGCGGCCGAGCGGACGTTCCAGCTCCTGACCCAGGTGGCCGGCCGGGCCGGAAGGCGCGAGCGCCCGGGGCGCGCCCTCATCCAGACCTGGGCCCCCGAGCACGCGGTGATGAAAGCGCTGGCGGCCGGTGATCGCGACGCTTTCGTGGAAGTCGAGATGGCCGAGCGCGCCGCCGCCGGCCTGCCGCCGTTCACCCGTCTGGCGGCCCTGATCGTATCTGGAACCCAAGCCAAAGCCGTCGAAGCCTATGCCCGGCGCCTCGCGGCCGCTGCTCCCCACGCCCGGGGAGTCGATGTTTTCGGTCCGGCCGATCCGCCCTACGCCGTAGTGCGTGGCCGGCGCCGCAAGCGGTTCCTGGTGCGCGCCGAGCGCGACGTGGACCTGCAGGCTTACCTTTGCGCCTGGCGGGCGCGCGCCAAACCGCCCGCCTCGGTGCGTCTGGTCATCGACGTCGATCCCTATAGTTTCCTCTGAGCTCGAGGGCCTTTGTCGGCAATGCAAGTGGCGCCTGGTGAGATCGCAGCCTCGTTCGTCGCCCTGACTTTCCTCGAGATCGTCCTGGGACTGGACAACATCGTCTTCATGGCTCTGGCCGTTAATCGCCTGGTCGCCGAACGTCGCGAGCTCGGGCGTGGCCTGGGGATGGTGCTGGCGATGGCCATGCGCATCGCCCTCCTGGTCATCGTCGTTCTGCTCACTGGGCTCGATGCGCGCCTGTTCGCGATCGGCGGTCACGTCTTTTCGCTCAAGGACCTCGTTCTCGGAGCCGGTGGCCTTTTCCTGCTCACCAGCGGCGCCACCGAGATCCACGACACCATCGAAAAGGCCCCTGAAGAAGCGGACCGCGCCGGGCCCCCTGCCGGCCTGATCGCGGTGCTCGTCCAGATCGCGGTGATCAACATCGTGTTCTCGTTCGACAGCGTCATGACCGCCATCGGCATGACCGGGAACCTGGCGGTCATGATCGCGGCCATTGTCGCCTCGACCCTGGTGATGCTGTTCGCCACCAAGCCCGTCGGCGCCTTCATCCGCCGCCGGCCGACGACAAAGATGCTGGCGCTGTCCTTCATCCTGCTCGTCGGCGTGGCCCTGCTGGCCGACGGCCTCGGCTTCCATTTCCCGCGCGGCTATCTCTACTTCGCCATCGCCTTTTCGCTGTTCGTGGAATTCCTCAACGCCGCCTATCACCGCCGCCGCGGCCGCGCTTGACTCGACTCTGCGGCAAGCCCAAGTAGCCGCCCGCTCGCACGGGAGAGACCGGGAGAGATCCCGGCGCCGAAGGCGCAACCGCCCCGGAAACGCTCAGGCAGAAGGACCGCGCGGGCCGGTAACAACGCTGGAAAGAGGCGCTTCGACGCGCCTCGCCGAAGGAGCAAGGCCGTCGCGTACTGGCGGCCGGAATCTCTCAGGCGCAAGGGACAGCGGGGGCGCGGATCGGCGGCGGATCAACGCCGCGCGTCGCGTCAGCCGGAGCGCCCTTGGCCGAAGCGCATGAACCCCTGAAATCCACCGTCCTTGGCGCCGCGGCCGAGGCTCGGGGCGCGCGCATGGCGCCCTTCGCAGGCTACCTGCTGCCGGTCTCCTTCAGCGACGGCATCCTCAAGGAGAGCCTTTGGTGCCGCACCCACGCCGCGCTCTTCGACGTCTCCCACATGGGCCCCGCTTTCATCGAGCTGAGCCAAAGGACGGGTGATCCGGAGGCCGACCACGCCGCCATCGCCCGCCTGATCGAGCCCCTCGTCTGTGGCGATCTGGCGCGGCTGAAGCGGGGGCAGCTCCGCTACACCCTGCTGATGAACGCCGCGGGCGGCATCGACGACGACCTCATTTTCGGCCGCCCCAGCGCTGATCCGGAGCAAGGGAAGCTGATGGTGGTGGCCAACGCCGGCGCCAAGGAGGCCGACTTCGACCGCATCCGAAAAGCCCTGGGCGGCAAGGGCCGCCTGGCGCGCGCCGACGACGGCGCCCTCCTCGCCCTGCAAGGGCCGCAGGCGGCGGCGGTCATCGCCGGCCTGCTTCCGGGCGCTCCGGCCCTCGCCTTCATGGAACTGGCGGCGGCGCCGTTCGAGAGCGCGACCCTGTGGGTTTCGCGTAGCGGCTACACTGGCGAGGATGGGTTCGAGCTGCTGATCCCGCGCGCCCTCGCCAACAGTTTCTTCGAGCGCCTGCTGGCCGACGAACGCGTGCGGCCCGCGGGCCTGGGCGCACGCGACGCCCTGCGCCTGGAAGCGGGCCTGCCGCTGCACGGCCACGACATCGATGCGGCCACCTCGCCGGTGGAGGCTGGCCTCTCCTTTGCTATCGCCAAGCGGCGCGCGGCTGCCGGCGCGTTTCCCGGCGCCGCGCGGGTGGCGCGTGAAATCGAGCAGGGTCCGGCGCGCCGGCGCGTCGGCCTTGCGGTGCTGGAAGGCGCTCCGGCGCGGGAGGGCGCTCCGATCCTTGCCGATGGCAGGATTGTGGGCGCGGTCACCAGCGGCGGCTTTTCGCCGACGCTCGGAGCGCCGATCGCCATGGGGTACGTCCCTCCGGCCCTGGCCGCCTTGGAAACCGGGCTGGCTGTCGAGGTCCGCGGCCGCCGCCAGCGCGCTCGCGTGACCGCCCTCCCCTTCGTCCCCCATCGCTACCACCGTCGCCCCGCCTGAAGGAGCTTTCGCCATGCGCTTTTCGAAGGAACACGAGTGGGTCGAACTGGATGGAGATCAGGCCACCGTGGGCATCAGCGCCTACGCCGCCGAGCAGCTGGGCGATGTGGTCTTTGTCGAGCTGCCGCCGATCGGCAAGCAGGTGAAGGCCGGCGAGGCCCTCGCCGTGGTGGAAAGCGTCAAGGCGGCTTCCGACGTCTACGCCCCTGTGGGCGGCGCGGTCGAAGCCGTGAACGAGGCTCTCGCCGACGCCCCCGAGACGGTGAACGACTCGCCCGAGGCGGGCGGCTGGTTCGTGCGTCTGAAGATCGCTGACCCGGAGGAGGCCGAGGCCCTCATGGACCGGGGCCAGTACGAGGCCTTCCTGCGGACCCTCTGAGCCATGCGCTATCTGCCCCTGAGCGATACCGATCGCGCCGAGATGCTGGCGGTCATTGGCGCGGCCGACATCGACGCCCTCTTCGCCGACGTTCCCAAGAGCGCGCGTTTGCCGGCGCCCCTGGACCTGCCGGCGCATGCCTCGGAGATCGAGGTCGAGCGCGCCATCGGCGCCATGGCGGCCAAGAACCGCAGCGCCGGCGCGGGGCCTTTCTTCTGCGGCGCCGGCGCCTATCGGCACCACGTCCCGGCGAGCGTCGACCACCTCATTCAGCGATCGGAGTTCCTGACCAGCTATACGCCCTACCAGCCGGAAATCGCCCAGGGCACACTCCAGGCGCTGTTCGAATTCCAGACCCAAGTCGCCGAGCTCACCGGGCTCGATGTCGCCAACGCCTCGCTCTACGACGGCTCCACTGCCTGCGCCGAGGCGGTGATGATGGCGGCCCGTGTCACTGGGCGCGGAGTTGCTGTGCTCTCCGGCGGCGTCCACCCGCACTACGCGGCGGCGGCCGCCACCCTGGCCCACAGCGCCGGCGTCGAGGTCCGCCGGCTGCCTGCGGCTGTCGACTCCGAGGCCGCCGTGATCGCCGCCGTCGGCCCCGATGTCGCCTGTGTCGTCGTCCAGAACCCGAACGTTTTCGGGGCAGTGACCGAGCTTTCTGCGATCGCCGAGGCCGCCCACGCGGCCGGTGCGCTGATGGTCGTCGTCATCACCGAGGCGGTGAGCTTCGGGTTGCTGAAGTCTCCGGGCGCGATGGGGGCCGACATCGCCGCCGCCGAGGGGGCCGCGATCGGCGTGGGCCTCAATTTCGGCGGCCCGCACGTGGGTCTGTTCGCCTGCCGCGAGAAGCTGGTGCGGCAGATGCCCGGACGCCTCTGCGGCGAGACCGTCGATGCGGCCGGCGAGCGCGGCTTCGTCCTGACGCTGTCCACGCGCGAGCAGCACATCCGGCGGGAGAAGGCCACATCGAACATCTGCACCAATTCCGGCTTGGCGGCGCTGGCCTTCACCGCCCACCTCACCCTGCTTGGCGGCGAGGGCCTGGCCTCTCTGGCCAGGCTCAATCACGCCCGCGGGCGCGGCCTGGCCCGGGCATTGGCGCCGATCGCCCGCCTGGAGGTCATGACCCCGCGTTTCTTCAACGAGATCGCCATCCGCCTTCCGGGGAGGGCCGCCGACATCGTCGACCGGCTCGCCGACCGCGGCATCCTCGCCGGGGTGCCGTTCTCCCGGCTCGATCCGGGCGCGGGACTGGATGACGTTGTCCTCTGCTGCGTCACCGAGCTGACGACCGCCGAAGACATCGCCGCCTTGGCCGCCGCTCTTGCTCAGGAGGTCGGCGCATGAACGCCGCCGCTCGCACCCGGCCGGCCGAACCCGTTTTCGAGGCTGAACACAAGAGCGCCTTGCAACAGGACGAGCCGCTGATCTTCGAGCTGGGTCGAATCGGCCGCACCGGCGTCGACCTGCCCTCTACGCCCGTAGGGGCCGACTGGGACGCCTCGGATCTTGCCGGACTTACCCGGGCTGCGCCGCGCCTGCCGGGGCTCTCCGAGCCCGAGGCGGTGCGCCACTACGTGCGCCTGTCGCAGAAGAATCACGCCATCGACCTGGCGCTCTATCCCCTGGGTTCGTGCACCATGAAACACAACCCCAGGTTGAACGAGAAGCTCGCCCGGCTGCCCGGCGTGGCCGATCTGCATCCCTTGCAGCCGCGCTCGACCGTCCAGGGCGCGCTCCAGTTGATGGACGCGCTGGCGCATTGGCTCCAGACCCTCACCGGCATGCCGGCGGTGGCGCTCTCGCCCAAGGCAGGGGCCCACGGCGAGCTCTGCGGCCTGTTGGCCATCCGCGCCGCCCACGAGGCGCGGGGTAATCCGCGCGCCACCGTGCTCGTCCCCACCTCGGCCCACGGGACCAACCCGGCCACGGCGGCGCTCGCCGGTTACCGCGTCGTCGAGATCGGCCAAACCGCCGACGGTCACGTCGACCTCGCCGATCTGGAAGCAAAGCTGCACGACGACGTCGCCGCGGTGATGGTGACCAATCCCAACACCTGCGGGCTCTTCGAGCGCGACGTCTTGGAGATAGCCCGCCTCGCCCACGCCCAAGGCGCCTACTTCTACTGCGACGGCGCCAACTTCAACGCCATCGTCGGGCGGGTCCGGCCAGGCGACCTCGGCATCGACGCGATGCACATCAACCTGCACAAGACCTTCTCGACGCCCCACGGCGGCGGCGGCCCGGGGGCAGGGCCGGTGGTGCTGAGCGCGGCCCTGGCGCCATACGCGCCGCTCCCCTGGATCGCCCACGGGCCGGAAGGTTTTGCTCTCATCGAGGAAAAGTCGGGCGTGGCGGCGCACGCCTTTGGTCGGCTCTGCGCCTTCCATGGCCAGATGGGCATGTTCGTGCGGGCGCTCGCCTACATGATGAGCCACGGCGCCGATGGATTGCGGCAGGTGGCCGAGGACGCCGTCCTCAACGCCAACTACGTCCGCGCCCGGCTCGCATCGCACATGAGCCAGCCGTTCCCGTCGGGCTTCTGCATGCACGAGGCCCTCTTCGACGACGACTGGCTGGAAGGCGTCGGCGTTTCCACCCTCGATTTCGCCAAGGCCATCATCGACGCAGGCTTCCATCCCATGACGATGTACTTCCCACTGGTGGTCAGCGGAGCGATGCTGATCGAGCCCACCGAGACCGAACCGCGGCGCGAGCTGGATCGTTTCTGCGACGCCCTCAATGAGCTCGCGGAGGCCGCCAAGACGGGAGACATCGAGCGCTTCAGGGCGGCGCCGCAATACGCGCCTTTGCGCCGCCTGGATGAGACGCGCGCCGCCCGCAAGCCGCGGCTCAAGTGGACGAGCGAGGCCTGAGCGGCCGAGCTCGAGCCAGTTCAGGCAAGGCGCCTCGGTAATTCGTCGAGCGCCCTGTCGACCAGCGGATCGGTCTTCTGACCGGCGAGGCGCCGGGCAAAGACCGCCTGCGCCGCCTCCGCCGCCATTTCGGCGGCGGCGGCCTTGACCTCCTGCGCCGCCTTCGCCTCGGCATTGGCGATGCGCTGTTCGGCCATGGCCGAGCGGCGGCGGATGTCCTCCTCCAGGCGCTTGGCGGCCTCGGCGCGCAGCAGCTCGGCCTCGACCTTGGCCTCCTCCAGCATCCGCGCCGCCGCAGCCTCGGTCTCCTGATGCTGGATCCGGATCTGCTCGAGCACCTGGGCGGCTTCGTCGCGCAGGCGGGCCGCCTCGTCGAGCTGCGCCTTCACCTGCGCCCCGGCGGCGTCCAGCGCCTTGCCGACGGCGGCCGGGGCTTTGGCGCGCCAGAGCAGGACGAGGAAGACCACCAAAGCGATCGTGACCCAGAAGTGGGCGTCCTGCGGATTGGTGAAAGCGGACATCGCGGTTCCCTACGCTTCCGCTGGCAGGGCCGAGGCGATCGTCGCCCCGTCGGCCGGGACGCCGGTGAGACGGACAACGATCGCCTCTGCGGCGCCGGCGGCGATGGCGCGCACCTCGCCCATGGCGCGATGGCGGGCCGCTGCGATGCGGGCGTCGGCTTCAGCAAGCTGGGCGGAGAAACGCGCGTCCGCGTCGGCCCTGGCGGCTGCGGCTTTCGCCTTCACCTCTTCGGCGGCGTCCTCGGCGATCTTGCGCGCCCGGGCCCTCGCCTTGCCCATCTCCTGCGCCGCCGCCTCCGCCTGGGCGCGGGCATCGTCGCGCAGACGCCGCGCCTCGCCGATTTCTCCGGCGATGCGATCCTCGCGCGCGTCGATGGCGCCGCCGAGCCTGGGCAGGATCAGCCGCCAGAAGACGAGGTAGAGGGCGGCGAAGATGATGATGGCCCAGGCGATCTGGCCGGGCCACTGGGCGAAGTCGAGCTGCGGCATGCCTGAAGTCGCCGGCTCTGCGGGCGTCGACATGGTAGGACTTGGCTCTTTGGCTTCAGGTGTAGAGGATGAGGAAGCCCATCACGAGGCCGAAGATCCCCATAGATTCGGCGAGCGCCATGCCCAGGAAGAGCCAAACCCGCTCGCCGGCCGCCGCGGCCGGATTGCGGATCGCCGCCTGCAGGTAGCCGCCGAACAGAATGCCCAGGCCGGCGCCGGCGCCGATGAGGCCGGTCATGGCGAGGCCGGCGCCAAGGTGTTTTGCGGAAGCGAGATCCATCTTGAGAGGTTCCTTGATTGGGGATGATACCGAAGGTCAGTGGCCGTGATCGAGGTTGACCACCTCGGTCAGATAGACGCAGGTGAGCACGGCGAACACGAAGGCCTGCAGGAAGGCGACGACGAACTCCAGCGCCAGCAGCGGGATGATGACGGCGAATGACACCGCCGAGCCGGCCAGCCCGAGCTTGGCGAGGCCTGCGCCCTCGAGGCCGAAGATGCCCATGCCGACGACGAAAGCGCCGAACATGTAGGTGACCGCATGGCCGCCGAGCATGTTGCCGAAGAGCCGCATGGCCAGCGTCATCGGCCGCACCGCAAACGAGATGAACTCGACGGGCGCGATCATCATGGCCATCGGCAGCGGCATGCCCGCCGGCAGGAAAAGCTTGAAAAATCCCAGGCCGTTGCGGGCGAAGCCGACGACAAGGACGAGACTGATGGTTATCGCCGCCAGTGTCGCAGTGATCGCCAGTTGCGAGGTTACCGAGAAGCCGCCGGGGACCAGCCCCAGAATGTTCAGGGTCAGGATGAACATGAACAGGGTGAAGACGAACGGCAGGAACGGCCGGCTGCGATCGCCGATGATACCGCCGGTCATGGTGCCGTCGACAAGATTGTAAAGCATCTCGGCGGCGGCCTGCAGGCGGCCGGGCACAAGCTCCCGCTTGGCGGCGAGGAGGAAGAAGAGAGTCATCAGGCCGGCGGCCACGAGCATCACCAGCACCGAATTGGTGATCGACATGTCGACGGGGCCGATCCCTGGAAGCATCAGTGGCGGCAGGTCGACGACCTTCTTCACCAGGAACTGCTCCATGGGCTGGATAGCCGGCATTAGTCGTCCTCGTCCTCCGGCGCCCGCGGCAGGCGTTTTTCCGCCGCCGCGGCGCGGGCGCTGATCCGCGAGGCGGTCTGCACCGTCGAGAAGATCGACAGGAACGCCCCGATGACGAGCCCGGCGACGACGCCCCATGGCGCGGTGTGCGCCAGGCGGTCGACGAGCCAACCGATTCCAAGGCCGCCGAGCACCCCGCCCAGCATCTGGGCGAGCAGCCGGTAGCCTTCGCCGGCTTCCTTGCCCGCCCCGAGCATCGTGGGCGCTTTTCGGCGCTCCGCCTCGAACGCGTCCAGCCGTTCGTCGAGGCGCTTCAGGGCGCCGCGGTCGTCGTCCGGCTCGGGCATGGAAGCTAGCGGCAGGGGTCCGGCGAACCCGGCCGCCGGCTCACGACAATGTGAGCGCCGCCCGGGTCGGCGCGGAAATTATCGGCCATTGTGCAGTGCGTCAATTCCGCCGTCACCCGCGTCCGACGAAGGGCATTTTCGCCGCCATGACGGTCATGAAGAGCACGTTGGCGTCGAGCGGCAGGGAGGCCATGTAGACGAGCGCATCGGCCACGGCCCGCACATCCATCACCGGCTCGGTGGCCATCTCGCCGCTCGCCTGCGGGACCGTGAGACCACGCGCCATGCGCTCGGTCATGGGCGTGGCCGCGTTGCCGATATCGATCTGGCCACAGGCGATATCGAAGGGCCGGCCGTCCAGCGCGATCGATTTGGTCAGGCCGGTGACGGCATGCTTGGTCGCGGTGTAGGGAGCCGACCGCGGCCTGGGGGCATGGGCCGAGATCGAGCCGTTGTTGATGATCCGACCGCCCTGCGGCGACTGGCGCCGCATCATGCCGAAGGCGGCGCGGGCGACCAGGAACATGCCGGTCAGGTTGACATCGACGACTCGCTTCCAATCGGCGATTTCGAGCTCGTCTATGAGGCGCGGCGCTGCCCCCGTCCCGGCGTTGTTGAAGACGAGGTCGAGCCGGCCGAAGCGATCGCCGATCGCCCGGAACAGCTCGGCGACCTGATCCTCGTCGGCGACGTCGGCGGGGATACCGACCAGCCGCGAAGGTTCGGCCGCGCCGACGGTGTCCTCGAGAACCTCCGGACGACGGCCGCAGATGACGACCCGCCAGCCAGCGTTGGCGAGCGCCAATGCCGCCGCCCGGCCGATGCCGGAACCGCCGCCGGTGACAAGGGCGAACCTCGATGCTTCCGCCATCTTCTGACCTCGCTTTGCGCCGCTTGCATGTTTACACCATTCATATCAGACATCGCTCGACCAGCGGAGGAGTGAGCGATGGATCTGGCGCGGTTTCCCAGGCGCCGCTACACCCCCTACGCCACCGCCATCGAGCCGCTGAAGAACCTGAGCGCGGCCCTCGGTGGCCCGGAGATCTGGGTCAAGCGCGACGACACCCTGGGCTTGGCGGCGGGGGGCAACAAGACCCGCAAGCTCGAGTTCCTGGTGGCCGACGCCTTGGCGCAAGGGGCCGACACCCTGATCACCGTCGGGGCGGTGCAATCGAACCATTGCCGCCTTACCGCCGCGGCGGCGGCGCGCGAGGGCCTCAAATGCCGGCTGGTGCTCGAGGAGCGCGTCCCCGGCAGCTACGATCCCAAGGCCAGCGGCAACAACTTTCTTTTCAACCTGCTCGGGGTGGAGAAGATCAGCGTGGTCGCAGCCGGCGCCGACCTCGACGCCGCCATGCGGGCGCTGGCCCATGATCTGCCGAACAGTCGACGCGGCTGTGTCATCCCCGGCGGCGGCTCCAACCCCACCGGCGCCCTCGGCTACGTCGCCTGCGCCCAGGAGATCCTCGGGCAGGCCTTCGACATGGGCCTGGACTTCCACAGGGTCGTCTGCGCCAGCGGCAGCTGCGGCACCCACGCCGGACTCCTCGTCGGCTTGGAAGGCGCCCAGGCCGGTATTCCGGTAGTCGGAATCAACGTGCGCCGGCCACGAGCCGAGCAGGAAGCCAACGTACATGCCTTGGTCAACGCTACGGCGGACCTCCTCGGCTTGCGGCCGGTCGCGCGCGAAAAGGTCGCGGCTCTGGATGAATGGGTCGGGCCCGGCTACTCGCTGCCCTCACCCGAGATGGTCGAAGCGGTGCGCATGCTTGCGCGCCTGGAGGGCCTGCTGCTCGATCCGGTCTACACCGGCAAGGCCATGGCCGGCCTGATAGGACTCGCCCGTCGCGGCGAGTTCGGGGCCGGAGAACGGGTGCTCTTCGTCCATACCGGCGGTTCGCCGGCCCTCTTCGCCTACGAGGACGTGCTGCGCTCGTGAGCAAGGTCGTGGGCGTGATCGGCGGCATGGGGCCGGCCGCCACGGTCGAGTTCATGGCTCGGGTGCAAACGGCCACGCCGGCCAAACGCGATCAGGACCACTTGCGCCTGATCGTCGACTGCAATCCGGTCGTCCTTGACCGCAACGCCGCCATCGCCGGCGCCGGCCCCTCGCCCGGACCGATTCTGGCCGCGATGGCGCGGGGACTCGAGCTCGCCGGGGCCGAGTTTCTGGTTATGCCGTGCAACGCCGCCCACGCCTTCGCGGGTGACATAGCCGCAGCCACAGACATTCCTTTCGTCGACCTCATCGAGACCGCGTGCGCGGCGGCGCTGGCGCGCGGCGCCAGTCGCGTGGGGGTGCTGGCGGCCGACGGCTGCCTGCAGGCGGGGCTCTACCAGCGTGGTCTCGCCGAACGCGGCGCAAAGACCGTGGTCGGCTCGGCGCAGGAGCAGGCAGAGTTCATGACACTGCTTTACGAGATCAAGGCCGGCGCGCGCGGCGGGTCGCCGAAAGAACGAATGCGCGCGCTCGCCCAGGGGCTGGTCGGGGCCGGCGCCGACCTGATCCTCGCAGGGTGCACCGAGATCGGTCTGGTCCTCGCTCCGGAGGACGTCGAGGTTCCGCTGATCGACACTCTGGACGTCCTGGCGCAACGGACAGTGGCCGTGGCTCTGGAGCCGGCCGCGTCGCCGTGATGGAAGCGGCGCATGCGCGCACGCCTTCAGGAAAGACCCGGGCCCGTGGCGCGGGCGTGCCGCTCGCGGGCCAGCCGGGTCCCTGGAACGCCATCACCGACGTCGTCGGCGTCGAGGTCGGCTACCGCACCCTGATCCGCGGCGAGGGACCGCTCATGGTCGGCAAAGGCCCTGTCCGCACCGGCGTCACCGCCATCTTCGCCCGCGGCAGGGAAAAGGCGAACACCGCGGTGTTCGCGGGCGCGTTTTGCATGAGCGGCAACGGCGAGATGAGCGGTCTCGCCTTCGTCGACGAGCGCGGCCGCTTCGATGGCCCGATCACGCTCACCAACACCCACTCGTGCGGCTTGGCGCGGGACGCGACGGCCAAATGGCTCTTCGACCGGCTGCGGCCGGGCGAGAAGCAGGACCAGCCATTCTGGTTGCCGATCTCCGCCGAGACCCACGACGGTCATCTCAACGACATCAACGGCCACCACGTGACGGATGGGGATGTCTTCGCCGCTTTCGCTGACGCGCGCTCAGGCCCGATCGAGGAGGGAAGCGTCGGCGGCGGCACGGGCATGCGCTGCTTCGAGTTCAAGGGTGGTTCGGGAACCGCCTCCCGGCGCGTGCCCTACGCGGGCCGCAGCTTCACTGTCGGGGCGCTTGTCCAGTCGAACTTCGGCAAACGCCATCTCCTGAGAATCTCCGGGGTCCCGGTCGGGCTCGAACTGCCGATTGTCGAGACGGCGCCGCCGCCTCCCCCGGAGCACGGATCGATCATCGTCGTGGTGGCGACGGACGCACCTATGGCGCCGCATCAGTTGCGCCGGATCGCCCGCCGGGCGGCGTACGGAATCTCGGCCTGCGGCGGCATCGCCTCCAACGAATCGGGTGACTTCTTCCTCGCCTTCTCCACCGCCAACGCGCCAGCGGTGGAACAGCACGCCGGTATCGTCACTGTCGAACAGGTCGGCGAGGCCGCGATGAGCGCCGTCTACGAGGCCACCATCCAGGCGGTGGAGGAGGCCATCCTCAACAGCCTCTTCGCCAACGAGACCATGACCGGACGCGACGGCTACACCGTCCATTGCCTGCCGGTGGAGGCCGTCCGCCGGATCCTCGCCCGCTACAACCGCCTGGCGCAAGCCGCCTAGGTTTGCCCTTGACGGGTGCGAGGAAGGCGTTGATATGAACGGCGTTCATATTCGCGGCGGGGAGTCGCGATCCATGTATCCGAAGAACGAGTCGAGGTCGGACTACCTCTACGAACGCGCGTGCAAGGTGCTGCCCGGCGGCAACTCGCGCCACACCGTGTTCTTCCCTCCGCACCCGCTCTACGCCGTCCGCGGGGAAGGGGCGCGGGTATGGGACGCCGACGGGACCGAGCGGCTCGACCTCATCAACAACTACTCGGCCCTGATCCACGGTCACAATCATCCGGAGATCGTCGAGGCCATCATCCACCAGGCGAGGCGGCTCCTTTCCGTAGCCATGCCGACCGAGGCGGAGATCGAGCTCGCCGAGATCGTCACTTCGCGCCTCCCGGGGGTCGACCAGGTCCGTTTCGCCAATTCCGGCACCGAGGGCGTGATGATGGCGGTCAAGGCGGCGCGCGCCTTCACCGGCCGCTCGAAGATCGCCAAGATCGAAGGCGCCTATCACGGTAGCGCCGACACCGCCGCGATCAGCGTCAATCCGGATCCGAAGCTCTGGGGCGATCCGGACGCCCCTGCCAGCGTCGCCCCGGCCGGCGTCGGTCCCGGGGCGGCGGCGGATGTCGTGGTGCTGGCCATGAACGAGGTCGAAGCCGGCAGGGCGGTCCTGCGCGCCCACGCCGAAGACCTCGCCGGCGTGATTGTCGACCCCCTGATGCAGACCCTGGGATACGAGCGCGCCAGCGATGCCTTCCTTGCCATGCTGCGCGAGGAGACGACGCGGACTGGCGCCCTGCTCATCTTCGACGAGGTCTACAGCTTCCGCCTGGGCTTCAACGGCGCCCAAGGCGCGGTGGGGGTGACGCCCGAACTCACCGCCATGGGCAAAGTCATCGGCGGCGGCCTGCCGGTGGGGGCGGTGGGCGGTCGCGCCGACATCATGACCGACCTGTTCGACCCGCGCTCCGGACGGCCCAGGCTCGCCCACGGCGGCACCTTCAACGCCAATCCCATGACCATGGCGGCGGGCGCGGCCGCCATGCGCCTGTTCGATCGCGCCGCCTTCGATCGCCTGACCACCCTCGGCGACCGCCTGCGCAAGGGACTCATGGAGGCGGTGAAGATCGCCGGCGTCCCGGCCACCGTAAAGGGCGCGACCTCGATGACCTCGCTCTTCCATATCGAGGGGCCGGTGCGGACCTATCGCGATGTCCAGGCGGCGATGCGCGAGAATCCGGCGGCGCGCGAGCGCGCCGAGCGCTTCTTCCATTATCTGCTGGAGCACGGCGTGATGATCGGCGCGCCGGGATTCTTCGTGCTCTCGACCGCGCTCACTGATGCCGATATCGACCGGGTGTGCGAAACGGCCCTCGCCGCCCTGCGCGCCCTCGAACGGGCGCCGGCGCTGGCGTGATCTCGGCCAAGCTCATTTCTGACCAGGGCTGGGGCCGGCCCTGACGCGCCAAAGGGGCTTTGATCGCATTGAAGGACGAGATGGACGCCCCCGCGGCTGCGCCCGCCCGCCGCTATCATCGGGGCAACGTCGCCGAAGACTTGAAGACGGTGGCGCTGCGGATCCTCGAGACCGAGCGGGTCGAGGACCTTTCGGTTCGCCGCTTGGCGCGCGAGGTCGGGGTGACGCCGGCGAATTTCTACAACCATTTCGACAGCCTCAGTGAGCTGCTGCTCGACATCGCCGCCGACGTGCTGGACGAGCGCCGAGCGCTCAACGGACACATCCAGCGGACCTCCAAGTCTCGCGTCGAGGCAGTCAGGCGCAGCATCCGCGCCTTCGTCGAACTTGCCTGCGACAGACCTCAGCTCTTTCGCGTCGCCTTCGGCTACATCCCGCACGACACGGTGAATGCACGCTTCCGCAACGCCTCGGACGCCGCCTTCGCCAAGACGGCCGAGCTGGTCTATGGCCATCCGATCGACGATGCCGGCGACTGGGACGCCTCGCGAGAAAAGTACAAGGCCGCCTACGGCGTCTTCGCCATGGCCTACGGCTTGGCGCGCATGATGTCCGAACGCCAAGTGCCGTTCTCGCGCGAGCGCCGCGCCGAAATGCTCGCTTTCGTCGACGGGGTCGTCGACATCTTCCTCTCCGGCGAGATCGCCCGCCTGCTCGCCTGAGGCGGGACGCCGGCGCCGCAAGTGGGCGCCGCGGCGGCTATTTCAGCGCGTCCTCCAGCGCCCCCAAGGCGAGATCGATCTCGGCGAAGGTGTTGTAGTGCACCGGGCCGAAACGCAGCACGCCGCCGGCCTCTGCCAGCCCCAGCCGGTCGATCAGCTCCAGGGCGTAGTTGTGGCCGCTCCAGACAAAGATATTGCGCGCGCCCAACGCCTTGGCCAGCGTCTGCGGGGCGCGGCCGGGGACGCTCACCGAGACCGTCGACACGCGCTCGCTCATCTCGTTGGCGCCCGTGAGGCCGTGGATGCGAACGCCGCGCAGCGATTGCAGGCCCGCGATCAACCGGCCCGCGAGCGCCTCCTCATGGGCGCGCATGCGCCCCTTGGCGAGCCGGATCTTGTCCGGGGTCGAAGATCCGCGGGCGGCGCCCTCCGCGCCCAGTTCGGCGTAGTACTCGATCGCGCCGAGAATTCCGGCGATGGCCTCGTGGCTCTGACATCCGATTTCATAACGCTCCGGGACCGCGTCAGCTGAGGCGCGCAACTTGGGCGGGCGCAGGTCTTCGAGCAGCTCGCGCCGCCCCCAGAGCACGCCCGCGTGGGGGCCGTAGAACTTGTAGGCCGACGCGGCGAGGAAATCGCAGCCGAGCGCGCCAACGTCGATGTCGCCATGGGGGGCGAACTGCACCGCGTCGACGAAGGTGAGGCCGCCGGCGGCGCGCACGCGCCGCGCGATCTCGCCCACGTCGTTGATGGTGCCGGTTATATTGCTGGCGTAGTTGACCGCGGCGAACCTGGTCCTGGGGCCGATCACGCGCTCGAGGCAGGGGTAGTCGTAGCGGTAGGTGTTGGGATCGAAGTCCAGCCAGGTGAGCGCCGCCCCGCGGCTTTCGGCCATTTGCTTCCACGGCGAGACGTTGCCGTCGTGATCCATCCGCGTGACCAGAACCTCGTCGCCAGGGCCGATCCGCGGCGCCAGGGTGCGCGCGATCAGGTATGCGAGCGAGGTCATGTTCGCTCCGAAGACGATCTCTTCGGCCGAGCCCGCGCCGAAGAAGTCGGCGACGGCGGCGCGGGCGGCGCCGATCACCGCATCGCTCTGGCGCGAGGTGGAAAAGAGGCCGCCGCGATTGGCGTTCGTTCGCGCCAGATAATCGGTCATCCGCTCGATCACCCGCTGCGGAACCTGGGTGCCCGCAGGGTTGTCGAGATGCACGCGTGGGACGCCGTTGTCGCTCACTTCTAAAGCCGGAAATTGCGTCCGCACCGCCGCCACATCGAGCGGCGCCCCATCGGGCCTGGATTTCGTCCTCTCGTGATCCCTCGCCATGGCCTTACCTCCTCGAGCGCGAACCCTTTTCGATGGACGCTCAATGTCTACAGTGTACATATGACACCGGGGAGGACGCGATGGCATCGCTGGCCCGGTTGATCAACGGGGCGCGCCCGGCGGCGTCCGCCACGGCGGCCGCCGCGGCGAGCCGCGATCGGCTCAGCATGAAGCAATTGATCGCGATGGGCTTCCCAGCGCTGCCCCACTCGTTCATCGCCCTGCCGCTCAACATCGTCATCCCGGCCTTCTACGCCACGCACACCCGCGTGACGCTGCTGCAGATCGGCGTCGTCACCTCGGCCAGCCGCATCATCGACGCCTTCGTCGACCCTCTGGTCGGCTTCCTCTCGGACCGGGTCGACACTCCTTGGGGCAAGCGCAAGCCCTGGGTCTTGGCCGCAAGCCTGGTGTGCGCCGTTTCGCTCTTCTTCCTGTTCCAGCCGCCATCGACAGCCACCATTGTCTATTACGGGGTGTGGTCGTTTCTGCTGTACTTCGGATTTTCTTTATTCGAGATCCCGCGCAGCGCCTGGAGCGCAGAGGTGACGCGCGACTATGACGAGCGTTCGCGCGTCAACGCCTCGATCGCCCAGTTCAATGTCGTCGGCAGCCTCGTCTTCTGGGTCGTTCCGATCTTGCTGGCGCCGCTCACCGGAACCACTGCGCTCACCGGTTCGAGTCTGACGGCGATCGCCTGGCTCTACGCCATACTCATGCCAGCCAGCCTCATCGTGGCGGTGCTGATTGTGCCACGCGGCGCGCCGGTGGCCGTCAGTACCCTGCGCCTGACGGACATCGGTCGTTCGATCATCCGGAACCGTCCGCTTGCCTATTACTATGGCGCATGGAGCATCTGGGGGCTGGGCCAGGGCTTCGCGCTTTCGACTACCATCCTCTTCCTGAGCGACAGAATGCGGCTCGCGGCCGCTTTCCCGTTCCTGATGATCGTCTTCTTCGGCGCCACGGTGCTGGCGATCCCTGTGTGGATGCGCAGCGTCGGCCGCTTCGGGCGCCACCGCGTCTGGGCCGCTAGCCTGGTCGCGAGTGCGCTGGCCCGGCCCCTGGTGCTCCTGCTCCCCACCGGCCCCGCGGCGATCGCGCCGATGCTGGCGCTCACCTTCCTGAACGCCGCGGTCAGCGCCCCGTGGAACTTCGCCCCACCTTCGGTGCTGAGCGATGTCATCGACTATGACACCTGGAAGAGCCGCACCAACAAGGCCGGCAACCTCTTCGCCCTGTCGACCCTGCTCGTGAAAGTGACCATGGCCGTGGGCGCCGGCGGCGCTTTCGTGCTGTTGGACGCCTTCCATTACAAGGTGGGCAAGCCGAACCACGGAGCCGCCGACGTCGGCCTCATCATCGCCTACATTGTCATCCCGGGGGTGCTGCACCTCCTCGCCGCCGCGGTAGCCTGGGCCTTCCCATTGGACGCGCACCGCCAAGCCATCGTGCGTCGACGCCTCGAATCACGGGCAGCGCGGGCCGAAGCGGTCACCTGATCGCTCGGCGCGGCGTGGCCGCGCTTTCTCCGCCTTCCTAAGCCACGGCGCGGATGGCGGCGCCGAGCGTCTCGACCATGCGGTCGATGTGCGCCTTCTCGAGGATGAGCGGTGGCGAAAGGGCGATGGTGTCGCCGGTGACGCGGGTGAGGACGCCGCGGGCGAAACAGTCGCGGAACACTGCGAAACCCCGCTTGCCGGGCCCCTCAGGCGATGGTTCCAGTTCGATGCCGGCGACAAGGCCGTCGTTGCGGATGTCGACGATGTGCGGCGACTGTCGTAACGCGTGCGTCGCCTCCTCGAAATAAGGCGCGAGTTCGGCGGCGCGCGCGAACAGCCCTTCGGCCGCGTAGATCTTCTGGGCGGCGAGGGCGGCGGCGCAGGCGGCTGGATTGCCCGAATAGGTGTAGCCGTGGAAAAGCTCGATGGGCTCGGGCGCAGCCTCGAACACCGCCTCCCGAATGCCCTCGCGCGCCAGCACCGCCCCCATGGGGACGACGCCGTTCGTGAGCCCCTTGGCGATGGTGATGAGATTGGGCGTTACACCGTAGCGGAGCGCGCCGAAAGCGCTTCCCAGGCGCCCGAAGCCGGTAATGACCTCGTCGAAGATGAGCAGAATCCCGTATTTGTCGCAAAGCGTGCGCAAGCGTTCGAGGTAGCCCTGCGGGGGAACCAGGACGCCGGCCGAGCCGGCCAGAGGCTCGACGATGACCGCGGCGATCGCCCCTGGGCCGTGCAGGGCCACGATGCGCTCGAGATCGTCGGCGAGCCCGGCGCCCTCCCGCGGCTGCCCCTTGGAGAAGCGCGCGCGCTCGCCCGACAGGGTGTCGACGAGATGATCGACGTTGGGAAGAAGCTGGCCGAACTGGGCGCGGTTGCGCTGTATGCCGCCGACCGAAAGGCCACCGAAGTTGACCCCATGATAGCCGCGGAGACGTCCGACCAGGCGGTTGCGCCCCGGCTCGCCACGGGCGCGGTGGTAGGCGAGCGCAATCTTCAGGGCGCTCTCGACCGCTTCCGATCCCGAGTTGGCGAAGAACACCGAACCGAAGCCTGGCGGCGCCATGGCGAGCAGGGTTTCGGCCAGCTCGAACTCGAGCGGGTGGCCGAGCTGGAAGGCCGGCGCGTAGTCGAGCTCCAGGAGCTGGTGCGACACCGCTTCGGCGATCTCGGGGCGGCCGTGACCGGCGTTGACGCACCACAGGCCAGCGGTGGCGTCGAGGATCTCGCGCCCGGCCCCGTCGCGATAGAACATGCCCCTGGCGCCGGTGAGGATGCGCGGGTCGGCGGCGAAGGCGCGATTGGCGGTGAACGCCTTCCAAAGTGCGGTCATGGCTCACCTCTTCAGTGGACAGGCGCGACCCGACGTGGCATGTGAACATCGTTCATATGAACGCGGGCGGGCGAGGTCAACCTTAGGCGAGACCGGCGTGGCGGGCGAGAGCGGCGCATTCCTGCTGGCCGAGCGGGCCGAGATCGAGTCGGCCCTGCAGGGGCTTGATGTCGTCTCGCTGATGGAGTCGGCGTTCGAGGCTTACTCTGCCGGAAGAACCCAGGTCTCGGCGGTGGGCGAACTTCTTTTCGAGGATCCGCCGGGCGAGGCGCACATCAAGTCGGCGGCGGCGCGCGGCGAAAATGCTTTTGTCGTCAAGGTCGCCACCGGCTTCTACGACAACCCGAAGAATGGGCTGCCCTCCAGCTCAGGTGTGGTCCTGCTGTTCGACGCCGGTACCGGAGCGCTTCGATCCTTGCTGCTGGACGAGGGCCGGCTCACGGACGAGCGCACCGCCGCCGCCGGTGCGGTCGCGGCCAGGCATCTTTGTCCGGAGGACGTCGGCGCGATCGGGATACTGGGCGCGGGAATCCAGGCGAGGCTGCAGCTGGCGCACCTGTGCGCCGTGACGCCGTGCCGGCGCGTGATCGCGTGGGCGCGTCGGCCAGAGGCAGTCGCGGCCCTTGCGGCAGAGGCGCAGAGGCTGGGATTCCGGACCGAAGCGGCGGCGAGTCCGGCCGACGTCGCCGTCCGCTCGCGGCTGATCGTCACCACGACGCCCGCGGCCGAACCACTGCTCTTTGCAGCGGACGTCCAACCGGGGACGCACATCACCGCCGTTGGCGCCGATACCCCAGGCAAAGGTGAGCTCGCGACTGACCTGCTTGCGCGGGCGGAAATGCTGATCGCCGACAGCCGAAGCCAATGCCGTGAGCGCGGCGAGCTGCGCCGCGCGCCCGCCCAGGGGAGAATCGTGGAGCTGGGCGAGGTTATCGCCGGGACGGAGGCGGGCCGGCAGTCGCAAACCGAGATCACGATCTGCGACCTGACAGGCGTCGCGGCGCAGGACCTGGCGATCGCCAGGGCGATCGAAACGGCCATTCGCCGGCTCCGGGGGGAGCAGAAGTGACCTTCGAAACCTTCGAACTCGAGCGCAACCAGTCGCTCTTCGAAAACACGGTAGAGTTCAACTTGACCGAGAGCGGCGTCGAGCCGCTGCAGCTGTCGGAATTGCTCAGCCAAGCCGAGCAGGATGAGCTGCTGGCGATCCGGCCAGGCTACGGCCACACCGACGGAACGCCGGAGCTGCGGGCGGCGATCGCCAGCTGGTACCCCGGCGCAAGCTCAGACAACGTGCTCGTCACCACCGGCGCGGCGGAGGCCAACTTCATCGCCTACTGGGCGATGATGCGGCGGGGCGACGCCTTGGCCCTGATGCTGCCGAACTTCCTTCAATGGAAGGGCCTGGCGGCGGCTTTCGGTCATGAGGTCCGGCCGGTGCTTCTGATGCCGACGGCGGCCGGCTGGTCTCTCGACCGTGTCTCGCTGGCGGCGGCGACCCGCGACGGTCACGCGCGGCTCATCGTTATCTGCAATCCCAACAACCCGACCGGGGCTATCCTTGACCGCGCCGAGCGCGAGGCGATCGCCGCGGCGGCGGAGGGTTGCGGCGCCTGGATCGTCTGTGACGAGATCTACCGCGGCTCGGAATTGGATGCCCGAGGCGAGACGCCGACGTTCTTCGGCCAAGCGGAGAGAGTGATCGTGACCGCGAGCACCTCCAAGTCGTTGGCGCACGCGGGCCTGCGAATCGGCTGGATGGTGGCTCCGCGGGAGATCATCGCCGCGGCCATGGAACGGCAGGACTACACCACCATCGGAACCGGCCCGATCAACCAGTTCCTCGCCGCCAGGGTGATGCAAAGGCGCGAAGCGATGCTGGCGAGGGGCCGCGGCATCATCGGTCGGAACGCCGAGACCATCGAGGCCTGGATCGCGAGTTGGGGCGGGCGGCTCTCCTGGCGCCGGCCGATGGCGGGAGGCATGGCCTTCATTTCCTACGACTTCGCCATCGGCTCGGCCGAACTGTCACGGCGCATTCGCGAGGCGCAGAGCGTGTTCGTGGCCGCCGGCGCATGGTTCGGGATGGAGGGCTATCTTCGTCTCTCGACCGGCGGCGAACCCGAACATCTGAAGGAGGCGCTGGCGCGCGTCGACCGCGTGCTGGCCGCCATAGTGAAGGAGAGCGGATGCGCCTGACGATCGAGGAGGTCCGGACCGAGACGCGGGCGCTGCCGCTGGAGGAAGCCCGCCGGATCGCGCGCGAGACCTCGGCCGTCGCCGAGGCGCTCCAGGTCACCGTTTCGGGCGCCGGACGCGAAGGGCGCGGCGAGGCATCTCCCACGGCGCGCTGGGGCGAATCGCTCGAAGGGCTGAGCGCCCAGGCCGAAACTGCGGTCCCGGCTCTCGTGGCCGAACCCTCGCGGCGGGCGCTGCAGCGGCTCATGCCTGCGGGCGCGGCGCGGAACGCCGTCGACGCGGCGTTGTGGGATCTGGAAGCCAAGCAAGGCCGGAGGTCCGCCGAGGTGATCGCCGGCCTCGCGCCGACCCATCCGGTCACCACGGCCTACACCATCCCGATCAAGCCGCCGGTCGAGGCCGCCGAGGTCGCCCGCCGAGAGCGCGGACGGCCGCTGATCAAAGTCAAACTCGGCGATTTCCCCGAAGACCGCGCCCGACTGAAGGCGATCCGCCAAGCCGCGCCGGACGCCACCCTCATCGTCGACGCCAACGAAGGTTGGAGCCTCGACCAGTTGAAGGCCATGGCGCCGGTCGCCCGAGACCTGGGCGTCAGGCTCATCGAACAGCCGCTCCGTGCCGGGGCCGACGGAGCGCTCGAGGGTGTCGATTTCGGCGTGCCCCTTTGCGCTGACGAAAGCTGCCACACGCGCGCCGATATCCCCGCCTTGGCCGGCCGCTACCAGTTCATCAACATCAAGCTCGACAAGGCCGGTGGCCTTACCGAGGCTCTGGCGATGGTCGAGGCGGCGACGGCGCTGGGGCTCGGCCTGATGGTCGGCAGCACCCATGGCACGACGCTGGGCATGGCCCCCGCCTTCCTGGTGGGTCAATCGTGCGTCTTCTGCGATCTCGATGCGCCGCTCTTCCTGGCGCAGCGGGAAGAAGAAGAGCTGGCATACGACGGCTCGCGCCTCGATTGGTCGCGCAGCCGGCGCTGGGGCCTTGCCTGATCAAGCCGGAGGCGTCGATGGTCAAGGTGATGATCTTCCTCACCCGCAAGGACGGCATGGGCCGGCAGGACTTCGCCGCCTGGTGGCTAGGGCCGCACCGGGCGATGGCCGAGCGGCTCGAAGGCCTTCGGCGCATGTGCTTCAACCTCTTGCCGGAAGGCGGTCCGTGCGACGCCGTCGTCGAGCAATGGTTCGATGACGAGGCCGCCGCCGAGCGCTGCTACCAGACCCGGCTCGGCCGCGAGGTCGCCGCCGATTCGGCCGCCCACGTGAGCGCCCGCCAGCGTCTTGTCGTCGAGGCGCACGAGTTCTCTGTGTCTTGAGGGCCACGCCGGAGGGCCGATGACGTTTCGTCGCAGGCTTTGAGGGCCTCGCAGATATAAACATCGTTGACATCCATATGTAGCTGAGCCTTGATCGCCAACGCTGGGCGCCCTCGGACGACAGGCCCGAATCGGCGCCGCGCAGAAGGGGTGGGGCCCATGCCGAAGTTTCAGTCGTTCATTTCGATCCTGCTGGCCTCTTCGGCCGGAGCGACACTGCTCGCCAGCCAGCCGGCGGCCGCAGCCGACGCCAGTTCGACCACGGTCGGCGAGTTGGTGGTGACCGCGACCAGACGGGTCGAACCGCTCCACGACGTGCCGACGACGGTGACCGCGATCAGCGGCGATTTGCTGAAGAACCTTGGCGTCGCCGACATGAAGACCATCGTCGAGATGGTGCCGAACGCGGTTCTGCCGAACGATCCCGAGAACTTTGAAACCTACATCAACATCCGCGGCATCCGTCAGGCGGACATCAACGCCGAGCCGAACTTCGGCCTCTACCGCAACGGCATCTACTCGGGCGGTGAACGCGCCAATCTCGGCGCCCAGGTGGACGTCGACCGGGTGGAGATCCTGAGCGGGCCACAGTCCGGCCTCTACGGCCGCGATGCGGTGGGCGGCGTCGTCAACGTCATCTTCGCCACGCCCACCTTCGATGGCCTCCACGGCTATGCCATCGCCAGCTACGGCAACTGGGAGCGCAGCGAGCTCCAGGGCGCGGTCAACGTGCCGATAACCTCGAATTTCGCCATCCGCGCCGCGGGCTGGTGGTTCGAGCAGAAGCAAGGCCAACTCTACGACATCAGCCTCAATCAATATATCGACCGATACCGCGATGTTGGCGGTCGCCTGAGCGCCCGATGGGACGCCACCGACAAGCTATCGATCCTGTGGATGGCCGAGGCCCAGGACCGACACGCCCCCTCGCTCACGGCCTTCGCCCCTAACGGCATCACCGCCCAATTCGGGGTCAACTGCTGTGGCTTTCCCAGCACCGGGCCGATGACGTTCAACACCATCCAGGAAGACACGCCGAACGTCGAGCACTGGGCCCAGACCTACCTGTCGCAGGACATCACCTACGACACCCACAGCCCCTGGGGTGTTTTCGAGGTCCAGGCCGCTTATCGGAATTACCACCTCTACCTGCAGGAGGACCAGGACCACACCGCCTTCGGTCCTGAAACCTTCCCGATGGACATCATGCAGGTCCAGTACCGCAACGAGCGTATGCACAACTTCTATGTCGACGTGCTGTGGAAATCGCCAGCCGATCAAAGGTTGTCCTGGATCCTGGGCGCGGACTACTTCAACGAAGCATTCAAGTTCGACCGCATCTTCGCCGGCAGTGTTGATTTCACCAAGTTGAACACACCGTTCGCGGGACCGGGCTTCACCTACGGAAACCTTCTCTGCTCGTTCCTGATGGCGCCCTATGATGGCGGTTGCGAAGCCTACAAGGGCTCTCCGGGAGAGCCGGGCGCGGGCGCGGGCTCCTTCCCGTATCTCTTCCCCGCGATCGGCATCCAGAGCGGCGGCAACGCCTTCGGCCTGCCCGGAAGCGAGATCGACACCGAAGGCGTTTCGGGCTTCGCGACGGTGACTTACAACGTCACGCCACAACTCAAGATCCGCGGCGACATCCGCTACGACTGGCTGCGCAAGCACCTGAACTATTCGCAGGGGCCGGTGCCGCCGCCCGCTTTCGGGGCCACCGCGACGAGCGCAGCCTATCTGGACCCCCTCTTCGCCCAGATCTTCCCGCCGTTCTCGCTGGTCGACAACAAGACCTTCACCAACGTCGCCCCGAGCGTGAACGTCCAGTACACGTTCAATCCCAACGTCAACGTCTACGCCTTGTTCGCTACGGGGTTCCGCGCCGGCGGCTACAACGTCACCACGACGAGTCCCGCGCACATCTCCTACAACGCCGAGAAGGCCTACAGCGGCGAGATCGGGACAAAGACGCTCTGGCTTGACGGCCGCCTCAGCCTGAACGCCGACGTCTTTTACATGCGCCAGACGGGCCTCATCGAACCCCAGCCCGACACCAGCGCGCCGTCATTCCTCGGGCTTTACTTCCTCAGCAACGTCGGCACCGTGCGCACCTGGGGGGCCGAGCTCCAAGGCGGCTACCATCCGGTCAACTGGCTGAACTTCGGCCTTTCGGTCGGCTGGCTGGACGACAAATTCGTCAGCGGAATGACGAGCGGCCCGTCAGGAGGCTTGGTGCCCCTGGCAGGCGCGCAGGTCGAATTCACGCGCCACTGGACGATCGACCTGAGCGGCGGCCTCGACCGGCCGCTGACCGACCGCGTACGGCTGGTCGGCGACTTCAATTTGCGGCTTGAGTACGGCGGGGTCATGGACGCCGCACGCGGGGGGCCACCGACCTTGGCATGGCCGGATTTCAACGACCTCGACGCCGATGCCGGCTTTGCATACGGCAATACGAGGCTGCTGGGCTACGTCACCAACGCGTTCGATCGGCGCATCCCCCAGTTCCTTTATTCGGACGGAATCGAGAACTTCAATACCGGGCGGACCTTCGGCGTGCGCATCGAAACCAAGTTCTAGACATTTGCCGCGCGGCGCCCGCGCGGTTAAATGAACAGCGTACACATGGAGCGAGCCGAAACCGCGCAGCGCCCGGCAGATGCGCCCGCGCCCGGGCTTCACCGGCTGGTCGACTATGCGCCGCCGCCGTACCTCATCGACGCGATCGAACTCACGTTCGACCTCGATCCCGAACGCACATTGGTCGAGAGCAGCCTGCGGGTTCGCCGCTCGCCAGAGGCTCCCGCTGACGTCCCTCTGCGGCTGGACGGAACAAACCTGGAGCTCCTTTCGCTGCGCCTGAATGGGGCCCCGATCGAACCGGGCCGGTTCGAAGTGGACAGCGAGGGTCTGACCATCGCCGCGCCCCCGGACAACTTTCATCTGGAAATCACCAACGCGATTGAGCCGGCGAAGAACACCACGCGCCAAGGCCTCTTCGAGCTCAAAGGCCAGCTGGCGACCCAGTGCGAGGCCGAGGGCTTCCGTCGCATCACCTACTTCCCCGATCGGCCCGATGTGCTGGCCAGGTACGACGTGACTCTGCGCGCCGACGCGAAACGCTATCCGGTGCTGCTGTCGAATGGCGACAAGGTCGAGGAAGGCCCGCTCGAAGACGGCCGGCGCTTCGCCCGCTGGATCGATCCCTGGCCCAAGCCCTCGTACATCTTCGCCGTGATCGCCGGCGACCTCGCCTGCCTGGCGGACCAGTTCGTCACCCTGAGCGGGCGTGATGTGGCCCTCGGTGTCTGGTCCGAACCCGATGTCAGCCAGAAGTGCCGGTTCGCCCTGGACTCGCTGAAACGCGCCCTGACTTGGGACGAGCAGACCTACGGGCTCGAATACGACCTTTCCCGCTACAATGTCGCCGCCCTGAGCGGCTGGTCCGGGGCGCAGGAGAACAAGGGTCTCAACCTCTTCGGCGCCGCCGGCGTGATCGCCGATCCGACCATCGCCACCGACGACGATTACATCCTCATCGAGCGCATCGTCGGCCACGAGGCCTTTCACAATTGGACTGGCAATCGCGTCACCTGCCGCGACTGGTTCCAGCTTTGCCTGAAGGAAGGCCTGACCCGCTTTCGGGACCAGCATTTCATCGAGGACCGCCTGGGCGCCGGCGCCTGGCGCATCGAACAGGTCAAGGCCCTGCGGCGCAACCAATTCCCCGAGGACGACGGACCGGCGGCCCACTCCGTCCAGCCCACGGCCTACGCCGAGATCGACAACTTCTACACCAACACTATCTACGAAAAGGGCGCCGAGGTGGCGCGCATGCTGCGCGCGCTGCTGGGACCCGCGGTCTTCCGCAAGGGCTTCGACCTCTACATCGCCCGCCACGACGGCCAGGCGGCGACGGTCCAGGACTTCATCCAGGCGATGGAGGACGTCAGCGGCAGCGACCTCTCCCAGTTTCGCGTTTGGCTCACGCAGGCCGGGCGCCCGCGGCTGAAGGCCAGCGGCGCCTACGACTCCCAAGCGCGAACCTACCGACTGTCGCTCAGCCAGTCCTGCCCGCCCACGCCGGGCCAGCCCGAAAAGGCGCCATTCCTCGTTCCGATCGCCATGGGGCTGGTTTCGCGGGCGGGCGAAGCGATGACCTTTACCCGCGGCGGCTCGCCGACCAGCCAGACCGTGCTCGAGCTTCGCGAGCCCAAGGCGGTCTTCGTCTTCGAAGGTGTGGCCAGCCCGCCCATCCCCTCGCTGCTGCGCGGGTTTTCCGCCCCGGTGTCGCTGGAGACCGAGCTCTCAGATGACGAACTCGCGCTCCTCATGCGGACCGATTCGGATCCGTTCGCCCGCTGGGACGCGTCCCAGACCTTGGCGGTGCGTCTGATCCGCAGGCTCGCCGCCGAACACGCCGCCGGCCGTCCCATGGTCGCTCCCGAGAGCTTCATCGAGGCGATCGGCCACACCCTCGATGACGAGGGCAGTGATCGCTGGGTTCGGGCGCAGATCCTCAGCCTGCCCGACGAACCGGTGCTTTCCGAGGCCTTGGCCCGTGTCGAGCTCGACGCCACCATGGCCGCCCGCGGTTTCGTCAAACAAGAGATCGCGCGGCGGCTGGAGCCGCGACTCCGCGAGCGCTACGCCGCATGCGCCGAGACCGGCCCCTATGCGCCGGATCCGGATGGCATCGCCCGCCGCAAGTTGAAGAACGCCGCCCTGGACCTGCTCACTGCGCTCGGAACGAGAGAAGTCGCCGAGCTGTGCCTGCGCCAGGCGACGCAAGCGCCGAACATGACCGACGCCTTCGAGGCGCTCGCCCTCATCGCCCACCTGGACGCGCCGCAGCGTCAGGAAGCCTTCGACCGGTTCTACCAGCGCTGGAAGGACCATCCGACGGTGGTCGACAAGTGGTTCAACGCCCAGGCTCTTTCGCGAGCCCCTGGCGCGGTGGACCGGATCATCGCGCTGGAACAGCACCCGGCGTTCGATCCGGGCAACTTCTCGCAGGCGCTGGTCTACTATGGCGGCTTCTTCCGCCAGAACCGCGTCGCCTTCCACGATCGCAGCGGCCGCGGCTACCAATTCCTAGCCGACCGGCTGCTGTCCATCGACGCCCAAGGGCGACAGGGAAGCCACTACCTGATGCCGCAGATCAACCAGTGGCGGCGCTACGACGAGCCCCGCCAGCAACTGATGCTGGCGGCGCTGCGGCGCGTCGCGGAAACGCCCGGGATCTCGGCCGGTCTCGCCGAAAGCGTGGCCAAGGCGCTCGCCTGAGGAGGAAAGCATGCGCACCGTCGTCGAGATCGCGGACAAGGTCGCCAGCGGCGAGCTTTCCGCCCGCGCCATGGTCGCCGAGGCCTTCGATCAGATCGCCGCCAAGAACGGCGACATCAACGCCTTCGTGATGCTCGACCGCTCGGCCGCGGAAGCCGCGGCCGAGGCAATCGACGCGCGCGTCGCGCGGGGTGAAAGCGTCGGCGCTCTGGCCGGCGTGCCGATCGGGGTGAAAGACCTGGAAGATTGCCGCGGCTTTCCGACGACGCAGGGCAGCGACTTCTACAAGCAGTCGCCGGCCAAGGAGAAAGACAACCCGCACGTAGCGCGCCTGCGCGCCGCCGGGGCCATTCCCATCGGCAAGACCGCCTGCTCCGAATTCGGCATGGACTCGGCGACATCGACCTTCGCCTGGGGCGTCACCCGCAACCCGTGGAACCCGGCCAAGACCTCGGGCGGATCCAGTGGCGGCTCGGCCTCGGCGGTGGCCGCCGGCATGGTCCCGCTGGCGACGGCGACCGACGGCGGCGGCTCGACGCGCCAGCCCGCGTCCTACACCAGCCTGATCGGGCTCAAGCCCAGCCACGGCCGCATCGCCAAGGCCAACGGCTTCGCCCAGTGGTCGGTGCACGGCGCAGTCACCCGAACGGTGCGCGACACGGCCCGCTATCTCGATGTCGCCGCCGGGCCGGATGACCACGACCGGCAATCCCTGCCGGCCGTTCCTTACCGCTACGAGGACATCATCGAGACCCTCGACGTCCGCGGGCTCAAGGCCCTGTGGAGCCCGGACCTCGGCTACGCCGTGGTCGAGCCGGAAGTGGTCGAGATCACGCGGCGCGCCGCGCAGCGGCTGATCGCGGCGGCCGGCTTGATCGAGACCGGCGGCGTCTTCCAGCCGACCAACCTCTACCGGCACTGGGGCGCGATCAACCTTTCGACCCTCGAGGCCGACCTTACCGCCGACGGCATCCTGCCCGACGGCTACGACCGCCTGTCGGAGCAGATGAAGGCGATCATCCAGCGCCTGCGCGCCCGGCGCGCCGACATCGACGTCAAGGACTCCTGGAAGAAGGTCGAGCAGCTCTGCAACGAGGTGGCCGAGTTCTTCCAGGGCCACGATCTCCTGCTGACGCCGGCCACCGCCTTGGCGCCCTACGATGCGGCCAGCACCTCGCCGCAGCTGGTCGACGGCCGCGACGCCAGCGAAACCGGGGTCGAACCTTTCGGGGCGATCGCCAACGCCTGCTGGAACCCGGCGATATCGCTTCCGGCCGGGCTGACGGCCGCCGGCCTGCCGGTCGGTCTGCAGATCATGGCGCGGCGGCACCGCGACGACGTCCTGCTGCGCCTGGCCCGCATCTGGGAGCAAGCGGCGCCATGGTCCTATCCTTGGGACGCGTGACGTGAGCGGCGTGTTGGATCCGCGCATCGAAGCGGTCCACACCGGCCTGCAACCGCCGATGCGCATCATCGGCGAGGACATCCGCTGGACCATGGATGAGCGCCTTGCCGCCTACGACTGCCCCGGCGTGAGCGTCGCGGTTATCGAAGGGGGCGAGCTCGCCTGGGCCAAGGGCTTCGGCGTCAAGGAAAAGGGCCGCCCCGAGCCCATCGACGAGGCGACGCTCTTCTCCGGCGCTTCGATCAGCAAGGCGATCACCGCCGCGGTGGCGCTGCGGCTGGTCGAGCGCGGCGCCTTCGACCTCGATGCCGACGTCAACCGGTACCTGTCGTCATGGAAAGTACCGGAAAACGAATTCACGGCCGCGCAGCCGGTGACCTTGCGGCGGCTGTTGTCGCACAGGGCTGGAACCACGGTGCACGGCTTTGGCGCGTTTCCTCCCGGCGAAGCCTTGCCCACGGTCATCGACGTGCTCGAGGGCCGCCCGCCGGCAAAGACAAAGCCCGTGCAAGTCGACAAGACGCCGGGCGGCGCGGCGCGCTATTCGGGCGGCGGCACGATGATCGTGCAGTTGATGCTGGAGGAAGCCTCCCAGACCCGGTTCGCTGATCTGGCGCGCGCCGAAATCTTCCAGCCACTCGGGCTGAGCCGCAGCACGTTCGAGTGCCCGTTGCCGAAGCCTCTGGAGAGCAACGCCGCGGTCGGCCACGAGGAGGGCAAGGCGATCGACGGCAAATGGGTGTGCGTGCCCCAGCTCGCCGCCGGCGGCGTTTGGACCACCCCGACGGACTTCGCCAGCTTCATGATCGCGTGCCGGGACGCCTGGCTCGGCAAGCCCGGCGCCTTCCTGCGCCAGGACCTGGCCCGGGAAATGATGACACCTCAGGGGGGCGAGTTCGGCCTCGGTTGGGAACTGCTGGAAAAGAGCGGCGACATCCTCTTCGGCCACGGCGGCTCCAACGCCGGATATCAATGCGAGTCCAAGTGCTTCCTCGAGGGGGGGCGCGGGGCGGTGGTGATGACCAACGCCGAGTCGGGCCTCATCTTCTACTGGGAGGTGTTCGCTGCCGTCGCCCGCGCCCACGGCTGGGACGACTTCCTGCCGGCGCCCAAGAAAGTGGTTCCGGTCCCGGCCGACCAGCTCGACCGCCTGGTCGGGAGCTACGACATCGTTTCGGGGGTCGAGATGCCGGAACTGAAGGTGTGGGTCGAGAATGGGCGGCTGTTCACCCACATCGAGGGCATGCGCGGCGGCCCCAACGAGACCCTGATGGACGACAGGGGCCGGCTCTTCAGCCGCCGCCGACCTTCCGAAACCGAGGTGATCTTTGGCCCGGACGGCCGCGCCCAGGAGCTCGTGGTGCGTTCGTTCGGCGTCACAGAGATCTTGCGCATGCGGCGGCAAGCCCAAGCGTCAGCGGAGCGCTGAGCGACAGAGCGCCAGATCGGCGGTGAAATCGCGGAAGGCTCTCTCGCGGCCTTCGTGGTCGGGAATGCGCAGCACCATCGAGGGGTGGAAGGTGATCAGGGCCTCGCCGCCGCCGTCCATCGGCAGCAGCCGCCCGCGCCAGGCCATCACCGGCCGCGCCCGGCCGAACACCCCCAGGATCGCCGAAGCGCCCATGGCGACGACGAGCTTCGGCCGCACCAAGGCGCGCTCGGCGTCCAGCCAGAAGCGGCAGGCGGAAATCTCGCTTGCGTCGGGACGCTTGTGCAGCCGCCGCTTGCCCCGCAGCTCGTGCTTGAAGTGCTTCACCGCGTTGGTGACGAATACCGCTTCGCGCGGCACGCCGGCCTGGGCCAGGGCGCGGTCGAGCACGCCCCCGGCCGGGCCGACAAAGGGACGACCCTGCAGGTCCTCCTGGTCGCCGGGCTGCTCGCCCACCAGCATGATCGGCGCGCGCGGCGGGCCCTCGCCGGCCGCCGCTTGGGTGGCGTTTCTCCACAGGCCGCAGCGCCGGCAGGATTGGATGTCCCGGGCGATCTCGGCGAGCGAGGCGGGAGGCTCCGTGGCCCTTTCCATGGCTGCGGAATGCCGCCGCAGCGCCGGGGTTGCTAGGCGGCCGCCAGAGTTTCGGCTTGGCGCAGGTCCACCGAAACGAGCTGCGACACCCCGCGCTCGGGCATGGTGACGCCGAAGAGCCGGTCCATTCGCGACATCGTGAGCGGGTTGTGGGTGATCACCAGGAACCGCGTCGGCGCGCGACGGCGCATGTCGTCGAGCAGGGCGCAGAAGCGCTCCACGTTGGCGTCATCGAGCGGGGCGTCGACCTCGTCCAGCACGCAGATCGGCGCCGGATTGGAGAGGAAGACCGCGAGAATCAGGGCGAGAGCCGTGAGGGCCTGCTCGCCGCCGCTGAGCAGGGTCATGATCGCCAGACGCTTCCCTGGGGGGCAGGCGTAGATCTCGAGCCCGGCCTCCAAGGGGTCGTCGGCCTCCACCAGGCGGAGCTCGGCCTGGCCACCTTCGAACAGGGTTTGGAACAGGCTGCGGAAATGGCCGTCGACCACGTCGAAGGCGGCAAGGAGGCGTTCGCGCCCCTCGGCGTTCAGCTCCCCTATGCCCAGGCGCAGGCGCTCTAGGGCGCCGGCGAGGTCGGCGCGCTCGGCCGCCAGCGCCGCGGCGCGAACGGCGAGGTCCGCCGCTTCGCGCTCCGCGAGCAGGTTCACCGGGCCGATGGCGTCGCGGGCGCGCTCCAACTCGGCAAGCCGGACCTCGCCGGCGCCGAGGTCCGCCGGAAGCTCGATCGAGTCTTCGGAAAGACGCGCCTCCACCGCCTCGGGGGCGATCTGCAGCACTTCGGCGATGCGTGCGCGCCGCTCGTCCAGCCGGGCGCGTTCGCCCTCGAGACGGGCGTGAGCTTCGGAAAGCGCGGCCCTGGCTTCCTCCGCCCCGGCCTGGGCGGCCCTGGCGGCGCTCTCGGCGACGGCCCGGGCCCCTTCGGCCGCGGCCAGCGCCTCGCCCGCTTGTGAACGGCGCTGCTGCGCCGCCGCCAGGGCGTCCAGCAGCAGCTGACGCTTGGGCCCGGCTTCGCTCGGAGCGGCCAGCGCCGCAGCGCGTTCGCTGGCGGCCCTGTCAGCGGCCACCGCGAGGCTATCGACCCTCATCGCCGCCGCCTGGGCCCGTCCGCGCCAGCTGTCGGTCTCCGAAGCGATGGCGGCAAGGCGAGCGTCCCGGGCGGCGCCGTCGCGACGCGCCACCGCCAGAGCCGAACCGGCGGCCGCCTCCGCCGCCCGCGCTTCGGAGAGGTTCGAACGGAGCGCCTCGATACTGGCCGCTTCGCTGGCCGGCTCGAAGGCGGCCTGCGCCGCGGACTTGGCCTGGGCCAGGGCGGCGCGGCCGCTTTCCGCCTCGAGCGCCAAGTCCTCCAGACGCTGAGCCAGGACGGCGGCCTCGCTCTCGCGGCGGGCGGCCTCCCGCTCGGCGGCGGCCAGGGCGGCGCGCGCCTTGGCCAGGACCTGTTCGGCTTCGAGCAACGCCCGCCTGCCTGCGGCCGCAGCCGCTTCGCGCGCAGCAAGCTCGGCGGCGGCGCTCGCGTGCGCCTCGGCGGCGGCGCGCACCGCCGGCCGCAGTGCGGCGATCTGGGTTTCGAGGTCTTCGAGCCTGGTGCGCTGCTCCAACCTCGCCTGGGCCGGCCTGGGGCCGCCAGCCGGCGCCGTGTAGCCATCCCACCGCCACAGGTCCCCTTCGCGCGAGACCAGACGCGCCCCAGGGACGAGTGATGTCTGCAGGCGTGCTCCGTCGGCGCGCTCGACGAGGGCCGTGAGGGAAAGGCGCGCGGCCAGCTGGCTCGGAGCTTCCACCAGCTCCACGAGCGACGTCGCCCCCGCCGGCCACGGCGCCGGCTCCACGTGCGCGCCCGCCCACCAGGCGCCGGCGCCGGCCTCCAGCCCGGCCAGCAGATCGTCGCCCAGCGCCGCCGCCACCGCGGCCTCGAGGCCGCGTCGAGGCTTGACGCGCTCGACCACCGGCGCGACGCGGGCGCGCCCCGGGGCCGCCGCGACGGCGGCGAGACCCTCAGCCTGGCTGACGAGAGCGGCGAGTTCGTCCTCGCGGGCGCGATGGCCAGCGCGGGCGGCCGCCTCGGCTTCAGCGGCGGCGGCGCGAGCCTCGTCCGCCCGCTCAAGCGCCGAGGCAGCTTCCGCCAGCGCCGTCTCGGCCGCGGCCGCGGCGTCGGCCGTGCTCGAGCCTCTCGGCGGAGGCCCCAGCGCCAGCTCCTGCTGGCGGGCTGCCGCCAGAGCCTTGTCGGCGGCCTCGACCCGGCGCTGCGCCTCGACGACGCGCGTCTGTGCGGCTTCACGGCGGGCCTGATCCGCCGCCGCCGCCGCGGTCAGGCGCTCCAACTCGGTCTCGGCGGCGGACCGCGCAGCCGAGGCCGCCTCGGCCCCGGTCTGCAGACGCGCCAGCGTCTCGGCGGCCTCGGCCCGCGCCGTCCGGAGCGCCTCCTCTTCGCTGCGCAATTGCTCCAGCGCCTGCGTCGCATCCCGGCCGATCTGGGCCTCGCGCTCGGAGTCGGCCGCTATGCGTTGGATCTCGGCGGCGAGCCTGTCGGCCTCGGCCGACATCGCCTCCAGCCGTCGGTCCAGGCGCTCCAGCTCGATCTCGGCCCCGTGCGCCTGGGCCGCGGCCGCCCGCTCCTCAGCCTGGGCCGGCGCCGCGGCCTCGGCCGCGGCGATGGCCGAGCGGCCCGCCCGCGCCGCCTCCAGCGCCGCCGTTTCCGCTTCCCGCCCGAGGTCGTCATGGAGCGCGCGCGCCGCCGCGAAGGCGTGGCTGGCCTCCCGCCAGGCGGCGATCAAGAGGGCGGCGCGCAGGGTGCGAATCTCCGCCGAGATCTCGCGGTAGCGGGTCGCTTGGCGAGCCTCGCGCCTGAGCCGCGCCAGGGTCGATTCCAGCTCGCGGGCAAGATCGTCCAGCCGCTCCAGATTGGCCTCGGCGGCCCGGACCTTCAGCTCGGCCTCGTGACGGCGGCTGTGCAGGCCGGCGACGCCGGCAGCCTCCTCCAGGATGCGTCGCCGGTTCTGCGGCTTGGCCGAGATCAGCTCCGAAATCTGGCCCTGGCGGACGAGCGCCGGCGAATTGGCCCCGGTGGATGCGTCCGCGAACAGCAGCTGCACGTCGCGGGCGCGCGCCTCCTTGCCGTTGATGCGGAAGGTCGAGCCCTCCGCCCGGTCGATGCGCCGGCTCACCTCGATCACCGGCCCGCTCCACTCCGCCGGACCCGCGCGGTCCTCGTTGTCGATGGTGAGCGCCACCTCGGCGTGGTTGCGGGCCGGCCGCGCCCCCGAGCCGGCGAAGATGACATCGTCCATGCCCTCGCCGCGCATGGCCTTGGCCGAAGCCGCCCCCATGACCCAGCGCAGAGCCTCCAGCAGGTTCGACTTGCCGCAGCCATTGGGACCGACGATGCCGGTCACCCCCGACTCGATGCGAAGCTCCGTCGGCTCGACGAAGGACTTGAAGCCGGAAAGCCGAAGCTTGGCGAAGTGCATCGCCTGCCCTACCGCCGACGGGCCGCGGCGACCGCGGCCTCGAGTTTGTCGAGCGACTGATCGCCCACCAGCTTGGTCTGGCCGATCATGAAGGTGGGGGTGGCCGAGACGCCGTCCTCGACCGCATGCCTCTGGGCTCGCGCCTCGAGGGCGTCCAGCGCCGCCTTGTTGGTGACGCAGGCCTTCAGGGCGGCCTCGTCCATGCCCTCGGATTTGGCGATGGCGGTGAGGGAGGTGAGGGCCTCGCCGCTGGCGAAGATCTGCGGCTGGGCGGCAAAGACCTTGTCCACGACGTCGAAATACTTCTGCGGCCCGGCGCAGCGGGCCAGCAGGAAGCCGGCCGCCGCCAGGACAGGCTCGCCGGTCAGCTCCTCACGCATGACGAAGCGGACCTTGCCGGTGTCGATCAGTCGTTTCTTGAACTCGGGAAAGACGGTCTGGGCCCAGGCGGCGCAGTGCGGGCAGCCGACCGAACCATACTCGATCACGGTGACCGGAGCGCGCGCCGACCCTAGGCTCTCGTCGTCGGGCTCGCGCGCTGGCGGGCCAGCGGCCGCAACGGCCGATGAAGCGAGGGCGCAGGCGAGCCACAACGCCGCCGCCGGCGCAGCGCTCCGGCGCCGGCGCAAAGCTCCGGGCAAGAACGTGGGCTTGGTCATGTCTCCTTCGGGGAACGCCAATTCGAGTAGAGCGCGATTCTTGCGCCGCGCAAGTCAGCGGCCGCGGTTCGCCAGAACCTCGCGCCCGAGCCGCTGCAGCGCCTGCCGCAGCCGCGCCGGACCGATGTCCGAGAGCATCGCCGTCAGTTCGGCTTCCCGGGCGGCATCGAGCGGCGGCGCCGGAGCTCGACGCGCCTGTTTCGGCCGATGGGAGCGAACCGGCCGACCGCGCAGCGGCGCCTGGACGACGCGCAAGCGCTCGACGCTCCCCTTGCCCAGGAACAGGTTGACCCGCGCCAGGATGGCGCTCGCCTCGTGCGCGATCAGGGTCGCCGAGGGCCCGTCGACTCTCAGCTCCAGGAAGGCGGGGGCGCCGGCGCGGCCCTTGACGATCCGCACCGGCTCGCTGCGCGCGGCGACGGCATCGCCGACCACCTCGCGCCAGCGGGCGGCGAGGCCGTCGGCCCCACGGCCGAAGCGCTGATCGAAAGCGCGGACGAGCGGCGTCAGGGCCCGACCCGCCGGCGGCGGTGGGCGGCGCGGCGGCCGGGTGCGGCGGCGGGCGAGAATGTCGGCGGTTTCGCGCAAGGAGGGCAGCGGTCGGACCATCGAAGGCTTAATAGCGCCATCGATGACCGCCGTCGCCGCCATCCGCAGGCGCGTGCTCGCCTGGTACGACGCCCATCGTCGCACACTCCCCTGGCGCGCCGCGCCCGGCGAGATGAGCGATCCCTATCGCGTGTGGCTCTCGGAGATCATGCTCCAGCAGACCACGGCCGCTCATGCCGCCCCGTACTTCGCCGACTTCATTGGTCGCTGGCCGACCGTGGAAAGCCTCGCCTCGGCTGCGGACGAAGAGGTGATGAGCGCCTGGGCGGGCCTCGGCTACTACGCCCGCGCCCGCAACCTGCTGGCGTGCGCGCGGGCGATGTCCGCCGAGGGCGGGATTCCGAGGGAGGAGTCGGCGCTGGCGCGTCTGCCCGGCGTCGGCCCCTATACCGCCGCGGCCATCGCCGCCATCGCCTTCGACGCGCCGGCCAACGCCGTCGACGCCAACATCGAGCGGGTGATGGCGCGTCTTTTCCGGATCCAGACGCCGCTGCCGGCGGCCAAGCCGGAGCTGCGCGCCCGCGCCGCCGAACTCGTCACGGGCGAGCGCTGCGGCGACTGGACGCAGGCGCTCATGGACCTGGGCGCTCTCGTCTGCCGGCCGACAAGGCCGGCGTGCGCAGCATGCCCCCTCCGGGTGGATTGCGCCGCGCGCGCCGCCGGCGACCCCGAGACCTATCCCCGGCGCACGCCCAGGGCCGAGCGACCCCGGCGCCACGGCGCGGCCTTCGTGGCGCTCGCCGCCGGCGAGGTGGCCCTCACCCGCCGGCCGCCCTCCGGGCTCCTGGGCGGCATGCTGGGCCTGCCGACGACCGAGTGGGCCGCCCACGCCTGCAACGCGGCGGACATGCTCGAGGCGGCGCCCTGGCCGGCGGCCTGGAGACGGGCCGGCATCGTGACGCATGTGTTCACGCACTTCGCCCTTGAACTCGCGGTCTGGCGGGCCGACATCGAGCCGCCTCGCCCCGCCGCGATCTGGCGCAAGCCCGAAGGGGCGCTGAGCGCCCTGCCCTCGGTCTTCGCCAAGGCGCTGCGGGCGGCCCTGTAGGCTAAGCCAAGGCGGCGCGGACCTTGGCGCGCAGCACGTCGATCGGCGCCAGGCCCTCGTCGGTCCGCACGTGCCAGAAGGTCCAGCCGTTGCAGGCGCTCTGGCGGTCGGCGATGGCGCCGACCTTGTGGATCGAACCGGTGACTCCATCCATGGAGAGGCTGCCGTCGGCGCGCACCCGGGCGGCGCGCAGGCCCTTGGGGCACCAGACCTCATCGCCCGCCCGCAGCAGGCCGGCCTCGATGATCTGGCCGAAGGGCACGCGGGGCTCGTCCTTCTTCGAGCCGGTGACCAAGAGATCCTTAGGGTCGGCCGGCGCCGTCTCGCCGATTCGGCGGCGCGCCAGCTCGGCGTAGGAAGCTTCGCGCTCGATGCCGATGCAGCGGCGACCCAGACGCCTGGCAACGGCCGCGGTGGTGCCCACGCCGGCAAAAGGATCGACGATCAGGTCGCCGGGCGCGGTCGAGGCGAGGATTACCCGGTGCAGCAGGGCCTCGGGCTTCTGCGTCGGGTGAGCCTTGGCGCCGGCGGCGTCCTTCACCCGCTCCTCGCCGGTGGCCAACGGCACCGTCCAGTCCGAGCGCATCTGCAGTTCGTCGTTGGCCATCTTCAAGGCGTCGTAGTTGAAGCGGTAACGGCGCTGGCCACGCGACTTGGCCGCCCAGATCAGGGTCTCGTGGGCGTTGGTGAAACGCGTCCCCTTGAAGTTCGGCATGGGGTTGGACTTGCGCCAGATGACGTCGTTCAGGATCCAAAAGCTTAGGTCCTGGAGGGCGCAGCCGACACGAAAGATGTTGTGGTAGCTGCCAATCACCCACAGCGTCCCGTCGTCCTTCAGGACGCGGCGGCAGGCGGATAGCCAGGCGCGGGTGAAGGCGTCGTAGTCGGCGAAGGAGGCGAAACGATCCCAGTCGGCGTCGACGCCGTCGACCCGGGATTGATCGGGGCGGGTGAGCTCGCCGCCGAGCTGCAAATTGTAGGGCGGATCGGCGAAGACGAGATCGGCGCACCTCTCCGGCAGGCCCTCGAGGACCTCCAGACAATCGCCCACGATGACCTGATGGTCTTCCATCCGCTCCCCGTTCACCTGAGCGAAGATCAGCCGGGCATGGTGAACGAAATCCTTACCGCAGGACGGTCTTGCCGTTCCTGATCACCGTGGCGCCCCTGGCCTTCACCTTCGCTTCGAAGGAGACGACCTTGCCGTCGCGCCACAGGTCCACGGTGATGACATCGCCCGGAATGACCGGGGCGGAAAAGCGCACCTGGTGGCTCAGGATGGGCTCGGGGTCGTAGTCGGTGATCGCCTGGAGGATGGCCCGGCAGGTGATCCCATAGGTGCAGAGGCCGTGCAGGATCGGCCGCTCGAAGCCGGCCTTGCGGGCGACCTCCGGATCGGAGTGCAGCGGATTGCGGTCGCCGTTGAGGCGGTAGACGAGCGCCTGGTCCGGGCGGGTCGAGAAATCGAGCGACAGGTCGGGCGCGCGCTCGGGCACCTTGTGCGGCTCCGGGGCGCCTTCGGAGGGCCCGCCAAAGCCGCCGTCGCCGCGAGCGAAGGTCGAACCGATCAGGGTCGCGACCTTGTCGCCGTGGTCATCCATCCACACCGTCTCGTTGACGACCACCGCCCCCTTGTCCTTGCCTTTGTCGAACGCGCCCAGGGTGCGGCTCTGGGCGGTGAACGAGCCGGATGCGGGCAGCGGCTTGTGCAGCTCCACCTTCTGCTCGCCGTGGACGACCATGAGGTAGTTGAGCTGGCTGACGCGGTGGCCGGGCGGATTTTCGGGAACCGCATCGCCCGGACGGGACCGCGCACCCGCGGCCAGGACGGTCGCGGCCGTGGGCACCACCTTGAGGTTGCGCTCGTAGACGAAGGCCAATTCGCGCTCGTCCATGGGATCGGCGCCAAGGCCGATTCCCAGCGCGTAGAGCATCACGTCCTTGTCGCCGTAGGAGAAGATCCGCGGCGCGGACTTCTGGTGCAGGATGTCTGGATAGTAGATCGGCATGTGGTCGTCCCCGCGAGCTTCGGCCGGCATATAAGACGGCAAGCCCCGCCAGGGGCAAGATTGCCCGCCGGGGTCGCCTTCCGCTAGAAGCCGCGCCCGAGGCTTGATTTCGCCTGCGACCACCCCAGGATCTTCCCCTCTCCATGTCGATGACCACCGCCTTGCCGCCGGGCCAGCTCACCGGCAGCGTCCTCTTCTATTCCCAGCCCGAGCCACTGAACCGCGAGACCCACGGGAACCTGGGCCTCAAGCGGCTCGACAAGCCCTTCGCCTTCGCCGCGACCACCCAGGTGGTGCCGCTGACGGTGGGCGAATTCCCGCTGGCGGCTCTGTCGTTCCCGATCATCTTCGCCGGCGAGCAGCACCAGCCGCTGGCCGTCATGGGCCTGAACGCCAACGAGAACATGTTCGTCAATGACGGCGGCTTCGAGAGCGGCGTCTACGTGCCGGCCTACATCCGCCGCTATCCCTTCGTGCTCGCCAACGATCCCCAGCGCGAGCAACTGGTGGTGTGCATCGACCGCGCCGCGCCGATGCTGGGCGAACTGCCGGACCTGGCCTTCTTCGACGACAAGGGCGAGCCGACCGAATACACCAAGGGCTGCATCCAGTTCTGCCAGGACTTCGAGACCGAGGTCCGGCGCACCGAGTCGTTCTGCAACCTACTGCGCGAGCTCGACCTCTTCGAGACCCGCAAGGCCACCCACACTCCGGTCCTGCCGGGCGGCGGCCAGGGCGAGCCGCAGACGATCGCCGAATACTTCGCCGTCTCCGAAGCCAAGATGAAGGCGCTGCCCGACGCCAAGATCCGCGAGCTCCTGGACAACGGGGCGCTGGCGCAGATCTACGCCCACCTCACCTCCCTCATCGGCTGGGACCGGCTGATCGCCCTGGCGATCGTGCGCCAGAACCGTCCGCCGCCCCCGGCCAACCTGAACTGAGGCGTGATCGAGCCAGTTGAATCGGCGCCGTAACCCCTCACCTTCGCACGGCCTTGCTTTGCTCGGCCGCAGGCCCCTCCCTTTCCTTCCGGGAGGGGCGTTCTCCTCGATGGCGAGGTGAGGGGTTACGCTACAGGCGCTGCGCCCGTCAGGCGCCGCGGCGGTGCAGGCTGCGGGTCAGGCACGAGAACACCAGCCGCCCCTCGTCATCGAGGAGATCGTGCTGGGCGATGACGATGCCCTTGCCCTCGCCCACCGGGTCCTTGCCCATGACGGTGATCCGGCCCCGAAGGCAGGCGCCGGCTGGCGGATTTCGGGCCCAGCGCAAGGCGTCGACGCCCAGGCGCTTGGCGCCCTCGCCATCCAGCGCCGGCGCCGCCAGGCGCGACCACAGGGCGAAGGTGAGGGCGTCGGGGGCGCCGCGCTCGATCGGCCAGTCGGGCGCGAAACTGGCGAGGAAACCGGCCAGGCAATCCGGCTCCAGGACGAAGGTATCGGTGTGCGTAACCTGGCCGATCTCGATATCATCGAAGCCCGGTCCCATGGGCGCTCCCTCCCGACTCGCGGAATGAACTTGTTCCGCTCGCCACCCGACTTAGCAAGATGTCCGTGAAAGGGATCTTGCGAGCGGCCACACTGGCCTTGGTCGCGTTCGCCCTGGCGGGCGCCGCGCGGGCGCAATTCGTCAGGACCCCGCACCTGAACGCCGCGCTCGTGGCCGACGAACGCGCCGCGGCGCCGGGCTCGACCGTATGGGTCGCCGCCGTCCAGCGGATCGACAAGGGCTGGCACACCTACTGGCGCAATCCCGGCGACGCCGGGGCAGCGACGACGCTGGCCTGGACACTGCCGCAAGGCTGGAGCGCAGGCGACATCGTCTGGCCGGCGCCCTCGCGCTTCCCGCTCGGGCCGATCATGAACTACGGCTACGCCGGCGAGGTGGTGCTGGCGGTTCCGGTCCATATCCCGGCGCAGGCGAAGATCGGGACGGCGGCGCCGATCCGCGCGCGCATGGAGTTCCTGGTCTGCGCCGACGTCTGCGTCCCTGGTTCGGCGGACCTCGCCCTCACCCTGCCGATCGCCGCCGCCAACATCCCCGAACCGACGTGGGGGCCGAAGATCCATCAAGCCTTGGCCGAGGCGCCTGCGCGAGCCCCTCTGGCCGCAGACTTCCAGGTCCGCAACGGCCGCCTGCAGCTGGCCGTCGCCGGACCCCTGCTCGAGGGGCGCCCAGTCCGCGACGCCTACTTCTTCCCCTATGACGACCAGCTGATCGCCCAGTCGGACCCGGAGCAATTGGACCTGGGCCCCCGCGGGCTCACCATCTTCGCCGGCGCTGGCCCGGAGCTGCGCAAGGCCTCGCTTCCGGCCCGCGCCGCCGGGGTGCTGGCGGTCGACGGCGCCGCCTACCAGATAGCCGCGCCACCCGGACCGCCGCCACCCGGAAGCTCTGGCCTGGGACCGCCGAGGCCGCAGGCGAGCGGCGTCCTGGCGCTGGCGACCGCCGCCGGCCTCGCCTTCCTGGGCGGGGTGATCCTCAACCTGATGCCGTGCGTCTTCCCGGTGCTGGCGATGAAGGCGGCGGCGCTGGCGCGCCTCCCCGAGCGCGCCTCGGCGGGGCGTCTGCAGGGCCTGGCCTTCGCCGCCGGCGTGGTGGCGAGTTTCCTTGCCTTGGCGGCGGCGCTGATCGGGGCGCGCGCGGCCGGCGCCGCGGTGGGCTGGGGCTTCCAGCTGCAGTCGCCGCTGATCGTGGCGGTGCTCGCCCTCATCATGCTGGCCGCGGCGTTCGACCTCTCCGGTGTCTTCGAGATCGGCGCCAGCCTGCAGCGGCTCGGCGGCGCCGGTCCCACAGACGGCGTCGCCGGCGCGGCGCTGACCGGAGCGCTGGCGGTGGTCGTGGCCGCGCCGTGCACGGCGCCGCTGATGGGCCCGGCGCTGGGCTGGGCGATTACGCAGCCGGCCGTCGACAGTCTCGCCGTCTTCGCCGCCCTGGGCCTGGGCTTTGCCGCCCCTCTGAGTTTGCTGGCGTTCAGTCCGGCGCTGGTGCGGCGGCTGCCCCGGCCCGGAGCGTGGATGGTCGCCTTCCGCCAGGCCCTCGCCTTTCCGATGTACGCCGCCGCCGCCTGGCTGGCCTGGGTGCTGGCGCGGCAGGCCGGCGCAGGGGCGCTGGCGCGCCTGCTCGCCGCGGCCATCATTTTGGCCATCGCCGCCACCCTCTTTGGGGCGATGCAGAGACGGCAGGCGAGCGGCAAGCGGGCCGCCCCGCTGGCGGCCACCGCCGGCGGCGCCGCGGTGCTGGCCCTGGCCCTCACGGGGACCATCGGCCTTGGAGCGACGACCGCGGCGCCCGCCGCCGGACGAGCGGCCGCCACGGCGGGGCTGGCGGCCCAGGCCTGGAGCCCGGCGCTGGTGGAAACCCTGCGCGCCCAGGGCCGGCCGGTGTTCGTCAACTTCACCGCCGCCTGGTGCGTCACCTGCCAGGTGAACGAGCGCCTGGCTTTGGCGACGCCGGCGGTGGCGCGCGCCTTCCGACAGGCGAACGCGGCCTACCTTGTCGCCGACTGGACACGCCGCGATCCCGCCATCGCCCGCGCCTTGGCCAACCAGGGCCGCATCGGCGTGCCGCTCTACCTCGTCTACGATGCCGCCGGCGATGCGCCCAAGGTCCTGCCGCAGCTGCTGACGCCGACGATGGTCGCGCGCGCCGTGGCCGCGGCCGGGTCGCCGGCGCGGACCGGCTGAGGCGGGCCGCCGGAGACTTCCCCGCGTCGGGGAAGAAGGCTAAGCGCCGCCGATGGCTGAAGATGCGGCCCTGCGGCCGGCGGCGCGCGCGCCGCGCGGCTTCGCCGATCGACGGGGAGCGCCGCTCATCGTCGAGCGGGCGATCATCGCCGCGGTGGTCGGGGTGTTCGAGCGCTTCGGCTTCGAGGCTCTCGAGACCGGGGCGCTGGAGTACGCCGATGCGCTCGGCAAGTTCCTGCCCGACGATGATCGGCCGAGCGAAGGCGTGTTTTCCCTGCGCGACGACGACGAGCAGTGGCTGGCGCTGCGCTACGACCTGACTGCGCCGCTGGCCAGATACGTGGCCGAAAATCGCGAAGCCCTGCCGCGTCCCTTCCGGCGCTACGCCTTCGGCCCGGTGTGGCGCGACGAAAAGCCCGGCCCGGGGCACGGTCGGCAGTTCATCCAGTGCGACGCCGACACCGTGGGCTCGGGCCGCCCCGAGGCCGACGCCGAGATCATCGCCATGTCGCTGGAAGCCTATGCCGCCGCTGGCCTGGCTCGCGACGCCGTCAGCGTGAAAATCAACAGCCGCAAGCTGCTCAACGGCTTGCTGGGCGCCGCCGGCATCGGCGACGAACGCCAGCGGCTGGCGGCGCTCAGGGCGGTGGACAAGCTCGACCGCCTAGGCCCGGTCGCCGTGGCGGAGCTGCTGGGCCCGGGACGCAAGGACGCTTCCGGCGCCTTCACCCGCGGGGCGCAGCTTCCCACCGCCGCCATCGAAGCCGTGCTGGCCTTCGTCGAAGCAGGCCGCCCCAGCCGCGCCGGCACCCTGGCGGCGGTGGCGGAGGTGATCGGCGGCTCGGCGGAGGGCGAGGCTGGCCTTGCCGAGCTGGCGCGCATCGATGCGGCGCTGCACGCGCTGGGCGCCACCGAGGCCGCGGCCGCGTTCGATCCCTCGATCGTCCGAGGTCTGGAGTACTACACCGGCGCGGTCTTCGAGGCCCAGCTCACCGGCAAAGGTCTTGCCGACGCCGAAGAAGCCCGCCGCTTCGGGTCCATCGGTGGTGGCGGGCGCTACGACGACCTCGTCGCCCGCTTCACCGGCGAGACGACGCCGGCCACCGGCTTTTCCTTCGGCGTCTCGCGCCTGGCGGACGCCCTGGCCGCCGGCGGCGCGACGCTGGCCCAGGAAGGGCGCGGGCCGGTGGTGGTCGTGAGCTTGGACGAGAGCCGGATGGCCGACTATTTCGGCTTGGCGCGCGAGCTGCGCGAGGCCGGCATCGCCGCCGAGGTCTACCTGGGCGGCGCCGGCATGCGGGCGCAGATGAAATACGCCGACCGACGCCTTTCGCCCGCGGCGGTGATTCTGGGCGACGACGAGATCGCCTGCGGGCGGGTCACCATCAAGGACCTCGACCTCGGCGCCGAAATGGCGGCGGACGTGGCCGACAACCGCGCCTGGCGGGCGGACCGGCCCGGCCAGATCAGCGTGCCGCGCGCCGATTTCGTCGAGGCTGTGCGGCGCATCGTCGCCAGGGCCAGATGAAGCTCGAGGGGGCGGTCCCGGCGGAGGTCCTTGCCGCCATCCGGGCGCCGCTGGCGGCCGAAGCCGCGCAGGCGCTGCGCGCCCCCACGGTCCAGCCGCTGGACCTCTATCTCGACCTCTCCGGCGAAGCCATGCGCGAGCGGCTGTTCCTGGTCCAGGGGAGCGGCGGCGAGGAGGCCTGCCTGCGCCCCGACTTCACCGTCGCCGCCGCCCAGGCGCAGATCGCGGCAGGCCCCGGGGCGCGCGCCTTCTTCTACGAGGGCGCGGCGTTCCGCGTCGCTCCGCCCGGAAGCGAGCGCGCCGAGGAGTTCCTGCAGATCGGGCTGGAGGCGTTCGACGGGCCGGCGAACGAGGCCGAGGCCGAGGACGCGCGCCTGGCGGCGCTGGCCTGGCGCTCGGCCGCGGCGGGCGGGCGGGACGACCTCACCATGGTGATCGGCGACGCCAGCCTGCTGCGCGCGGCGCTGACCGCCATCGGCGCGCCGGCCGCGCTCGCCAATCGGCTGCAGCGCGCCCTGGGCTCGCCCGTGCGCTTTGCAGCGGAGCTGGAGGCGGCGAGCCAGGGCGAAGCGGCGGCTGCCGCCGCAGGGGCTGGCCTTGCCGCCCTGCTCGCGCCGCTGGCCGAGGAAGCGGCGGCGCAGGTGCTTCAGGAAATCTGGACGCTGGCCGGCGTCGAACCGGTGGGCGGGCGCAGCCCGGCGGAAATCGTCCATCGGCTGGCTGGCCGGACCGAGGCGGCGGCCTCGCCGCGCCTCGGCAGGGCCGGGGTCGAGCTGATCGCGCGGCTGGTCGCCATTTCCGGAGCGCCGCAGGCGGCGGCGGCGCAGATCGCCGCGCTCGGGGCCGAATGCCCGCCGCTGCGCGCCGCGGCCGAGGGCTGGGAGCGGCGGTTTCGGGCCCTAGAGCGGGAGGGCGCGCCGCTCGAGCGGGTGCGCTTCGACGCCGGCTTCGGGCGCGCCTTCGGCTACTACGACGGCATGCTCTTCGAGGTGCGCAGCGCCGCGCTGGGCGATGACCAGCCGGCGGCGGCAGGCGGCCGCTACGACGGGCTGATGCGTCGCCTGGGCGCGCAGAGGGAGGGCCGTGCGGTCGGCTGTTCGGTGCGCCCGGGCCGGGCCTGGAAGGAGGGCGGGGCGTGAGCGCGCCGCTCGTCCTGGCCCTGCCGTCCAAGGGCCGGCTCAAGGACCAGACCGAGGCCTGGCTCGCCGGCTGCGGCCTTTCCCCGGCGCCGGGCTCGGACCGCGGATACCGGGCCGAGATCCCGGCCCTTGCGGGCCTGGAAGCGCAGTTCGCCTCGGCGGCCGACATCGTCGGCCTGCTGGCCGCGGGCGAGGCCCACCTGGGCGTCACTGGCGAGGACCTGATCGCCGAGGCCGCCGGCGCCGGCGCGCCCACCACCCTGGCGCTCGCCCGCCTCGGTTTCGGCCGCGCCGACCTCGTCGTGGCCGCGCCGCGCAGCTGGATCGACGTCACCGCCATGGCCGACCTCGACGAGGTCGCCCACCTGCACCACGCCCGCACCCACGGGCGGCTGCGCGTGGCCACCAAATACCCGGCGCTGACGCGCGCCTTCTTCTCCCGCCACGGCCTTTCCGACTACCGCATCGTCGAATCCGGCGGGGCCACCGAAGGGGCGCCCGCTGCGGGCCTGGCCGAGGCCATCGTCGACATCACCACCACCGGGGCCACCCTGGGGGCCAACGGCCTGCGGGCGCTCAGCGACGGCGTCATCCTGAGGAGCCAGGCGCAGCTCGCGGCGTCCCTCACCGCGCCTTGGTCGGCGGAGCGGCTCGAAGCCTGCCAGCGGCTCGTGCTGATCGTCGAGGCGGCCGAGAGGGCCGGGGGCGCGGCCAGCCTTTCCTGGCCGGCTGAGCAGGACGCCAAGGCGCAGCAGGCGCTCGGAAGTTTCGCCTGCCTGGGCGCGGCCCGGGCCGGCGGCATGCTGGTGGCCCGCACGGACGTCTTCGCCGCGGCCGAGGCGCTGCGGGCCGCGGGCGTGGGCCCGGTGAGCGTCATCAGGCCCGACTACGTCTTCGAAACCGCGGGCGCCGCCTTCGACCGCCTGGCCGGGGCCATAGGCGCCGGGAGGCGCTGAGAACGCGGTTCGGGAGCGCCACGGCCGCAATCAACGCGGCGGAATGGGCGAATCTCTACTCGCCCAGCCAATAAAGATTGTTTCCAGCGGCTTACGCCCGGCTCGTAACGGCTCGCTTTAACCCAAAGTGACCCGTTTTGACTCGTTTTGACTCGTTTTGACTCGTTTTGGCTCGCTTCGAGTCGTCTTGGCTCGTTTCGACTCGTCTCGGCCCGGTTTGACTCGTTCCATGCACGCCGCCGGCGCGCAGGCGTGTGGCCGCCACCGTACCGTATTTGACGGCTTGGCGCTGTCCGCCTCGCGGGGCCGGCGCGACCAGCGACGGCCGGATGTCCGCCTCCGGCCGGTCTTAGGTTAGCTCTATTCACGATGTCAAAGACCCAGGCGCGAAGCGCCCTCACAGCCGCAGCCGCGATGGCTGTGATCTATTGCATTTCGCAATAGATGTCAAGAGCCGGGCATCCGCCGGACGGCGCCCTCTCAGGCGGCGGCGGGCCGGCCGCGGCTGCGCCAGATGTTCACCAGGAAGAGCAGCAGGCCGATGAACACCATCGCTTCGGGAAGGAGGAACCAAGGTCCGATCACCGGCCCGCGGCTGGCCGGGTCCGGAAGCAGCCAGGCGAGCATGGGGATCATGATCAGCACCCCGCCGGCCGAGAGCACGAAATTGGTCCACGCGAGGCGGTTCGCGGACGGCCCGGCCGGAAGGGCGTAGACCGCGCCCATGATCGCCAGCGTCACCCAGCCCAGGAGGTTGAGGTGGGCATGGGCCGGCGCCATGGTCATGTTCTCGGTGGCGCCCATGAAGCCGCCCCAGATCATGCCGGCCATGCCGCAAAGGGCCGCTACGGTCAAAAAGGCGACGGAAATCCTTGGCATCGATGCCCTCCCCTCGAAGCTCGATTCGGGGCAAGGAACACCCTGGGCCGGCCGGGCGCAAGAGTTGGCGGTTTGACCCCTTCTCCCGACGACCGCCGCGCCGCACGGCGCCGTCTGAGGTGATCAGCAAAACGCCACGGCCGTCGTCATGGCTGGGACGCTCACACGCGAGCGGAGGCCTGGTCCCAGGGGGAGATCACCTCGACTCCGCTCGCCACAAAATCGGCGATGTTGCGGGTGGCCAGACGGCCGCCCTGCACCTCGGCGACTGGTATCCAGAAAGATCAAAGGTCCTGGCCGACATCGGGTCGACGCGACTGCCGGATCACCGCCTCCAGATCGATGTCGGTCCCGTGCTTCGACGACAGGTTGGCGTAGAAGGTCGACGCCGGTTCGCGACCAGCCTCCCTGACCTCATAAGCCGCAAGGGCGCGCTCGACGATGTCGGCGATCGAGCGCCGCTCGCGCCGCGCCAGACGGCGGGCCAGCTCGCGCGCCCGAGCGCTGCGAACGGAGAGTTGGGGACGCGCCATGACGATCTCTTACGACCGAAGTCGACGCCACCAAAGATGGCGTGGGCAGGTTCGATGGCTCGCGAGCCCCCGGCTGCTGCTGAAGCCTCCGTCCCTCTCGAGGGGAGGGTGGATCGGAGCGTGCCCGCGGATTCCGGCCAGCTTGGCTGGGCGACAACGTAAACCCCCGCCTTCCCATTGCTCCGCAATAGGGCCCTTCCGCCCCCTCAGGGGGTGGACAAGAATCGCGCGGCGACGGCTCTTTAAGAGTGAGCCGGCGCAAGGCATCGTCACCCCACCCGGCCGGCCGTTCGGCCGGCCGCCTCCCCCTAACCCCTTCCCGGCCTTTGGCCGGACTTACCCCAGAGGGGGAAGAGACGGGAGGAGAGCGGCGAGCTAAGCCGGCTGTTGCAGCCGCTCCAGGGCCAGCGCCCGCATGGCCTTGTAGTCGAGCTTGCCGTTGGGGGCGCGCTCGATCCTGGCCACCACCAGCTCGCGCGGGATCTTGTAGCCGGCGAGGTGCTCGCGGGCGTGCGCCGAGAGCTCGGCCAGCGACGGCTCGGGGCCGCCGGCGACATCGATGATGGCGGCGACGCGCTCGCCAAAGCGCGCGTCGGGAACGCCGACGACGGCGGCGTCCTGGACGCCCGGGAAGCGCTTGAGCACCTCTTCCACCTCCTCGGGGAAGACCTTCTCGCCGCCGGTGTTGACCACCTGCGAGCCGCGGCCCAAGAGGCGGATGGTGCCGTCGGCCTCGACGGTGGCCCAATCGCCCGGAATGGACCAGCGCTTGCCTTCCAGGGTCTTGAAGGTGCGGTTCGTCTTGTCCTCGTCCTTGTAGTAGCCGACCGGCAGAAAGCCGGAGACGGCGAGCTGGCCGCGCTCGCCCGAGCCCGGCTCGACGCGGCGGCCGTCCTCGGTGAAGACGGCCGAGTTCGGCCCGACCATGAACTGCGCCGTGGCCGGCTCGGCGCCGGCGGCCGAGGCCGACGCCGCCATGCCGACGGCCTCGGACGAGCCCAGGCTGTCGAAGATGCCGCACCAGGGCAGGTGCTTCAGCAGCCCGTGCTTGTTCTCCATGCTCCACACCGTGCCCGAGGAGCCGATGCGGATGAGGCTCTTCAGGTCCCAGCGGCCGGGATTGGCCTCGAGCGCGTCCAGCATCGGGGCGGCGAAGGCCATGCCGACGATGGCGGCCGAAGTCGCGCGCACGCGCTCGACCTCGTCCCAGAAGGTTTCGGCATCGAACCGGCGCGTCGGCAGGCAGGCGACGCCGCCGCCGCCGGTCAGGGTCATCATGGAGCTGAACTGGGCGGTGCCGTGCATCAACGGCGCGGCGGCGACGATCACCCCGGGGTCGCGCTCGATGGCGCGCGGCCCGGCTTCGGAAGGATCGGACATCGGCGGGATCTCGAGGATCAGGTTGCCGCCGCCGCCGAGGACGAAGAACAGGTCCTCCTGGCACCACATGACGCCCTTGGGCATGCCGGTGGTGCCGCCGGTGTAGAGGATGAGGAGGTCGTCGCCCGAGCGGCCCCAGGGCGGGACGGCCTTGCCGGTCTCGGCGCCGGTCTCAGAAGCGCCTTGGGCCACGGCGTCTTCATAAGGGACGGCGTAGTCGGGGACCGGCTCGCCCACGGCGATCCAGGTCCTGATCCTGGGGAGGTCGCCCTTGATGCGCTCGACCATGGTGGCGAGATCGGCGTCGAAGACCACCGCCTCTGCGTCGGCGTTGTCGAAGAGGTAGGTCAGCTCCTCGGCGACGTAGCGATAGTTGGTGTTGACCGGGACGAGGCCGGCCTTGAAGGCGGCGAAATAGGTCTCGAGGTATTCCGGGGCGTTGTGCAGATAGGCCGCGACCTTGGCCTGACGGGGAAGGCCGGCCGCGAGCAGGAAACGGGCGAGGCCATCGGCGCGGCGCTCGAACTGACGCCAGGTGAGGCGGCGCTCGCCGTGGACCTGGGCCAGGCGGTCGGGCACGGCGTCGGCGACCCGCTCCCAGATGTCGGCATAGTTCCAGAGCACGGACATGGCGGACCCTCTCCTACTTCATTCCCGGCATGGCGCCGCCCGACATCGCATCGGCGTGGCCGCCTCCAGCAGGCGGGCCTTCGCCGACGGTGAGTTCGACCCGGAGCGGCGCACCGGAACGGAATTTCAACACCACCGGGACCTGCTCGCCGAGCTTCAGCGGCCGCTTCAGGCCCTCGATCATCAGATGGTAGCCGCCCGGCGCGAGGCGCGCCCGGCCGCCGGCCGGCAGAGGCAGCGCCGCGACCGGGCGCATGGTCATCATCGACCCCATCATGGCGCTCTTGTGCACCTGGACGCTGGCGGCCCAGGGCGCCGAAGCGCCAACCAGGGCGTCGTTGCGCCGGCCGCGGTTGACGAGCGTCATGTAGCCGGCCGCGGTCATGCCGGCGGGCGCCGGCCGCGTCCAGGCGCCGGTGACGACGATCGGACTCCTCGAAGCGGCGACCGAAAGAAGCGCTGCGGCGCCGAGGGCGGCCAGAGTAAGCGGTTTCACGCTGCGGCTGTTAACGCGGCGGCGGGCGCAGGGGCAAGGTTGATCGGAGATGCGCCTCGTCCGCCTTAGCCTCAAGCCTCCCCCAGCACCCAGGCCCGGTGCTGCGGCGTGTAGACCTCGGCCGGCTGCGATTCCGGGCCGGCGAGGTTGGCGACGATGTGGGCGGCGACGAGCGGTTCGGCGGGGGCGCGCTCCTGGTATTGTCGGCGGCGGGCCTGGCCGCGTTCGTCGAAGCCGCAGTTGAGGGCCGTTTCGATCTCGGTGATGAAGCGCAGGCGGCGGAAGCGTTCGGCGCGCTCGGCGGCGTAGGGGGCGAAGGCGGCGGGGCTCCAGTCGTCGCCGCCGAGCAGGATCTCCGAGACCTGGCGCACGTCGCGATAGGCGCTGGAAAGGCCGCAGCCCGAAAGCGGATCGGTCCAGCCGGCGGCGTCGCCGACAAGGACGGCGCCAGCGGCGAAGGGCGTTTCGGCAAAGGTCTCGTTGTTGAGGAAGCTGACCAGGGGCCCGCCGGCGCGGGCCTGGGCGATGGCGGCCGACATCGGGCAGCAGCCGAGGCGAAAGGCGGAAAGGAAGTCCTCGGACCCGCGCGGCCCCGAGAAGCGGCGGCGCTGGCCCAGGTCCCACCAGGCGTAGAGGCGCGCGCGCCCATCCCCCTGCGGAGCGACCAGGAAACAGAGATCGCCCTCGGTGCCGATGGTGAACACCTCCGCGTCCCAATCCCGGGCGCCGGCGACCAGCATGCCGCTCATCAGGTTGCGTGGCGCGCCGATGGAAAGCGGGATGCCGAGAGCCTCGCGGACCTCCGAGGGACGGCCGTCGGCGCCGACGATGAGGCGGGCGCGGGCGCGGAAGCGGGCGCCGTCCGCCTCGTAGACCACACTGGGCGAGGCGCCGGCGGTCACTTCCACGAGGGCGGCGCCGCGCCGCGCCACCGCGCCGGCGGCGACGGCGGCGGAAAGCAGCGCCTGGCAGTGCTGCGGATGGCCGATGGCGAGGATGCCGGGGACGCCAGCCACGAACTGGGAGAGGTCCGCCGCGGCGGCCTCGGCGGCTTCCGGGGCGATGAGTTCGCCATAAGGGACGGCGCGGGTGAGGGCGTGGCCGCCGGCGGCGAGGAGGGCGTCGTAGAGACCCAGATCCTGGGCTTCCTTGACGCCCCACTGCACCAGGGCCTCGCCGCGGACGCGGTCGGCGTAGCTCTGCGACTTCTCCAGCAGGAGCACGCCCAGACCCGCGCGCGCCAGAACAGCGGCCAGGGCCGAACCGGCGATGCCAGCGCCGATGACGACGACGTCCCAGGTTTCGTCAGTTTGCGCCATCTCGCCCCGCCTCGAGCTTCGCCGGGCTCATAGACCGGATGCGAGGGCGGAGGAACCGAGGCGCGATCTCTACCCCAAAACGTCATCCCCGGGGGGCCGCGCGAGCGGCATCCCGGGGACCCATGAACACTGATGTCGGCCGGCGTTCAGGTCCTCGGGATCGGCCCTTCGGGCCGCCCCGAGGATGACGTCTTAGAAAAAGGGTCGGGGCGGCAACGCACCTTCCCGTGCCCCTCCACCATGCGGGCTGCGCCGCGCACAGCCCGCGGCCGCGGGCCGCGGGCGTTCGTCGCGGGAATCGGGAAATCGTTGCCTTCCATGCCGGCGCGCTTGCCGCGCCGGCCGCCCCTCATCCCTCTCCCCCGCTGCGCGGTGGAGGATCCACCTCAATGCCCGTGGTGGCTGAGGGTGTCCTGGACGCGGATGATGGTGGGGCCGAGGATGACGATGAACAGCACCGGCAGGAAGAAGAGGATCATCGGCACGGTGAGCTGGGCCGGCAGGGCCGCGGCCTTCTTCTCAGCCGCCGAAAGGCGCATGTCGCGGTTCTCCTTGGCCATGACCCGCAGGGCCGAACCGAGGGGGGTGCCGTAGCGCTCGGCCTGGGCCATGGCCATGGTCACCGCCTTGACGCCCGGATGGTTGACCCGCTTGGACAGGCCTTCGTAGGCCAACCGCCGCTCCGGCAGATAGGAGAGCTCGGCCGTCAGCAGGCTGAGCTCCTCGGCCAGGTCCATGGAGGCGCCGCCGACCTCCTGGCTGACCTTCTGCAGCGCCTGTTCGACGCTCATGCCCGATTCGACGCAGATGAGCAGCAGGTCGAGGCAGTCCGGAAACGCCGCCACGATCGAGGCCCGGCGCTTGCTGGCGCGGTTGGAAAGATAGAGCGAGGGCGCATAGAAGCCGGCGACGAAGGCCACCGTGCAGCCGCACAGCCTGGCCATGACCGGCAGGCCGAAGTTGTTGACGAAGAAGAGATAGATGCCGGCGATCAGGGCCAGGACGAAGGGCGTGACCAGGCGGAAGAAATAGTAGGTCGAAACGGGGCGCGGGCCCCGCAGGCCGGCCTGGGCCAGCTTGTCCTCCACCGAGGAATCCTGAAGCAGGCGGCCGAGCTGAAAGCGGTCGACGACGCGCTTGGCGAGGCTTTCGTCGGTGTGCCGAAGGCCGCCCTTGCGCTGGGCCCCGGCGATGGCCTCGCGCGAGCGGCGCTTGAGCTCCTCGCGCCGATTGGCCACCGCCTTGAGACGGCTCTCCAGGCCGCCGCCGCGCAGAAAGGGACTGGCGATGGTGACGATGGCGGCGAAGGCGGCGACCGCGACGAAGGCGGTGAAGAGGTTGGAGGGGTCGGTGAGGAAGGCGGCGAGGTCGGTGTTCATGCCGCGATCACATCTTGAAGTTGATCATGCGGCGCATGATGAAAATCCCGACGCTCATCCACACGCCGGCGCCCAGCAGCATCAGGTGGCCGCGCGGATCGTGGAACATCGGCAGCATGTACTTGGGCGAGCTGATCGAGATCATGGCGATCACGCCGGGCGGCAGACAGCCGATCACCGCGGCGGAGGCCACGGCTTCGGACGAGAGAGCCTTGACCTTCTCGCGCATCATCTTCCGCGCCCGGATGACGGCCGAGAGATTGGCGAGCGCCTCGGAGAGGTTGCCGCCGGTGCGCTGCTGCACCGCCATGACGATGGTGAAGAAGCGCAGCTCGGGCGTGGGCACGCGTTCCTGCATCTTCTCCAGGCCCTGGTCCAGGGGCATGCCCACGGCGATGCTCTCGGTGAGACGTTTGAACTCGCCGCCGAGCGGCTGAGGCGATTCGACCGAGATCACCTTGAGGCACTCGTGCACCGGCAGGCCCGAGCGAATGCCGCGCACCACGATGTCCATGGCGTCGGCGAACTGGTTGGTGAAGATCTTGACGCGGCGGGATGCGAGAAAGCCGATGGTCCAGCGCGGCAGGCCGAGGCCGAGAGCCACTCCCGCGACGATGCAGACGACGATGTTCTGGCGCAGAAAAAGCGCCAGGACCATCACCACCAGGCCCAGCACGGCGCTGGCGATGTTAAACTGCCGCACGCTGACCGTAAGCCCGGCTTGCAGCAGGCGGTTGGCCAGGGTCAGGCGAACGCGCTTCTGCTGTTTCTCGGTTTCCTGCAGACTGCGGACTATCTGGCGGCGGCGGGCGTCGGCGCCGGCCGCGGCGGCCCGGGCGCGGGCGCGGACCTGGCGCGCCTCGGGAGTGCCCGAGGTGAGGGCCTGGACCCGTTTCACGCCCTTGACGCGGCTGGGGTTGGCGCCGGCCAGGGCCATGCCGGCGGCCGCGGTGACGACGAAGCCCAGGCCGGCCGCCATCAGGATGAGGACGAGCGACACCCCGAGCGCCTACTCGGATTCGTCCAGCGCCTGCGCCAGCTCCAGGGCGAGGCCGAAGTAGCGCGCCCGGTCCCAGAACCTCGGCCGGGCGATGCCCGTCGAGCGGTGACGGCCCTGAATGCGGCCGTGCTCGTCCTCGCCATTGATCTCGAAGACGAACAGGTCCTGGGTGACGATCACGTCTCCCTCCAGGCCGACGACCTCGGTGATGTGGGTGATGCGCCGCGTGCCGTCGCGCAGGCGCGCGGCCTGGACGATGAGATCGACCGAGCCGACGATCATCTCGCGGATGGTGCGCGAGGGGAGGCCGTAGCCGCCCATGGTGATCATCGATTCGAGCCGGCTCAAGGCCTCGCGGGCGGAGTTGGCGTGCAGGGTGCCCATGGAGCCGTCGTGGCCGGTGTTCATCGCCTGCAGCAGGTCGAAGGCTTCCGGGCCGCGCACCTCGCCCACAATGATGCGCTCGGGACGCATACGCAGGCAGTTGCGCACCAGGTCGCGCATGGTGACCTGGCCGGTGCCCTCGAGGTTGGGCGGGCGGGTCTCCAGGCGGACGACGTGGGGCTGCTGCAGCTGCAGCTCGGCGGCGTCCTCGCAGGTGATCACGCGCTCGGTGGGGTCGATGTAGGCGGTGAGGCAGTTCAGCAGGGTGGTCTTGCCCGAACCGGTGCCCCCCGAGATGATGATGTTGCAGCGGCAGGCGCCGATGACGCCCAGCACCCGCGCCCCCTCCGGACTGATCGAGCCGAACTCGACCAGGTCCTTCATCGTCAGCTTGTCCTTTTTGAACTTGCGGATGGTGAGGGTGGGGCCGTCCAGGGCGAGCGGATGGGCGATCACGTTGACGCGGCTGCCGTCCGGAAGGCGCGCATCGCAGATCGGCGAGGCCTCGTCGACGCGCCGGCCGACCTGGCTGACGATCCGCTGGCAGATGTTCATCAGTTGGACGTTGTCGCGGAAACGGACGCCGGTCGGTTCGACCTTGCCGGCGACCTCGATGAAGACGCGGTTGGCGCCGTTGACCATGATGTCGGCGATGTCGTCGCGCGCCAGCAGCGGCTCCAGCGGGCCGTAGCCGAGGACGTCGTTGATGATGTCCTGGACGAGCCGGTCCTGCTCGGCCACGGACATGGAGACGTTCTTGATCTTGACCAGTTCGGCGACGATGTCGCGGATCTCGGTCGCCGCCGCCTTGGCGTCCATCTGCGCCAGCTGCGACAGGTCGATGGCGTTCAGCAGCGCAGCGAAGATTTGCGACTTGGTCGCGTGGTAGAACTCGGCCTCCTCGTCCACCTTGGGCGGCGCCTCGCCCGAGACGGTGGCGGTGCGCTGCGGACCGCCGCCCTCGAGCGCGGCGGCGGCGCGCTTGCTCACCGTGGGGCGCGTGGGCGCGGCCGCCGGGGCCGGGGCGGGCACAGCCGCGGCCGGCGCCGCCTTGGGCCCATCCCGCTCCAGCGCCGGCGGAGGCTGGGCCGCCGCCGGAGCCGGCGGCCTTGCTACAGCCTCGGCGGTGCGCTTGCCGAACATCTAGTGTCCCGAGTCCGAAGTTCGCAAGTGTTCGGGGCGGCCATCCGACGAACTTCGGACTCGATCGGACACTAGCAAACCAATGATTCTATTGTGGTTCACGGATTCGAAGTTCGCCATCGAGACCTCCTCAGAGCGCATGCGAACTTCGAATCCGCCACACTAGTGTCCTATCGCCAGCGGAAGAGGCTCGAGAGCCGCGAGGACTGCGGCGCCGCCACGACCGCCGGCCTCTGGCCCGTCAGCAGGCGGACGAGTTCGCCGATCTGCTCGGCCGCCTTGGCCTTGGGGGCGGCCTCGGAGAGCATCTGGCCGTTGTTGGCGGCCTCGCCGAAACTCTTGGCGTCGAAGGCGATGGTGAGATCGGGCGGGCCGCCGAGGGCGTCGGCGAAATCCTTGGCGGCGATCTCTGGACGCCCCGGAAGGGCAGTCTTGTTGAGCACCACCCTGGGCGGCGCATCGTTGGGCCGCGCCGCCCTGACGAGCTCGACGATGTTCTTGGCATTGCGCAGGCAGGCGAGATCAGGCTCGGCGACGACGACGACCTCATCTGAGGTGAGGAGCAGGCGTCTGGCCCAGCGGTTCCACTGATGCGGCAGGTCGATGATCGTGTAGGGCGCGGTCTGACGGACGTTGCGGATCACCTGCTCGTAGGCGTCGTGGGTGATGTCGTAGTCCTGGTCGAGGTTCGCCGGAGCGGCCAGCAGGCTCAGCCGCTCGGTGTGCTTGACCATCATCCGGTCCAGCAGCACCGGATCGACGCGATCGGGCTGGGTGAGGGCGTCGGCGACGCCCTGGGTGGGATCCTGATTGAAATCGAGGCCGCCGGTCCCGAACGGCAGGTCGAGGTCGACCAGCACCGCGGCTGTAGCCAGGCTCTCGGAAAGGGCGTGGGCGACATTGTGAGCGAGGGTGGATGCGCCGACCCCGCCCTTGGCGCCGCAGAAGGCGATCTGCCGACCGACGAAGGGCTGCGCCGGATCGGCAAAGAGGGTGGTGATGGCGCCGATCAACTGCAGCGGATGCAGCGGCGGCACCAGGTACTCGCTGACGCCCTGGCGAATGAGGTCGCGGTAAAGGGCGATGTCATTGGTCTGGCCGATGACGATGACCCGGGTGGACGGATCGCAGACGTCGGCCAGCTCGGCGAGACCCGCGAGCAGGTCCGCCGCCGAGGCGCCGGCTTCCAGCAACAACAGCGCCGGGGTCGGCTGGTCGCGATAGAGCTCCACGGCGGCCTTCAGCCCGCCGGCGCGCACATCCGTGGAGGCGCGCTCCATGCGGCGGTCGCGGGCGGCGGCGCGGACCAGCTCCTGGGCAGCCTGGGAGACGCAGAAGGCGTGGATGGAGATGCGCGGGACCATGGCGGTCACCGCTTCGGACGGCGGCGGCGGGGCGGCGGTCGCCGCGGCGGGCGGGGGCGCGGGAGCAGGCGCAGCGGCCTCCGCCGCAGGCGCGGGTTCGTCCAGGACGGGCGCGGCGGTCGGCGCAAGCTCGAGCGCCGGCCTATCGTCCGCGGACAGTCCAGGCTCCAGCGTCTCGTCAACTTCGAGGCTGGATGTCGAAGGCGCCGCCTCGAGGTCGGCCGCGACGGGTTCGGCCGTCAACTCGGCCGGCGCCTGGTCTTCGGCCGCAGCAGTCCTTTCGGCCTCTGGGCCGAAAGCGTCGACGATCTGCGCCGCCAGGAACTTGAAAGCCTCGCTGGCCTGGGCCTCGCCGGAAGGCGGCGCGTTTTCGGACGCCGGCTCGGATGGCGCGGTGGCGCTCGCCTCGGCGACGAACTCGTCGTCGACGGCGAAATCGGGCGCGGCCGCCTCGACCGGAGGATCAGGCGCGGCTTTGTTGCGGGGTCTCATGGGCTATTGCACCGCCGATGAGATGGCGCCGCTGGCCTGCTCGTCCTTGGCCGAGGAGGTCGCCGCGCCGCTGCGCCAGGCGTCCATGACGGCCTGACGCCGGCTGGCGCTCGGCGGGGTCGAGGCCTCGGGAGCGACGACGTCGCTCGGATGCGCCATCTCCGCCGCCATGTTGCCGGTCACGGCGCAGCCGAAGTTGGCGTACTCGCGATTGGCGCCGGTGGCGGTGAGGTCCTCCCAGTGGCCGCAGTGCGCGGCCATGGCGACGGTGCGTTCGTAGGCCAGCACCACCACCGGCGGCTCGCCGGCCGGCTGATCGTAGGGAATGACGTTGACCACGGCGGCATCGACGCCGTCGCGGGCGAGCGCGGCGCGGACCTCGTCAGCGAAGCGCCAGGCGGTGTCGCGGTCGGGACCGGCGCTGGGGGCGCGGACGGAAAGCGTGGCGCTGTCGGCGTCGGCCCAGCCGGCGGCGAAGGAGGCCAGGACGCGCCGCTGGTTGGCCGAAAGGCCCTCGGCGTGGACCGCCAGGCGCAGCTCCTCGGGGCGAGAGCCCACCGTCATCGCGTAGCGCTCCGTAGGCGTGACCGGCGGCGGACCGAGATCCCCCGAAGCGGAGCAGGCGGCGAGCGCCGAGGCGGCGACAACGATCGCCACAAGGGGAGCAAGCCGCCGATGCGGGGCGAAATCACTGCACCACATAACCGATCGGGCCCTCGTAGGTGCGCCCGGCGGTGGCCTCGGGCGGATGATGGAAGACTTGGTTGAGCTTGCCCAGCAGGTCGGACTCGCGGTCGGTGGCGGTAACGAGATTGTCGGCCGGCGTCTGCAGCTCGCCGGGCGCGACCGGCTTGACCAGGTAGGGGGTGACGATGACGACGAGCTCGGTCTCGCCGGCGAGATAGTCGCGGGAACGGAAGAGGGCGCCGAGCACCGGCAGGTTCTTCAGGCCGGGCACCGCGTCGATGTTCTGCTTGGTCGTGTCCTGCAGCAGGCCGGCGATCATCATCGCTCCGCCGGACGGCAGCTCCACCGTGGTCTCGGCGCGGCGCACGGTGAGCGAGGGCACCACCAGGGTCGGCCCGCCCGGTCCGGTGCTGATATTGAAAGCGCCGGTGTTGTCCAGCTCCGACACCTCGGTGGAGATCTTCAGCGAGATGCGGCCGCCGGTGAGCACCACCGGGGTGAAGCCCAGGCCGACGCCGAAGGACTTGAAGGCGATGCTCACCCGACCGGTGGTGTCTTCGCCGGTCGGCACCGGGAACTCGCCGCCGGCCAGGAACTTGGCCGACTCGCCGCTCACCGCGGTCAGGTTCGGCTCGGCCAGGGTGCGCACCAAGCCGACGCGCTCGAAGGCCTGGATGGCGGCGTCGGCCTTGTTGATGCCGTTGCTGCCCGCCACCGAACCATTCGCGGTGGTGTCGAGGTGGTAGCCGCCGGTGACGCCGCCCAGGATGGCGCCGTTGATGCCGTAGGAGGGCGAACTGGACCAGAGGAACTGGGACTCGCCCAGGCGCCCCTCGAGGGCCTGCAGGTTGAAACCGAGCTGCTTGATGATGTTGCGTTGCACTTCGACGATGCGGACCTTCAGCATCACCTGATCCTTCTCCGCGATCTTGATCAGGTTGATGACCTGCGGACCCGCATTGCCTTGAGCCCCGGGCACCATGGTGCGGGCGATCTGCACGGCGGTGTCGGAATCGGCAGCGGTCGGAGCGTCGCCGGAAAGGATGACGCTGTCATGGATGCCGGTGACGCGGATGTGCGCGCCGGGGATGAAACGGTTGATGGCTTCGGCGACATCGCCGACGTCCGGCCAGACGCGCACCGAGAGATCGAGGATGCGCCGGCCGCCGGCGTCGAAGAAGGCGGCGTCGGTGCTTCCCCGCTTGAGGCCGAGGATGGAGGCGCGCCTGGGCGTCTGAAGCACGACATCGGCGACCGAGGGGTTGGTGATGATGACGTCGCGGGCGTCGACGGGCAGCTGGACCAGGGCCGATTTGCCCTGGGGGATGGCGACCTCGCGCCCGCCCGCGCTCTGGGCGCCGGCCCCGAAAGGAGCGACAGCCAGGGCCAGGACCAGGGCGAGAAACAGCGAAAGGCGGGGCCGCAGAGGCGTCATTGGGTCACCATGACCTGAGTGACCTCGCCGCCGCGGAACAGGCGAACGCCGTGCGTGCCCTCGCCCCCCGTGCCGGGCGGGCCGCCCATGTCGGCGTAGGAGCGCAGGGCGATGTTGAGGCCGCCGCGCGACTTGGCCCCGGCGGCCAGTTCGGCGAGCGAGGCCGGCACTTCGAGCGTCAAGGTGGCCCCCAGGATGGACTTGCCGTTGGCCGCCGGCGTCGTCGTCTGATCGACCGCCAGTACGCGCACGTTGGAAAGCACAGTCTGACTGATGAGGGCGCCGCTCTTCTGGTTCGGATCGGCCCCGGTCTGGATGACATCGACGCGATCGCCGGGCTGGATGAAACCACCGGCTCCGGTCTCGGCGCTCACGGGAATGGAGATGGCGCGCATACCGGGATCGAGAATGACCGACATGAAGCCGCCCTGGCCGGGGCGCACGACCTTGTCCTTCAGGATCGGCTCGCCCTTGACCATGGCCTCGCGCACCACGGCGCCGGAAAGGGCCTGCATGGCCGGGCCGCCGCCGCTCATGGCCTCGGAAGCCGCCGTGCTGGCGTTCTTCACCAGCCGCGCCACGCCGTTGGCCGGGGCCGGCGCGGGGCCGCCTTCGGTGATGTAGCTGGCATTGAGCGAATCAGCCGGCCAGCCTTGCCAGGCCATGTTGCCGACGTTGAGGCGATCGCCGGGCGCCAGATCCTTTGCGGCCACCAGCACCCGGACCGTCGGCGGCGGGGGCGCCTGGCGGACCACGACCGGAGGCGCGCGCGTGGGCAGGGCGATGTTGCGCAGGATGAAGGCCAGCCCGATCGCAGCGATGAGGGCGACGCCCAGGATCACCATCCTGGCCGGGTTCATGGTCATGCGCCCGCTCCCCTGCCGGCGATCCGCCCGGGATGCGCCACGGATGAGATTCGCGAGCGCATGGTTAACGGCGGCCTAAGAGCGGCGGATCAGAAGCCGCCATGGGCGAGCTGCATGATCATGCCGGCGGGAAAGGCGGCGAGGGCCCCGGCAGCGATGGCGACGCCGTAGGGCGTCATCTCACCGGGCGTGGCCAGGCGCCGCGCCCAGGCGGGGCCGGCGTTGGCCAGGGGTCGGACGAAATCGGAGCGGAGCACCAGGAGGGCGAGCGCCAGGGCCCCGCCGGCAAGGCCGGTGTAGACGAGGAACCGCGGCATCGCCGCCAGGCCCAGCCACGGCGCCGCCGCCGCCATCAGCTTGGCGTCGCCCCCGCCCAGGGCGCGCAAGGCGAAGAGGGCGATGCCGACGAGAAGGAGGCCGGCGCCCAGCAACAGGCTGATACCCACCGCAGCGAGCGGTACGCCAAGGGCCAGGGCCGCGGGGGCGAAGCCGATGGCGAGCGCCGCCGAAACCCAGTTCGGGATGGTGTAGGTGGCCAGATCCCGCAGGGCCGCGGCCAGGACGAGCGCCGAGAACACGAGCGCGACGAGGGTCTTGGCGAGGTCGGGGGACATGCGGTGCGGGCTGCGACTCGGGAAGGCGGAGCGCGGACCATGGCAAGGGGTGGTGAACCAATGGTTGCGGCGCGCGTCGAAGTTCGCGCGGGGAGTGAGAGTGCGGCTTTCCGGGGGGGCGCTTTACAAAGCCTTATGAGGGGGCCTCATACTCGCCCCGCCGATGAGCCCCGAAGCCGCCATCGTCGAGAAGCTTGTGGAAGAGCCGACCGCGGCGGCGCCGCCGGACGTCTCCTTCGTGCTGCCGTGCCTGAACGAGAAGCTGTCGCTGCCGGCGTGCCTCGAGGTCATCGCCCAGGCGCGGGCGGCGCTTGCCGCCGAACTCGGGTTTGCCTCGGAGATCGTGGTCGCCGACAATGGCAGCGATGACGGCAGCCAGGCGATGGCCGAGGCCATGGGCGCCCGCGTCGTCAGCGTGGCCGAGAAGGGCTATGGCGCGGCGCTGCGGGGCGGGTTCGACGCGGCCAAGGGGCGCTTCCTGGTCATGGGCGACGCCGACGGCAGCTACGATTTCCGCGAGGCCACACCGATGGTGGCGGCGCTGGCGGCGGGCGCGGACCTGTGCATGGGCTCGCGCTTCAAGGGCGCCATCAAGAAGGGCGCGATGCCGTGGAAGAACCGCTACATCGGCAACCCGCTGCTCACCGGCGTGCTCAACCTGATCTTCCGCGCCCGCGTCAGCGATGCTCATTGCGGGCTGAGGGCGCTCACCGCCGACTGCTACCGGCGCCTGGGCCTGACCGGCTCGGGCATGGAATTCGCCAGCGAGATGGTGATCAAGGCGGCGCTGCTCAAAGAGCGCATCGTCGAGCGTCCGGCGACGCTGTCGCCGGACCTGCGCGACCGGCCGCCCCATCTTCGACCCTGGCGCGACGGCTGGCGACACCTGCGCTATCTGTTCATGCTGAGCCCGACGTGGCTCTTCGCCGCCCCGGCGCTGGCCATAGGCGCGGCGGGTCTGGCGATCCTGGCGATCGCCTGCTGGAAACTGGTGTTCGCGCCGGCCGAGCCGGTGTTCTTCGGCAACTACTGGGTGGTGCTGGCCAGCGCCATGGTGGCTGCGGCCCACAACGCCGCCATCCTCGCCCTGGCGAGCCACCTCTATGGCGTGCGCGCCGGCTACCGGCGGCCGAAGACCTGGACCGCTCCACTAGCGAGCTGGATTTCGCTGGAGACCATGATCGGCGCCGGCCTCATCCTGCTGGCTGCGGGCCTGGCGGTGTTGATCGCGGTGGCCCTCACCTGGCGGGCGCGCCACTTCGGCCCGGCGGCCTCGGTCCTGCCGGCGGTCATCGGCACGCTCGGCATGCTGCTCGGCGGCCAGACGATCCTGGGGGGATTCCTGCTGGCGATCGTCAGCGGCAACGAGGCGCGATTCCTGGCCCGCTAAGGTTCGCCGACCGAATTCACCTGCCGCAGGAACTCCGCCTCCTTCTCGAGCAGGTCCCGGCTTCGTGGCCGTATCAGTCGCGCCGGCGCGCCGGCGTAAATGCCCCACGGCGCCAGCTTCCGGGTAACCAGGGAAAGAGCGCCCAAGGCCGATCCCTCGCCGATCGAGCAGCCGGGTAGCACCACCGAGCCCGAGCCGATGATGACATGCCTGCCAAGGACGACGGGCGCGACCTTCAGGCCGAGAAATTCCTTCGCGACGGTCGGATTGGTCAGAAACGCGCCGGTGTAATCGTCGGACTTGGAATAGATGCTCACGCGCTGCGACAGGTTGCAGAAGTCCGACAGCGTCACTCCGCCTGAGCACTGGAGGAAAGCATATCCTCCGACGTGTATGTGGGAGCCGATCTTCAAGAAGCCGTCGGCGGCGGCGATGGTGGTGAAGCCATCGATCCGGACGTTGTCGCCGATCTCGATGTTCGACCAGCCGTGGCCGGCGCCGATGATGGTGCAGTTCTTCGCGACCATGACGCCCGCACCGACGCGCATGCCCAGGCGCCGGAGTTGCGCCGTTCGCCAGTAACCCGGGTCGAAGGTCGCGGTCACCGCGGCCAGGGGGCGCCGGAGCGCCAGATCGGCCGATCCGCCCTCGAAGCGCGGCCGCTGAGAACCTGTTCAGAAATAGCGCGTAGCAAGCTTTTCGTGCGCTCTTTGGCGGGCGGACCTCTGTCACGGGGACATTGCCAAATGCTTATCGGAGCCGCGGCCGCCCTCGCCACCGCCGCCGACCGGGCCCGCCTCGCCCTCGCTGAGCCGGGCGCCCTGGCGAACCGGCTCCGGGCTCCGATCGCGGCGTTCGGTTTCGACCGGCGTCGCCATTGCGTCCTGTGCGGCCGCCGCGTCGCCCGCTTCCTGCCATGGCGCGGCGGCTCGCGGGCCCTGCCGCCGCTGATGCGCGCGCTCGCCATCGTCGGCAGCGACGTCGACGCCTTCGAGTGCCCGCGCTGCGGCGCCCACGATCGCGAGCGCCATCTGATGCTCTATCTGAAGGCTGACGGCCTGTTCGAGGCGTTCGCCGGCAGTCGCATCCTGCACATGGCCCCCGAGCCGCGCCTGTCGGCGAAGATCGCCGCGGCGGGGCCGGGTCTGTACGTCAAAGCCGATCTCTTTCCGGTCAAGGGCGCCGCGGCGCGCCTGGACCTGCTGCGCCTGCCGTTCGCCGACGAAAGCTTCGACTTCGTCATCGCCAATCACGTGCTCGAGCACGTGGCCGACGACCGCCGCGCCCTTGGCGAAGTGCGGCGGGTGCTGGCCCGTGGCGGCAAGGCCATCCTGCAGACGCCGTTCGCCGCGGGGCTGGCCCGGACCTGGGAAGACGAGGCAGTGGCCGGCGCGGCGGCGCGGCGGCAGGCGTTCGGGCAGGAAGATCACGTTAGGCTCTACGGCCGCGACATCTTCGAGCGCTTCGCCGGCGCCGGTCTGCAGCCGCGGGTACGCGCCCACGCCGACCTCCTGGGCGACCTCGACGCCGAGGAAGCGGGCGTTAACCCGGACGAGCCATTGTTCCTCTTCGAACGGGAGGTTTGACGGCCATGGCGCGTGCGGCGCTCCGCCTCGAGCGCGACCGGGGCGAGCCGGATCGCTTCGGGCGCGTGCGGGACGAACTGGCGAGGCTGCCGCCACGTCCGGCGGGCGGGCGTGGCGAGGAGACCCTGTTCGTCACCCGGCCGCTGCTGCCGCCGCTCACAGAGTTCCTCCCCTACCTTGCCGAGATCTGGCAGAGCCGCCAGCTCACCAACGGCGGCCCCTTCCACGCACAGCTCGAGGCCGAACTGGCCGCCCATCTGGGCGTCGAGCACCTGGCTCTGTTCGCCAACGGCACCTTGGCGCTGATGACGGCGCTGAAGGCGCTGGCAGTGGAAGGCGAGGCGATCACCACGCCCTATTCCTTCGTGGCCACGGCGCACTCGCTGCTGTGGAACAACATCACCCCGGTGTTCGCCGACGTCGATTCGGCCACCTGCAACCTCGATCCCGAGCGCGTCGCCGCCGCCATCACCCCGCGCACCAGCGCCATCCTGGCGGTCCATTGCTATGGCGCGCCCTGCGATGTGGAAGCCATCGGGGCGATCGCGCGCGAGAACGAGCTCAAGGTCATCTACGACGCCGCCCACGCCTTCGGAGTAAAGCACCGCGGCCAGAGCCTGCTTCGCCACGGCGACATGGCGGTGCTGAGCTTCCACGCCACCAAGGTGTTCCACACCTTCGAAGGCGGGGCGATCGTCTGCCCTGACGCGGATGCCAAGCGCCGCGTCGACTTCCTCAAGAACTTCGGCTTCGCCGACGAGGTGACGATCGAAGACTGCGGCATCAACGGCAAGATGAACGAGGTGCAGGCCGCCATGGGCCTGCTGCAGCTGAAGCACGTCGATCGCGCCATCGAGAGGCGCGCCGCCATCGACGCCTTCTACCGCCGAGCCCTGGCGGGCGCCCCAGGGATCGAGATGCTGGCGCCGATCCCGGGCCACACCCCCAACTACTCCTATTTCCCCATCCTGGTGGATCCGGCCTGGCGTGGCGGCCGCGAGGCGCTCTACGCCAGGCTGCGGCAAGCCAGCGTCCACGGGCGGCGTTATTTCTATCCCCTGATCAGCGACATGCCGATGTACCGGGACCTCCCCAGCGCCGCGCCGGAGAACCTGCCGCGGGCCCGGGCGCTAGCCGAGAAGATCCTGTGCCTGCCGATCTATCCGGACCTCGAGGCGCACGAGGCGCAACGCGTGGTCGACGCCATCACCGGCTGAAGGACCACGGCGCTGCGACGCAAGAACGTAGCCGCCAACTTCGCCAGCCAGATCGGCCTGGCGGCGGCGAACATCGCCTTCCTGCCGATCTTCCTGCGCCTCATGGGCGCCGAGGCCTATGGCCTGGTGGGTGTCTTCGCCCTGCTCAACGCGGCGCTGCAGCTCCTCGACGGCGGCCTGTCGCTGACGCTGGGGCGCGAAGCGGCGAGGTTCCGCGCCGGAACCATGGACGCCGCCGCCTTGCGAAGGCTGGTTCGCACCGTCGAAGCCTTCTTCGCCATCACCGCGACCGCCAGCGCCACCCTGTTGGCGCTCACCGCCCATCCGCTGGCCCACTTGTGGCTGCGGCCCCGACGCCTGAGCGAAGAAACGGTCGCCGTCGCGGTGCTGCTCATGGGCCTGTCGGCGCCGCTGCAATGGATGACCGGGCCGTACCGCGGCCTGCTCAACGGGTTCGAACGCCAGGTCGCCCTGGCGGCCTGCAACCTGGCCGCGGCGGTGCTGCGTTTCCCCGGCGGGGCCCTGGCGCTCGTCCTTTTCGGTCCGAGCCCCACCGTCTTCTTCGGCTGGCAGGCCGGCGTCTCGGTCTGTGAGCTGGCGGCGCTGGCGTGGATGGCCCACTTGGCGCTGCCGCCCGCCAGCCGCGACCGGCGCGCGTTCGCCACGGCGGCGGAACTGAGACCGCTCATGGGCGTCTCCGGCGGCCTTGGCCTCGCCGTAGTGGTGTGGACGGCGGCCACCCAGGTCGACAAGGTCGTCCTTTCCAGGGTGCTGCCGCTGGCCGACTTCGGCGTCTTCACCGTGGCCGTGACCGCCGCCTCGGCGGTGACCCTGGCCGCCGCGCCGATCAGCCAGGCGCTGATGCCGCGGCTGACCCACATCGCCGCGATCGACGACGAAGAGGGCCTGCGACGCCTCTATCGCCAGGCGACCCAGATGATCGCCGCGCTCAGCCTGTCGGCGGCTCTCTGCCTGGCGCTCTTCGCCGCACCGCTGGTGGCGGCCTGGACCGGCGAGCCCGCTGTTGCGGCGCGCGCCGCGCCGATCCTGGCGCCTTATGCCCTGGGCAACGCGGCGGCGAACCTCGCCGCCTTCGGCTACTACCTGCAGTACGCCCGTGGCGACCTGCGGCTGCACGTCTTTGGCAACCTCGGACTGGCGGCGGCGGGGATCCCGGCGATCGCCCTGGCGGCGGCGCGTTTCGGCGCGGTGGGCGCGGCCTGGGCCTGGTTGGGCCTCAACGTGGTCTATCTCGCGGTGATGATCCCGCTGGTGCACCGGCGCCTGGCGCCGGGACTGAACCGGCGGTGGTTCGAATCGGACCTGCTGCCGATCGGCCTTGCCGCCTCGGGCGCCACCTTCGTCCTGTGGCGGCTGCTGGCGAACGGCGCCGCCGGGGCGCCCGGACTCGCCTCGGCGTTGGGGGGCGGGGCGGTGCTGTTGCTGAGCGCCGGCCTGGCCTCGTCCTTCCTGCGCGAGCGCCTGGCCGTTCTGACGAAGGCGGTGCGAAAGGCGAAACCGGCGTGAGCGCACCCTTGCCCAAGGTGTCGGTGTGCGTAGTTACGTACAACCACGTCCGCTACGTCGCCGACTGCCTCGAGAGTCTGGTCGCGCAGGAAACGGATTTTCCCTTCGAGATCATCGTCGGAGAGGACGACTCCACCGACGGCGCGCGGGAGGTCGTCGAAGCCTTCGCCAAGTCCTATCCGAAACTCATCAGGGCCCATTTTCGCCAGCACCGGTTGGGCGTGACCGGCAATCTGCAGGCTACGCACAACGCGGCGCGCGGCGCCTACGTGGCCCACCTGGACGGCGATGACGTGGCGCGCCCTGGGAAGCTGGCCAAGCAGGCGGCGCTGTTGGACGCGCAGCCGCACATCGTGGCGTGCGGCCACCGCATGGCGGTGATCTCGGAATGCGGCGCGCGCACGGGGCGCGCATTCCCCCGCTTTCTGGGCGCCGAGTTCGACCTCGGCAAGGTCGTCCGCTGCGGCATGCCGTTTCTCTATTCCTCTCTGATGTACCGGCGCGCCGCGCGCCGACTTCGAAGCTCCGACTTCGAGATATTCGACTGGCTGGTGCTCACCGATCTGCTCAGGTCCGGACGGTGCGCCTTCATCCCCGAAGAGCTCGGCCTCTACCGTATCAACCGAAGCTCCTTCACCTCCAAGACCGCCCGAGCGGAAATGCGGCAGAGGATCCTGGCCAACCAGCAGATGCGCTTCCAGGCGCACGGCGATTGCCGGCCCGACGTGTTCGCCAGCGCCGCCTTCGATCTCTACGCCTGCGTGCGCGAAGGCGCGCCGGTGAGCCGGGCGCATCGGGACCTGCTGCGCGCCAGCCTCGACTGGCGCAGCGGGCCGCGCCTGCTCGACGCCTTTTGCTTCCGGATGCTCAACGGGGCGGCGCTGGCCCGATGAGCGTCGGAAGCCGAGCCGGCGCCGCCGCTGAAAAGCCCCAGGTGGCGGTGTTGCTCGCCACCCTGAACGGCGAACACTTTTTGAAGACGCAGCTGGATAGCCTAGCCGCGCAGCAAGGCGTCGCTGTGAGGCTGTTCGCACGCGACGACGGCTCGACCGACTCGACCCTGGCGATCCTGCGCGCCCACGCCGATTGCTGGCCCGATCTCGCGAGGGTGCAGAGCGGACCGAGATTGGGCGCCGCGGCCAGTTTCCTCACGCTGCTCGCCCAAGCCCCGGCCGGCTTCGACGCCTACGCCTTCTGCGACCAGGACGACTGCTGGCTGCCGGACAAGCTGGCGCGCGCCTGCGCGCGCCTCGCCGAGAGCCCGGCCAGCGAACCGGCCCTCTACTGCTCGAACGTCCTGTGCGCCGACCGTAATCTGCGCCCCCTGGGCCCAGCGCCGGTCAACGACGATACCCGCTTCGCTCATCTCCTCTTCGAAAACGTGGCCTTCGGCAACACCGTGGTGATGAACCAAGCGGCCCGCGCGCGACTGGCGTCCCGGCCGCTGCCGCGCGAGGCCATCATGCACGATTGGTGGTGCGCCCTGGTGACCGCGGCCTTCGGCCGCGTCATCCACGACCCCTTTCCGAGTGTCCTCTACCGCCAACACGGCGGCAACCACATCGGCGCCTCTCCGAGCCGGGCAAGACAGGCTCTCGGGCTCGTACGCGCATTCCTCGCCGACCCCGGCGCATTCCACCCGGTCCGGGCTCAGGCCCGCGAACTCCTCGAACTCTACGGTCCGGACCTTCCCGCCCGCGAGCGCCGCTTGGCGGCGGCCTTGGTGGCCTCTGGCGCGAACCTTCGATCGCGGCTCCGCTACGCTCTCTCCGGCGACATCCAGCGCCGCCGCATCGTGGATGGTCTTGCCGTTCGCGCCCTGGTGGCCGCGGGTTGGTACTAGCGCCGTTAGACCAATCTTCACCGACGGCGCGCTCTAGATCGCGGCGCCCCGGGGTTGTGCGGAGCGGCCCGGGCGATTCGAGGATGCGCACGGCCTTGAGGCTGCTCACCGTCACGCCGTATTTCGAAAGCCATCGGGGCGGCGTGGAGATCGTCGCCGGCCAGATCGCCCGGCAACTGCGCCATCGCGGCCTGGAGGTGCGCTGGCTCGCTTCGGACGAGAGCCCGCCGCCGACCCTGGAGCCGGGCGGGATCGCAACCACGGCCTTCGAGGCCGTCAACCTGACCGAACGACGCTACGGAGTGCCGTTCCCGCTGCCGCTCTACAGGTCGGTGCGGCGAATCTTCGAAGAGGTGCGGAACTGCGAAATCGTGCTCGCGCACGATGTCCTCTACATGACGACGCTGGCCTCCTACGTGGCGGCGCGCTTCTGGAACAAGAAGATCGTCGTGGTTCAGCACATCGGCCACGTGCGCTACCGCCATTGGCCGACCCGCATCGCCCTGGCGGTTGCCGACCGCCTCGTCGCCAGACCGGTTCTGGAAGGCGTCGACCAGGTGGTGTTCATCAGCGAAAGCAGCCAGGCGCACTTTGGCCGGGCCCGCTTGCGGCGGCCGCCGCTGCTGGTGCGCAACGGCGTCGATCCGCAGCTGTTCCACGGCCCGCGCGATCGCGGCGGACGGGCCGCTTTTCACCTGCCGCAGGACCGGCCGACGGCGCTGTTCGTCGGCCGCTTCATCGAGAAGAAGGGGCTGCACTTCATCGCCCAGCTCGCCCGGGGAAGAGGCGACCTGCATTTCGCCTTCGCCGGATGGGGAGATCCCGCGCCGAGCGCGTGGGCCCTTCCCAACGTCAGCGTGTTCGCCGACTTGGCCGGCGCGCGGCTCGCCGACCTCTACCGGGCCTGCGACCTGTTGCTCCTCCCCAGCCACGGCGAAGGCTTCCCGCTGGTCATCCAGGAGGCGCTCGCCTGCGGCCTGCCGGTGGTCTGCGGCGCCGAGACGGCAGCCGGTGACCCCGCGGCCGCTCCCTGGGTGCGGGCCGTGGACCTTGCCGGCCCGAGCCAAGCGGTGGCGGAGCGGCTGGGCGCCGCGCTCGACGCCGCGATCGCCGCCGACGACGAGGTCATCGCCGCGGCCCGGTCACGTTTCGCCATCGAGCGGTATTCCTGGGCCAGCGCCGGCGAGGTCTATGGCGGTCTCATCGAGAGGCTGCTGGCGCCGGCGGCCGCGGCCGCGGCGGTCTTGCCCCATCAGAGCCGGGGGCGAGGCCCGCACGCCGCCAGCGACAAGCCCCGGGGCGCCTGGGCGATGGTGCGGACGCCCAAACGCGCCGCCGAGGCGCGGTCGAACACCGCGACCGCATAGCGGGCGCACAAGGCGCGAACCTGCGCCGGGGTCAGCTTCTCGGCGTCCAGCACCAGCGGCCGGTTGCGCAGGAAGGGATCGTTGCGCACCAGGTGCTCGCCGAACCAGATGCCGGTCTCGTCCAACAGGACGACATCGGCATGCGCGCCGGCAATGGCGGCGCTGGCGCGCTCGTAAGGGGCGGACCAGGCGCTCGCCTGGGCCAGGCGCGCCGGCAGCAAGATCAGGATCGAAGCGGCGGCGGAAACAGCGAAGGCGCCCAGGGCGGCCGAGCGGGCGCGCTCAGGGCAAGCTTCGGTCCAGCGGCTCCATTGCCAGGCAGCCACCAGCGCCACGGAGCCCAGAAGCCCGTGCACATAGCGGTAGCCCCAGCCGTAACCCTGGTAGGGCATGAGCAGGAAAGAGACGAAGACCGTGAGGGCAAGGCCGGCGACCAGGGCGCGCAGAGCGCCCCCCGAGCGCCAGGCGGCGGCGGCGCCCACGACAAAGAGCGGCGCCGCCAGGAGGTTCTGCCAGGTCGCCAGGCGGATGAGGTTGAGGGCCATGATGCTGACATCGAGCGGCCCCAGGGGCGAGACGAGCCCGATCAGGCGCGCCAGCACGCCGCCGGCGTCGGCCGGGCCGGGCGGCGGCGGACCGGCGCCGAGCCAGCGCATCAGGAAGCTCCAATAGAGGAGCCAGAAGACGACGATCGCCCCGAGCGCCAGGCTGTAGAAGCTCGCCAGCCGCCAGCGTCGGTCGAGCCAAAGCTGGAGGATGAAGGGTCCGGCGAACAAGGGATGGAAGACCAGCTGGTGCAGGCCGCAGGCGAGCAGGCTGACGAGCACCGCGCCGCCATTGCCGAGCTTGCCGCCGCGGAGAAACAGCCATAGCCAGGCAAGGTTCAGGGCCAGATGCGCCGGCATGGCGTACGAGGTCATGGCCGTCAGCAGCACCTGGGTCGAGGTCGCCAGCAGGACGGCGGCGAGCAGGGCGACCGAGGGGCGCTCAGGCCAGAGCCGGCGCGCCACGCCCCAGACCGCGGCGATAGCCAGCGCCGACCAGGCGGGGTTCACCAGTCTCGCCCAGGCCTCGTCCGGCGCCAAGGCGCGAAAAGCGGCGTTCACGGGCAGGTAGGCCGAGGCCCACCAGGCGTTGCCGTCGATCGGTAGCAGGAACATCGGTTGCAGGGCCGGGACGAAAACCCGCCAGGGCGCAGGTACTGGGGCCATGGCCCAGCCGTGGCGGAAGATCTCGGCGTCGAACCCGGCCAGGAACTCATCGACCGAGAGGGGGTAGGCGGCGGCGGAGAAGACGGCGCCGGCAAGGCTGACGACAAAGACGCCGCCGATCGCCGCCCACAAGGTCAGGGGCGGAGGTGCGCGCCAGGCGACCAGCCATCGGCCCAGCCGCTCCAGGGCGGCTCCGGAAAAAGCCGTCGCCTTGGGCCAGGCCAGACAGAGGGCGGCAAGGCCGCAGATGCCGGCCAGCACCGGCGCGTCCTGGATCAGGAAGAACAGGGGGGCGAGCACGTGGATGCGCTCGAGCGCGATCGCCGGGGCGGCGAGCGCCACCAAGACGAGCGTCATGGCCAGCCAGGCGAAGGCAAGCCGGACCGCCGGCGCCCGCCCGAGATGAGCGCGGCCCTCCGCCGGCCGAGCCTTCCCGGGCGCGGCGCCGCGGTAGGATGGCTCGGCGCTAACCATCGGCGTACCCGGCTCGCCTGAAGCCGATCGCGCTTTCGGCGCCGTCGACCAGGCCCGCGATCCGGGCGGGGCGCCACGGCCGAAGGACGCTTCCGGATCGGGCGACTGCGAGGGCGGCTTCCACCCGAGGACCCTCGCCTGCCAGCGTTAACGGCAGCCTACGCGCCGGGCGGATGGGGCGGGTGAGCAATCCTCGTCCGAACGAATTCGGCGGACTCTGGCGAGCCTAGCGGGCGCCCGCGCCGGCGCTCGGCGACGAACCCCCACGGTGGGTGAACAGGAGCAGACGGCGCATGGCGAAGTTGGTGCAGAAGCCGATGCCCGCGGTGGGGACCTTGGCGAGGACGTAGTTGAGATGGGCGCCGTCGACGAAGGCCTTCATCAACAGCTCGTTCAGGCCCAGGCCGGCGAGCCCGATGAGGAAGAAGCCCATGACCTCGACGCGGCGGTCCTTGACCGGCCGCTGGCCGAAAACCCAGGTGACGCTGAGCGCGTAGGTGAGCACCGTACCGGCGCAAAAGCCGGAGGCGGCCGAGACCAGATAGGGCAGGCCGGCGTAGCGTGTGAGGGAGATCAGGAGGACGAAGTCGAGCGCCAGGGCCATGGCGCTGGCGAGGAAATAGCGCCAGCCCTCGCGCAGCAGGGTCCTGGCGGCCGGCAGAAGGCGGGCCTTCACGCCATCCCATCCTGGTTCAGAGCCGTCGCCAATCGTCCGATGCACGCTCGCCAAGCGCAGCTCCCAAGCCGCCGTTGGCCGCGTCGATAGCCGCAAACCCGTGAAGCTATCGAAAACTTCTCAGGCCGGCGCCACACCGTTAAGAGCCCTGGGCGGTGGTTAACAGAGATGCAACGGGCGAACCCCATGATTCGCCGCGGGCCGCCGCCCACCGCCGCGCCCTGGGAGCCCTGATGCGCCTTTCCGTGACCCCGCAGCTGCGCTCGGGCCGATCGCTGGCGTTCGTCGCCTTCCTGGTGTCGCTGATCATGTGGGTGGCGCTGGCTATCACCCGCGGGAAGATCGCCGGCGCCCTGGGCGATACCGACGACGCCATGCGCCTGGTTTTGGCGCGCAGCCTGCTGCACGGCGCCGGCTGGTACGACCAGCTGGTCATGCGGCTGCAGCCGCCATTGGGGACCTACATGCACTGGTCGCAGCTGCTGACAGGCTTGCTGGCGGGCCTGATCTGGATCGTCTCGCGCTTCACCTCGATGGCCGAGGCCGAGTGGGCGGTGCGCTTCGCCTGGCCGCTGCTGCTGATCTTCCCGGCGGTCGCCGCCGGCCTCACCGTGGCCCGGCGGCTCGGGGCCGGATCCGCCGCCCTGTTGACCGCGGTGCTGATGGTTCTCAGCCCCAACCTCTTCATCCAGTTCGTTCCCGGGCGGATCGACCACCACAACGTCCAGATCATGCTGGCCATGTGGGCCTTTGCGGCCGCGCTCGCCGCCGACGACAGCGTAGCCTGGGGTGCGGCCGCGGGGGCCATCTCGGGCCTGGGCCTGGCGATCGGGCTGGAGGCGATGCTCTTCCACGCCCTGGTGGGCGCCTCGTTCGCCCTGCGCATGGCCTTCGATCCGAAGAAATCGGCCCGGCCGGCGATCGCCTATGGCTTGGCGTTGACGGCGGCGACGTTCGGCTTCTTCGCCTTGCAGACGCCGCCCTGGCGCTGGGGCCTTTCCTGGTGCGACGACATCGGCCTCAACCTCATCGCCGCGGTCGCCATCGCCGGGTTGGGCCTGGTGGCTGTCGCGGCCCTGGCCCCAAGGCTCACGACGCCGGCGCGGCTGGCCATGGTCGCGGCGATCGGGGCCGCCGGCGCGGCGGCGTGGCTGGCGATCGATCCTGCCTGCCTGCACGGGCCTTTCGAGGCCGTAGACCCGCGGGTGCGCCCGTTCTGGTTCGACCGCATCCTGGAGATCCAGCCCTGGTGGCGCTCGATCGTGAGCGACCGTGATTCGACCATCGGCGAAATGACCATGGCCGCGCTCGCCCTTCTGGCGGCCCTGTTCCTAGTGCTGCGGCGCTGGCGCAGGCCCGACGCCGGCGCCCTTCTGGCCCTGGCGCTCATCATCATCGCCATCGGCGCCAACGCCGACGCCCGGCGCATGCAATCCTATGTGGTGTGGTTCGGGGTGCCGGTGCTGGGCGCGGCCCTGAGCCTCGTTTCCTTCGAACGTCTCCGTGGCCTGCTCGTCCCGACCCTGGTGGCGACGCTGGCCCTGGCGCCGGCCAACGTGGCCTTCGCCGTCAACACCGCCGTCAACGCGGTCCAGGGCAAGAGGGTGGGCGGGGTCTCCGCCGCCGCCGTGAGCTGCTTCGACATCGCCAACTTCGCGCGCCTGTCGAAGTTGCCGCCCGGCCTGGTCTTGTCGGAGACGGACCTGGGACCATTCATCCTGGCCGAGACGCGGGATTCGGTTCTGGCCGCGCCCTACCATCGGATGAGCTGGGGCATCCTGGCGGCGCACGACGTCCTCAACGCCGACCCGGCTTCGGCGCAAGCCATGACCCGGCGTCTGGGCGTCAGCTACATCGTCGACTGTCCGTCCTATCCGATGAATGTGTCCGCCGGCAGCTTCGGCGACACCCTGCGCCGCAAGACACCGGCCTGGCTGGAGCAGCTGTCGCCGGCGCGCGACCGGGTCCAGATCTACCGCGTCCGACCCTCTTCGGGCTGAATCCGCAAAGAGAAAGGGCCGCGGATCGCTCCGCGGCCCCTCGAAGATCCTGGTCGGGGCTCTGATGGCCCCTGGTCGGGTCTTACGACCCGGCGGACGCGATGTTGCTGGCGACCGTGTTGAACTTGGCGCTCAGGTTGGTGCCCACCGCGGTAACCGCAGTGATGATCACGACCGCGATCAGGGCGACGATCAGGCCGTACTCAACGGCCGTCGCGCCGGACTCGTCATTCATGAAACGCGTGACGAACTTCGACATTTGCTTGATCTCCTTGAGTGCAAGCAGGCTTGGAAGGGGATCAAGCCGATATGGCCTGCTAGCCCCCAGACGAGCGCATATTTCACGGGCGACGTTAAAGGCGAGTAAATGTCTTGAATGTGGCGATATTTTTCTATGGTTTACTCAAATTTACTATGAATACTCTGTTACCACGCCGCGTAGACCGGCGATTCCGGACGATCAGTCGGCGTTCGGGCCGAGGCGGCCAGGGCGGCTCGGGCTCTGCCTTAGGCTTTTGTTGACTGTTGCGGGCGAGCCTCCCAGCGACAGCTTCGCTCTTTCTGAAGGGGCCGCTCATGCGCCACCTCGCCTTCGCCGCGGTTCTCGGCGCCACGCTCGCGGCCGCGACACCTCTGTTGGCCCAGGTGCTAAAGGTCGACATCGACCAGGCGGCGCGGATCACCTTGAACCGACCGGTGCAGGACGTCATCGTGGGCAACCCCCAGATCGCCGACGTGACGGTGATGGACGGACGGCACGTGATGGTCGTGGGCAAGTCCTTCGGGGTCACCAACCTGATGATCACCGGCCAGAACGGGCGACCGGTGTTCAATCGGCAGGTGGTCGTGGGCGCGCCCGACGCCGACCACGTGTCGATCTACCGCGGCCTGGTGTCATCGGACTACGCCTGCTCGCCGCGATGCGAGCGCCAGGCCGGGTCGGCGTCGCCGACGACCAGCCCGCAGACGCCGTAGCGATCTCAGGCGGGGCGCGCGCGCAGCAGCCTCGGCGCCCAAGCGCTCAGCAATGCGGATCTTTCCGCAAGCAGCGCCAATCCGAACATCGAGAGAGTCGCCATGAGGCCCAGCGGCGCGCCGATGGCGTGATCGACCCCCCGCGTGGAGACCGGCGCGGCGAAGGCCAAGGTCAGGATCGCCGCCGCAAACGGGGGCGCGCCGCGCTCGCGCATCCACGAGACGAGGAAGGCGCCGGCTGGGGCGAGCAGCATCAGGTCGTAGTCCATGCAATAGGGGCTGGCCAGCAGCGAGGCGCTGATCAGGGCGCTGGATTTGAGGCGCTGGTCGGCGCGGCCGCGCCATAGCCAGACCAGCAGCGCGCCACCGGCGAGTGTGAGCGCTGCTTGCGCGCCGTAGGCGGCGGCGACCGATCCGCCCCACAGCCTCACGGCGGCGAACAGGCTCTGCATCTTGTAGAAACCGGTGCCGCCCTGCTCGAGCACCTCGTGGCGCGTGTACGGGAAACCCGCGACAAAAGCCGGCCAGATCCCCCAGCCGAAGACCGAGGTCGCGGCAAGGGCGAGGACGGCGACGACGAGACTGGCGGCGGCGAAGGCGCGCCATCTTCCCGAGGCCGCCAGGACCAGGGGGGCAAACAGGCCGAGTTGCGGCTTGTAGGCGAGCAGGCCCAGAAGGCCGCCCGCCGCCAACGGCCGTTTGTCCAGCAAGAAGAGAGCCCCGCCGATGAGAGCGGCGGAGAGGAGGCCGTTCTGGCCATGGATCAGGTTGAGGAAGACGCCGGTGAAGGCCAGAGCCAGGAGCGTCGTCTCCCGTCCTGGCGCGATGGCGCGCATGGCGCGCACGTAGAGGCCAAGGCCGAGCGCCTGCCAGGCGAGGACAGCGACGAGGTAAGGCAGCAGCGCCAGCGCGGCCGCAGCAAGCAGGAACCAGGGTGGGTAGAGCCAGGCGTAGAAGGGCACATTGGAGCGATGGAAGGCCGCCTGCTGGACAGCATATTGGGCCGGCGGATCGTAGGCCGCCGCCGCCCGTCCCTGCAGCGCCAGCCTCCCGGCCGACCACACGTCGGAGAAATCCGTCCCGATCGGTCGGCCAGCGAGGTCGAGCCCGCCGCGCTCGGTGGCCAGCAGGGCGACAAGAGCGAGGCCGAAGGCGAGGATCAGGATGAGGGCGTAGTTGCGACGGCGCTGGGGCGTGAGCCAGTCGCCTGCCGCCAGAGCCGCGAGCGCCGGCCTCACCAGGCCCATGGAACGAGGCGGAAGCGCACCTGGCGCGCGTAGGCGGCGTAGGCCGGATCACGGCGCAACAGCCGCTCCTCGGCGCCGACACGGGCGACCTGCATGCCGCAGGCGAAGACGACTAGCGAAAGATCGAACAGCTGGAAGTTGATCAGCAGAAAGCCGAACCAGGTGAGGGCGTAGCCGAGATAGATTGGATGGCGCACCAACCGGTAAGGTCCGCCGCGCTTCACGCCGCGGTTGGCCGGGGCCATGCCGAAGCTGCGGCGCAGGGAGGCTTTGGCGCTGACCTGCAGCAGGATGCCGGCGATCATCAGAACCCCCGCCGGCCCCGGCGGGACGAGCGCCTGGCCGCCGGGACGCAGGAACAGCGACGGCAGGGTGCCACCGAGCGCCAGGACCCAGTCCAGCGGCCGCTTGGAGACATCAGCACTGCCGCGCCGGAAGACCACGAAGCCGACGACTAGGGATTCGCCCACGAGCAGCAGGCTGTTGATGGGGACCTTGCCCAAGGACGGGCCGATCCGCGCCAACAGCAGCAGGTAGAGAAACAGGAGAAGGGCGCGCTCGGCATAGTCGAGCGCCAGGTCCGCCGCCGTCAGCGGCGGCCCGCTCGTCCTGCCGCCGATCGCGGCTGAGGCCATGGGAATTGCTTCTCTTCAGGGTCCCGGGTTCGGGGCCCACTCATGCGGCGGCGAGGTTAAGAAACCGATCCCAGAGCGGCGGGCGCCGGCTGCCCGCCCGCCTCCGAACGCCCGCTGGCGAGCGGCCAGGCGAAGCACTGCCAAAGCCCTTTCGGCGGCGGCCGATCCTCGAGGCCGGTGTGCGGAAACTCACCCGCGGCTGGAGGCCGGTAGGCGCCGAAGAGCACGTCCCAGACGGACAGCAGGGCGGCAAAGTTGCAGTTGGCGTACTTGGGGTCCGACCCGTGGTGCAGGCGATGGTACTGCGGCGAGTTCAGCACGAAGGAAAACCGCCCGAAGCCCACCCTCAGGTTGGCGTGCAGCACCAGATTGTAGAAGGTCGCGAGCCCATAGAGGACGACGATCTTGGGCGAAGCCTTGAACAAGAGGCCGACCGCCAGCCAGATGGTGACGCTCTTGATCGCAGCCTCCAGCCAGAAGTGCCGCGAGGTCGTGGTCACGTTCACTCCCGGGTCGCTGTGGTGCAGTGAATGCATCGCCCACATGGCCGGGATGAGGTGCTGGGCGCGGTGGAACAGGTACTCGCCAAAATCCATCGCCACCAGGTAAGCGAGCACGCCGAGCGCCAGGCCGACGCCAGAATCGGGAAGACGGATCCAGCCGCCGCCGAGGCGGTTGACGATCAGGGTCGCCGCCCCGCCCGCCGCCGGGGTGACGACGACACCGGCGCCGAACGCCAGCAGCCAGGCCCAGCCGTTGTTGAGCCAATCGCCGCGCTGACGGCGCGCCGGAATGACGCGCTCGAGCGCCAGCAACAGGCCCAGCAGGACGAGCCAGGGCGTTCCCAGGGCGATGGCGAAGACGCCTCCCGGCACAAGTCTCTCCTGTGAACGTGAGTGGCCGCGGCCAAGACATGCGTCGCCGCCGGTAAAGAGTTCGTGCGTTCAGGGCGCCTGGTCGGAGACCTGAGCGCCGATGCCGCCGCCGCGCACGAAGAGAAGGCCAATGAACCCGGCGGTGAGCAGCAGGATGATGGTGGCGAACCCGCCCTGCTGGGTCTTGAAGATGCGGGTCCCCTGGTTGACCAGGAAGGGTCCCAGCCAGCTCGTGGCCGTGCCCGAGAGCGCGTAGACGCCGAAGAAGGCGCCGGTCTGCTGCGGCGGTGTCAGCCGGGTAAGCAGGGTGCGGCTGGAGGCGTAGTGGGCGGTGATGAAGACGGCGTTCGAAAACCCGATCAGCAGGAAGATCCACTCCGGCCAGGTGCGGAAGAACGGCCCGTTCCACAGCGGCGCGTGGGCCGCCGGATTGAAACTCCAGAAGTACAGGATGCGGGTGGGCGACATCCCCAGGAAGGCGATGATGCCCAGAAGCGACATCCCGATCTCGATCTGGACCGAGCGCTTGGGGCCTAGCCGATGGTCGAGCCAGCGGCCGACGAAGCCGCCCAGGACCGCCAGGACCGACAGGATGATGCCGAAAAACAGCATCTCCAGGGCCCGCCACTTCATGACCCCGGTGGCGTAGACGCCGGCGAACACCAGGATGGCGGTCATGCCGTCGACGTAGAACATGCGGGCCGTCAGGAAGATCACGGCGCTGCGGTAGCGCCGCACCGTCTTGATCATCGACCACAGCTGGCGGGCGCCGCCGGCGAAGGCATCGGCGACGCGAACGGCGGTGCGCTCGGCGTCCGGCGTGAACAGGAAGAGCGGGATGGCGCCCAGGGCGAACATCAGGCCGGCCATGGGCGCGACGATACGCTCCGGTTCATGCAAGGCGCGGCTGAGGCCAAAGAGCGGCGCCGGAGGCAGCCAGGCCCAGGACCTGGTCTGCGGCAGGCCGGGAAGCGCGAAGGCCCAGGCGGTAAAGCCTAGCGCCAAGAGCGAGAACAGATTTCCGAGCGCCAGGGCCAGCCCCGAAGCCTTGTGGGCGCCGGCAAGACCCGCGGCGCGCACCAGCAGGGAATTGTGCAGCACCTCGGAGTAGCTGAAGAGGACGCCGATGGCGGTGGTGATGGCCAGCGTCTGGGTGACGGTGAGCCCAGAGCCGTCAGCCTTGGTCCACCACAGGGCGAACATCATCGGGACCATCAGCGCCACGATTAGGGCCAGCCAGCGCTTGCGAGCGCCGAGCTTGTCGATGGAAGCGCCCAGGAAAGGCGCGGTCGCCATGACTATCCAGCCGGAGTACTGGCTCCAGCGCGAGATCACCTCCTGGCCCTTGACCGGGTCGCCGACGACGGTGGCGGCCAGATAGGGCATGAAGATGTAGATGGTGATCAGGACGACGTAGGGGTTGCGAGTCCCCTCGAAGAGCGACCAGCAGACGGCTCCAAGCGACAGACGGGCCTGGGGATCGCGCTCGGTTTCGGGAACGACGGTGAGATCGGCCTCCGAAATGATCTCGCTCAACGACTCGCCCTTCGCCTCTCGGGAGCGAAAGGACGCCCCGTCCCGCCCGCCGGCGATACACCCTTACGGGATCGACGGGCCGCCGTCAGCCCGGCGCCGCGGCGGGGCTCCCCTAGGCCTTCTCGACGGCGCGCGCGGCGGCGTCGATCGCCTCGATGATGGCGTCCAGTTGCAGTGATTCGAGCGGGGCGGAAGAGACGCGGACGCGGATCGCCTGCCCCAGGTTGGCCATCGCCCGGCGGATGCGCGGAGAGGGCCCGCCGAAGCGTTCGCGCACCGCCTCCATGCGCGCGAAGATGTGATCGGCGATTGCCTTCTCGGAGGCCAATGTCGCATGGCCCTCGTCAGTGACGCGATAGAGCTTCTTGGCCCCGGCGGCTTCGCCGGCGATGAGGCCCATTTCCTCGAGCATGGTGAGAGCGGGATAGACCACGCCCGGGCTTGGGCTGTAGGCGCCCCCGACCTTCTCCTCGATGGCCTTGATCAGCTCATAGCCGTGGCGGGGCTCCTCGGCCAGGAGCCGGAGGATGACGAGCCGCAGTTCGCCGTGATCGAAAAAACGCTCGGCGCGAGCGCGGAAGTGGCGACCGCGCGTCCAGTCGGCGGCTGTGACCCCGGAGTCGTGGCGGCGGTGATGGTGTCGAAACATGAAATGTCTCCAATGGTCTAAGATACATCCTATGTACGATATATCTTACACGACCGCAAGAGCCCGCTTGAAATACCATCGTGATGGAACCGGTCGGGGGCTTGTGGACTCTGTCAACAGGGGCGAAGTGGGGGGAGCCGCACATCGCCGGTGGCCAGGGCCCGAAGGTTAGGGAGAGAGAGCGTAGCGTTATGAGGATCGCCCAGGTCGCACCGCTATACGAAGCCGTCCCGCCGAAGCTCTATGGTGGCACCGAACGGGTCGTCGCCTATCTCGCCGACGCGCTCACCGAACTTGGGCACGAAGTCACTCTGTTTGCGGCCGGCGGCTCGAGCGCGAGCGCCGAACTGTTCGCGGCGCGCCCCCAGGCGATCCGGCTCGACCCGACGCCGCTGAAATCCGATCTGGCGGCGCACCTTTCCATGCTCGCCGAGGTCCGACGCCGCAAGGACCGCTTCGATCTCATCCACTTCCACACCGACATGCTGCATTTCCCGATGTTCGAGGACATGCCGGGCAGAACCCTGACCACGCTGCACGGCCGGCTCGACCTCGCGGACATCGCGGAGGTCTATCGCCGCTGGCGCCAGTTTCCGGTGGTGTCGATCTCCAACGCCCAGCGCCGGCACTTGCCCTTCGCCAACTGGGCCGGCACCGTTTACCACGGCCTGCCGACCAACCTGCACCGGTTCAGCGCCGCTCCCCGTGGCTACCTCGCTTTCCTCGGTCGAATCTCACCGGAGAAGGGCCCCGAGCGGGCGATCGCTATCGCCAAGCGCGCCGGCGTGCCGTTGAAGATCGCCGCCAAGGTCGACCCGGCCGACAAGGTCTACTTCGAGGAGTGCGTGCAGCCGCTGCTCGATCATCCGCTGATCGAATACATCGGCGAGATCGGCGAGGCCGACAAATCGGATTTTCTCGGAGGCGCCGACGCCCTGTTGTTCCCCGTGAACTGGCCCGAGCCGTTCGGCCTGGTGATGATAGAGGCGATGGCGTGCGGGACTCCGGTAATCGCCTACCGCTGCGGCTCCACCGAGGAGGTGGTCGAAGATGGTCGATCGGGATTCCTTGTCGGCGGCGAGGCCGAAGCGGTGACGGCGATCGACCGCGCCCGCAGCCTGGACCGTCGTGAAATCCGGCGCCGCTTCGATCACCGCTTCACCTCGGCGGTGATGGCGCGAAACTATCTCGACATCTATTCGGAGCGCTTGGCCAAGTCGGCCCGGACGATAGTGTTGCGCGATCGGACCGCGGCGCGGCCGCTTGCATCGTTCGGCGCCCGGGAAGACAAATCCGCCGTTCCGTCTCCGATTCTCTAAACCGAGTTTGATGGACGACCTCGCTGGACCCGCGCGCCTGGACTCCGACGAGGCGGCCCAGACCGGCGATCTGGACCAAGCGGTCTCCATCAAGAGCTTGGACTCCTTCCTGGTCTGCGACCCGTGGGGGGACATCGGCGGCGGCGCCTACGGACTGTTCATCGACGACACCCGGGTTTTGTCGCGCCTGCGCTTGTTGCTGGGCGGCCTGCGGCTCTCGCGTCTGAGTTCGGCGCTTTCCCCGGATGGCGCGGTGTTCACCGTCCACGGCGCCAACCACGCCTTGCCGCCGGTAGGGGGAACGGCCGCGCCGCGCGGCATCCTCCACGTCGAACGCAAGCGCTGCCTCTATCAGATGCGGCTCTACGAACGTGTCCGCCTCACCAACTATGCCCTCGAAGAGGTGATGGCGCCGCTGAGCTTCGACTACGCCGCGGACTTCCGCGACATGTTCGAGGTCCGCGGCATCCGGCGCGCCGCCCGCGGCGCCGATCACGAGGCGCAGGCGAACGGCCGCCACGTCGTCTTCGGCTATCGCGGATTGGACGGCGTCGAGCGCCGTTCGGTGCTGGCGTTCTCCGAGCCGCCGTGGCGGATGGGGCCGCACAAGGCGGAGTTCATGTTCACCCTGGCGCCGGGGCAGACCCTGCGCCTCTATCTCGAAGCCGGGGCGGAGGAGGGCGAACCGCCGTCGCGCGAACGCTTCAACCGAGCGCTGGCGGGCGCCCGCGGCTCCGTCCGCGAGTCGCGCGAGAAGGGCGCGCGGGTGCGCGCCTCCGACGGCGCTTTCCAGGCTTGGCTCGACCAGTCCCGCGCCGACCTGGCGGTGCTGACGACACGCCTGCCGACTGGTCCCTACCCCTACGCCGGCATCCCCTGGTTCTCGACCCCCTTCGGCCGTGACGGCATCATCGCGGCCTGGCAGATGCTCTGGCTGGAGCCGTCCTTGGCCGCCGGGGTGCTCCGGTACCTGGCGGGCCGGCAGGCGCGGGCCGCCTCTGCCTTCGAGGACGCGGCGCCGGGCAAGATCATGCACGAGACTCGGCGCGGCGAGATGGCGGCCCTCAAGGAGGTGCCGTTTGGCCTCTATTACGGCGGCGTCGACACCACGCCGCTGTTCGTCGCCCTGGCAGGGGCCTACTTCGAACGAACCGGCGACAAGCGCCTCATCGACGAGCTGTGGCCGAGCCTGCTGGCTGCGATCGGCTGGATGGCGGAGGCCGGCGACTCCAATGGCGACGGCATGATCGACTACGTCCGGGGGACCCAGAGCGGCTTGGCAAACCAGGGCTGGAAGGACAGCATCGATTCCGTCTTCCATGACGACGGCCGTTTCGCCAGCGGGCCGATCGCCCTCGTAGAGGTCCAGGGATACGCCTACGCCGCCTGGCGGGCGATGGCCGCCATGGGCCGCGCTCGCGCCTGCCCCGATGCCGTCGCCTGGGAGGCCAGGGCCGAGGCGACGCGGGCGCTGGTGGAGGATCGGTTCTGGATGGAGGACCGGGGCTTCTATGGCTTGGCCATCGATGGCGATGGGGAGCTCTGCCGCGCCCTGACCTCCAACCCGGGGCATCTGCTGTTCCTGGGATTGCCTTCGGCCCCACGGGCGGCGCGCGCGACCCGGCGGCTGCTTTCGAACCGCTTCGACAGCGGCTGGGGCCTCAGGACCTTGGCCGCCGGCAGCATCCGCTACAATCCGATGTCCTACCACAACGGATCGATCTGGCCGCACGACACCGGCCTGGCGGTCGCGGGCATGGCGCGTTACGGAGAGCGCCAAGGTCCCGCCAAGATCCTGGGAGATCTTTTCGAGGCCGCCAAGCATTTCCAGATGCGTATGCCGGAACTTCTCTGCGGCTTCGCGCGCGAAGCAACCGAGCCGCCCATCGCCTACCCCGTCGCCTGCCGGCCGCAGGCGTGGGCCGCCGGATCGACATTCATGATGCTGCAGGCCTGCCTGGGTCTTTCGATCGACAGCGCCAAACGCGAAGTGCGGCTGGTCCGGCCGAGGCTGCCGGACGGTGTCGACCATCTGGCCATCGACGATCTCGCCCTGGGGCAGGCGCGGGTGGCCTTGAGGCTGCAACGGTTGGGAGACAGCGTCGCGGTCACCCCCGGACCGAGCTCCGACGCCTCGATTTCCGTGGTCCTCGAAGGATGAGCGCCTTGGCTTCGGGGGCCCGCCGGACCGGCGCCGCCACTGGCGACCTGCCCTCGCCGCCTATCTTCGACCCGGCGCGCATCGCTCTTTTCGCCGATCTGGACGGCACCCTGGCGCCGATCGAGCAGACACCGCGCGCCGTCGGTCCCGACCCGCGGCGGCGACAGCTGCTGGACCGCTTGGGCCAGGTCCTCCAAGGGCGTCTGGCCGTCGTCAGCGGCCGCGCCATGGCCGACGTCGATCGCGTGCTCGAGGGTGTCGTGCCCGCGGTCGCGGCGGTGCACGGGCTGGTGCGCCGATCAGTCGAGGGCGCGGTCGTCGGGGAGGTGCGCCAGCCGCGGCTCGAGGCGGCCAGAAAGGAGATGCTCGATTTCGCCCGACGGGATCGGCGGCTGATCGTCGAGGACAAAGGCGTGGCCGTGGCGCTGCACTATCGCCGCGCTCCCGACCAGGGCAAGGCGGCTCACGAACTGGTGCGCGAGCTTGCACGACGCTATCGCCTGCGCGAGCAGCAAGGCGACATGGTCGCCGAACTGCGCCCGAGCGGCCCAGACAAGGGCGAGGCCGTGCGCGCTTTCATGCGTGAGGCGCCGTTCGCCGGCCATCGGCCGATCTTCCTCGGTGACGACCTGACCGACGAGCCTGGATTCGCCGCGGCCCAGGATCTTGACGGGGCCGGGATCATCGTCGGAGCGCGGCGGCCCACGCTCGCCCGCTACGCGCTCGCGGACGTGGCCAGCGTCCGGCTCTGGCTGGAGGCGCTCGCCACGGAGTCGCAGTGACGCATACGCTCGACCTCGCTCCGATTGGAAACTGCGCCATCAGCGCGCTGGTGGACCGGCAGGCGCGCTTCGTCTGGTGTTGCGCCCCGAGGGTGGACAGCGATCCCTTCTTTTCCAGCCTGCTCGCCGGCCGCGAGGCGGATGACCCGGACGCCCAGGGCCTGTGGGCGATAACGCCGGCGGGCGCGCAGGATTGGCGCCAGGAGTACCTGCGCAACACCCCCATTTTGCGCACCGAGGTCGCCGACGACGCCGGCGCCAGTCTGGAGATCCTCGATTTCGCGCCCCGATTCCGCCTCTACGACCGCGGCTATCGGCCTACCTCCTTCATCCGGCTGCTCCGGCCGCTGCAGGGCGCCCCAAGGATCAGCATTCGCTTGCGCCCGACCTCGGAATGGGGCGCTGCGGCCGCCCGGATCACCACCGGCTCCAACCACATCCGCTACGTGACGACGGCCACGACCTTGCGCCTGACCACCAATGCGCCGGTATCGCACATCGTCGAGGAGCGCACCTTCAGGCTCGAGCGGCCGATCGCACTCTTCCTGGGACCCGACGAACCCTTCCAAGGCGAGGTGTTTTCCGCCTCCCAGAGCATGCTTGCCGACACCCAGAGCTATTGGCGCGAATGGGTGCGGACGCTCTCGGTGCCCCTGGAGTGGCAGGAGGCGGTGATCCGTGCGGCCATCGCCCTGAAGCTGTGCGTGTACGAGGAAACAGGCGCGATCGTCGCCGCCCTGACGACCTCCATCCCCGAAGCCCCGAACAGCGGCCGCAACTGGGACTATCGCTACTGCTGGATCCGCGACGCCTATTACGTGGTGCAGGCGCTGAACCGGCTCGGCGCAGCCGACATTCTGGAGAACTATCTCGGTTACCTGCGCAACGTCGCCGACGTCGCCGGCGGCGGGCGCATCCAGCCGGTCTATGGCGTCGGCTACGAGCCCACGCTCACCGAGCGCATCATAGACACGTTGCCCGGCTACCGCGGCATGGGCCCGGTCAGGGTCGGCAATCAGGCCTTCGAGCACGTGCAGCACGACGTCTATGGCCAGATCGTCCTCTCGAACACACAGGCCTTCTTCGACGAGCGGCTCCTGCGGCCGGCCACGCTCGAAGACTTCGAGGCCCTGGAGAAGGTCGGCGACCGCGCCTTCCGCATCTACAATCATCCGGACGCCGGTCCCTGGGAATTGCGCACGCGCGCCGCGGTTCACACCTATTCGGCGGCCATGTGCTGGGCCGCTTGCGACCGGCTCGGCAACGCCGCAGCCAAGCTCGGGCTTTCAGACCGGGCGCACTTCTGGAACGCCCGGGCCGCGGTGATCCGCGCCGCCATCGAGGAAAAGGCCTGGAACGAGAAGGAACAGCACTTCGCCGCCACCTTCGGGGGCGACGAACTCGACGCCAGCTTGATGCAGCTCGTCGACCTCCGCTTCCTCACCAGCGACGACGAGCGCAATCGCGGCACCCTCCGCGCCATCGAGCGCCGGCTCCGGCGCGGCTCGAACCTTCTGCGCTACGATCGTCCGGACGACTTCGGCCTGCCCGAGACAGCGTTCAACTTCTGCACCTTCTGGTTCATCGAAGGCCTTCACCTGATCGGCGAAACCGATGAAGCGCGCCGTTTGTTCGAGGAGATGCTGGCCCGGCGTAATCATGCCGGGCTCCTTTCGGAGGATGTCAGCCTGACCGACGGCGCCCTTTGGGGGAACTATCCGCAGACCTATTCGCTGGTGGGCATGATAAACTGTGCGGTGCTGCTGAGCCGCCCCTGGAGGTCGGTCCGATGAGCCGGCTGATCGTGGTTTCGAACCGCGTCGTTCCCCCAGACCCGCCAGGAGAGGCTCAGGCGGGCGGGTTGGCGGTGGCGATCGCGGGCGCCCTGGAAGATTACTCCGGCTTCTGGTTCGGCTGGAGCGGCGAGGTCGTCCCCAAGTTCGCTGGCAAGCTGCGCCGCCGGAGCTTCGATCGGCTGAAGATCGTCACCCTCGACCTGGAGGAGGCGGACTACGAGGAATATTACAATGGCTTCGCCAACGGCACCTTGTGGCCGCTGTTCCACTATCGCATCGACCTGACCGCGTACGACCGCTCGTTCAGCGAAGGTTACGAGCGGGTCAATCGCCGGTTCGCCGAAGCGCTCGCCCCCCTCGTGGAGCCCGGAGACCTCATCTGGGTCCACGACTATCACCTGATCCCGCTCGGGCGGGAGCTGCGCCGACTAGGGATTGCCAATCCGATCGGGTTCTTCCTCCACATACCCTGGCCGGCGCCGCAGCTGCTGACGACGCTCCCCCGCAATCGCCAGCTGGTCCAATCTCTGTTCTCGTACGACCTCGTGGGCTTCCAGAGCGACGAATGGCTTTGGGCGTTCGAATCTTATGTGCTCGGCGAAGCCGATGGCCGATGGGCCGCCGATGGCCGGCTGGAAGCGTTCGGCGCCAGTCTGCGAGCGCAGGTGTTTCCGATCGGGCTGGACACGAAGGCGTTCCAGAAACTGGCGCGCTCGAGCGCCGCCGATCAGGCCTATGACCGCATGGCCGCTCACAGCGTCTTCCGGTCCCTGATCGTCGGCGTCGACCGGCTCGACTACTCCAAAGGGCTCGAGGAAAGGCTGCTCGGCTTCGAGCGCTTCCTGCAGGACCATCCGGAATACCACCGCGAGGTGCTGTATCTTCAGGTGGCGCCGACCTCCCGGGGCGAGATGGAAGCCTACCAGGACCTGCGAGAGCGCGTGGACACGCTCTGCGGGCGCATCAACGGGGCCTTCTCCGACATGGACTGGGCCCCGATCCGCCACGTCCATCAGAGCTTCAATCGCGACGAGCTCGCCGGCGTATACCGCGCCGCCCGCGTGTGCCTGGTCACACCGCTGCGCGACGGCATGAACTTGGTGGCCAAGGAGTTCGTCGCCGCACAAAACCCGGATGATCCCGGGGTCCTGATCCTGTCACGCTTCACCGGCGCCGCGCGGCAGATGAGCGAGGCGGTGATCGTCAACCCCTTCAGCCGCGAGGAGCTCTCCGAAGCTCTGCATACGGCTCTGTCGATGGAACGGGATGAGCGGGTCGGACGCTGGAAAGCCTTGATGGAGGGCGTAAGGCGAAACGACGTGACGGCCTGGAGAGATAATTTTGTCGAGGCTCTTCGGTCCTCTCACCAGCCCAAGCTGCCGCTGATCGAATCGTCGACGCGCTCGATCCTTCGAGAGGCGATGGATGGACCCCCAACGATCAGCGCGCCCGAAATTGGCGAATTACCGCGCCAAGCGTCACTTCGAGCGGACGCCGGAGCCGAGCGGCAAAGTGCGCCGCTCCCACGCCGGAGGGCTCCGCTACGTCATCCAGAAACATGACGCGACGAGGCTCCACTACGACCTGCGCCTGGAGCTGGATGGCGTCTTCAAATCCTGGGCGGTGACGCGCGGGCCCTCGCTCGATCCCGCCGACAAAAGGCTCGCGGTCGAGGTTGAGGACCATCCGCTCGAATACGGGGATTTTGAGGGCGCCATACCGGAAGGCGAATATGGCGGCGGGACAGTGCAGCTATGGGATCGGGGCCTGTGGGCGCCCGAGGGCGGCGATCCCCGAAAGGCGCTCGCCAAGGGCGAGTTGAAGTTCGTCCTCGAGGGCGAGCGGCTGCATGGCGGCTGGGTGCTCGTGCGCCTCAAGAACAAAGGCTCCAAGCGGACCAACTGGCTGCTCATAAAGCACCGCGACGCTGCAGCGCGACCGGGCGAAGGCGAGCGCGTCGGGACCCAGGATCGCTCGGTCGCTTCCGGCAGGACCATGGCCCAGATCGCTGCCGGTAAGGGGCCCCCGCCGCAACCATTTATCGGCGACAAGCCGGGCGCGAAGGATGCCGTGTGGAGTTCGAACCGGGCTAAGCCGGGGAGGCGGCGTCGGCCGAAAGCGGCGGCAGCGGCCGATATACCAGCTTTCGTCCCGCCCGAGCTATGCCGGCTGAAGGACCGCCCGCCGGCCGGCGTCGGCTGGGTTCACGAGATCAAGTTCGACGGCTACCGCATGCAGCTGCGCGTCGAGGGAGGGCGCGCGCGACTGCTGACCCGCAAGGGTCTCGACTGGACCTCCAGGTTTCCCGAGATCGCGCGCGCCGCCGAGGCGCTATCTGACTGCCTTGTCGACGGCGAGATCGTGGCTCTGGGACCGAAGGGTGTCCCGAGCTTCAGCGACCTCCAGGCCGCACTATCGTCGAAGAAGACCGCAGGCCTGGCCTATTTCGTCTTCGACGCGCTGTTCGCCGGTGGTCGGGACGTGCGCCAGCTCCCGCTTCGCGAGCGCAAGCGGGTGCTGCGGGAATTGCTCGATCCGGTCTCTAAGGGGCCGATCCGCTACGTCGACCACTTCGAGACCGGCGGCGAGGCGGTGCTGAAGTCGGCCTGCAGCCTCGATCTGGAGGGCGTCGTCAGCAAACGCCTGGACGCGCCCTACCTCTCGGGGCGCGGCGACGATTGGATCAAGGCCAAATGTCGGGCCGGCCAGGAAGTCGTGATCGCCGGCTGGACCACGACCGGCGGCGCCTTCCGATCTTTGGTTGCGGCCGCCTGGCGCAATGGCGAACTCCTCCCGGCAGGGAGGATAGGCACGGGGTTCGGGCGCGAGAAACTCCGCGATCTGATCCCCGCGCTCGAGGCCCACGCCGCCGCGACTTCGCCGTTTCCAAAAAACGCCAAAGTCCCACTGCCCAAAGGAGCGAAGGCGCATTGGGTCGACCCCGTGCTGGTGGCGGAGGTCGAGTCGGCCGGATTTACCGCCGACGGGCTGCTGCGCCAGGCCGCCTTCAAGGGATTGCGCGAGGACAAGCCGGCCGCCGAAGTCGTCTTGGAGCGGCCGTCGGCCGGGGACAATCGCGTCATGGGCGTGACGATCACGCATCCGGACAAGGCTCTGTGGCCCGACGACGGCGCGGGCGCGCCGATCACCAAGCTCGAATTGGCGCGTTATCTCGAGAGCGTGGCGGACTGGCTGATGCCACACATCGAGGGACGCCCGTGCTCCCTCATTCGGGCGCCCGAGGGCATCGAAGGCGAGCGTTTCTTCCAGCGGCATGCCGGCAAGGGCGCCTCGAACCTGATCGAGCTCGTCACCGTCAGGGGGGACCGCCTGCCCTACGTCGAGATCGACCGTCGAGAGGGTCTGGCGGCCGTGGCCCAGACCGCCGCTGTCGAACTCCACCCATGGAACTGCCAGCCTCACAAGCCGGAAACCGCGGGCCGGCTCGTGTTCGATCTGGACCCGGCGCCGGATGTCGCGTTCGGAGAGGTGATCGAGGCCGCCTTGGAAATGAAAGCGCGCCTTGAAGGCCTCGGCCTCGCCGCCTTCTGCAAGACCACCGGCGGCAAAGGGCTGCATGTGGTTACGCCGCTGAGCGACGAGGTTGGATGGCCCGAAGCGAAAGCCTTCGCTCGCGAGGTGTGCGCGCGCATGGCCGCCGACGCCCCCACGGCCTACCTGCTCACCATGGCCAAGCGCCTGCGGACGGGAAGAATCTTCCTCGACTATCTGCGCAACGATCGCATGGCTACGGCCGTTGCGCCGTTCTCGCCGCGGGCGCGGCCGAACGCGCCGGTGTCAATGCCGGTGCACTGGGGCGAGGTGAAACCCGGCCTCGATCCGCTTCGGTTCACGCTCCGCCTCGCCCGCGACCAGGCGGCGAAGTCAAAGCCGTGGCCCGACTATGCGAAGAGCGCCGCGCCGCTACGCCGCGCCATTCGCCGGCTGGGCGCTATCAAGACCGCCGGGGCCTCATAGGCCGGGAAGCTTGATCTTCGAGTCGGGACGACGGGCGATCACGACCGGCCGGTCTCCGGTCAGTTCCTTTATGCGCTGCGCCTCGACCGAGGCGTTTACCGGGTTCGAAGCATTGGCCGCGGCGGAGGCTTGAGCAGCCTCCGACGGCGGCTGGCCCTTGCGCCAGAACATCACCCAGCGCGCAAAGCCCGCGTCCTTGTGGGCAAGGTTGCCAAACTGGTCGTCGACCACATAGCGGATAAGGGGATCGGCCTTGTCGCCGCCGGCCTTGCTGACCAGCAACCGCTCGCCTTCGTCCTGAATCGCGTTTTCGGATTGACCCAGAAGCGCCTGGCGCGCGGCGCTTTCCGGCTCCAGTTCCTGGGGCCGTGGCTCACCCGGAGCGGGCGGGCGAAGACTGTAGTCGGGCGGAAGCACCAGCGGGGCTTTCGAGACCACCAGAAATTCGTTGGGCGAAATCTTCGACATCCCCAGGGCGCGCGAGGCGGACTGGCAAGAAGCGAGGATGCCCGCGGCGGCCGTCAGCACCAGCGCTGCAACCACCTTGTCGCGAACCATAGTCAATCCTCTGATGCTAGCAGAACACACCCCCGCGCCCGCTCGAGCCCCAGATACCCTATCCGCGCGCCGGTCGCCAACGGCTCACCTCCGGTCCTCGCCAGGAGCGACGGCGCTGTCCAGGAGCAGCAGGATCACACCGACGGTGATAGCGCTGTCGGCGATGTTGAACACCCATGGAAAATGCAGGCGGGTGGCGTCGATGAAGTCCATCACAGCGCCATCCCGCAGCCTGTCGATGAGGTTTCCCAGCGCCCCACCCATTAGAAGGCCGGCGGCGATCCCGAGCAGCGTCCGCTTGGCGTGTCGCGCCCAGAAGGCGAGGCCGATGGCTACGGCAAGGGAAAAGGAGGCCAGCGCCCATCGCGTCCAGGAGGCATAGTCCTGGAAGAAGCCGAAGCTGACTCCCTGATTCCAGATCAGATGCAGGCGTATCGGCCCGAGCAGAGGCGCGACGCCGCGCTCGCCGAGATGGTACACGGAGCCCAGCCAGAACTTGGTCGCTTGGTCGGCGGCGACGACCACCGCGGCGAGCAGATAGGCGACAGAGCCTGGCCGGGTGACGCTGGCTCTCATGCGTGCCTGGCGTCCCACCAGGCGACGGCGTCGGCGTCCCGGGGCGACAGGTCGGGATAGCGGGGATCAGCGCCGACATCTTCGAGAACGCGCCAAGACCGGGCGCACTTGCGCCCTTTGGCCCTCAGCGCTTCCACGGCGACGCCGGGCTTGCCCTCCAGTCGGAATGCCGCGGCCGGCCCTTCGCCCGGGACAAGGCGCGCCTGACTGGTGCGGAAAACCTCGGCCGGGTCCAGCCCTTCGAAAGCGCCCAGGACAGCAGGATCGGCAAGATGGATCACCGGCGCAGCCTCGAGCGCGGCGCCGATGCGCTTCTCCCGCCGCTCCACCTCCAGCGCGCCGGTGACCACCTCGGTCACGGACAGGACCATGGCCCACCGCTGCGCCTCCGCTTCGTCCCGCCATTCGGCCGGCGTCTGCGGGAAGACGCGCAGGGCATTGAGGTCGTCATCGGGAAAACGGCTGTCCCACGCCTCTTCCATGGTGAACGGGACGAGCGGCGCCAGCCAGGCGGTCAGCCGCTCGAAGATAAGGTCCAACGTCGTGCGGCAGGCGCGTCGGCGCAGCGAGTCCGGCCGGTCGCAGTAGAGGACGTCGCGCCGGATATCGAAATAGATCGCCGACAGATCCTTGGAGCAGAAATCCGCCAGCGGACGGGCCACGTCGGCGAAGGCGTAGTCGTCATAGGCCTGCCGAACCGCGCCATCGAGTTCCCACAGACGGTGCAGCACGTACTTTTCCAACGACGGCATGGCGTCCTGTTCAACTCGCTCCATGTCGCGGAAATCCGCCAGCGCGCCCAGCAGATAGCGAAGCGTGTTGCGGATCTTCCTGTAGGCGTCGGTGGTGGTCCTGAGGATGGTCTCGCCGATCCTCTGATCTTCGGCATAGTCCGTAAGCGCCACCCACAGCCGCAACACATCGGCGCCGCTTTGGCGGATGACGTCCTGCGGCTCGACGACGTTCCCCAGCGACTTCGACATCTTCTCGCCGTTCTCGTCCATCGTGAAGCCGTGGGTGAGAACCGCTTCGTACGGGGCTCGACCGCGTGTCGCGCAGGCCTCCAACAAGGATGACTGGAACCAGCCGCGGTGCTGGTCGGAGCCCTCGAGGTAAAGATCCGCCGGCCAGCGCGAAGCCTGTCGACCCTCCAACACGAAAGCGTGCGTCGAGCCGGAGTCGAACCAAACGTCCAGGATATCCTCGACCTTCTCGTAGGCGCCGGGGTCGTGTTCGTTGCCGAGAAAGTCGGACGCTGGCCTCGAGAACCAAGCGTCGGCCCCCTCGGCGTCGATCAAGGCGACGATCCGCTCGTTGACTGCCGGATCGTGAAGGGGCCGGCCGGTCTGGCGATCGACGAAGATGGCCAGCGGCGAGCCCCACGCCCTCTGCCGGCTCACCAGCCAGTCGGGCCGGCCCTCGACCATGCTGCGGATGCGCGCCCGGCCCGATTCCGGGACGAACCGGGTGGCGTCGATAGCCTGCAGCGCCGTCTGCCGCAGAGTTCGGCCCTCGTGGACGGGGTCGTCCAACGGCTCGTCCAGGCGGATGAACCATTGCGGCGTGTTGCGGAAGATCACCGGCGCCTTGGATCGCCAGGAGTGTGGATAGCTGTGCTCCAGCCTCCCTCGGGCCAGCAGCATGCCGGCTTCCACGAGGCGTTCGATGACCGCCTCGTTCGCCGGCCCGAAGCGACCCGCCTTCTTTCCTTCCGTCTCCAGCACCTTCAGGCCCCCGAACAGCGGCACATCCGGGAAGTAGGCGCCGTCCTCATCGACGGTTTCGGGAATGTCCGTGCGCCCGCTGGCCAGCCACAAGGCATAGTCGTCGGCGCCGTGACCGGGCGCGGTGTGGACAAAGCCCGTCCCCGCCTCTTCGGTGACGTGGGCGCCTGCCAGCAGCGGCACTTCGAAGCCGTAGCCTTCGGCCAGCGTGGCAAGCGGATGACGGCAAACCAGGCCCCGGCAATCGATCGCCGCAAGCCGGCGCCAGCGCGCCACGCGCGCAGCCGCGAACACCTCCGCCGCCAGCTTTTGCGCCAGGATGATGTGCTCGCCAACGCGCGCCCAAGGGGCGAATGCCAGCCCTTCCTCGACCCCCTCGATCTCGAAGAGCGCGTATTCGATCTGCGGATTGAAGGCGATGGCGCGGTTGGCGGGCAGGGTCCAGGGCGTGGTCGTCCAGATCACGACGGCTGCGCCCTGCGCCGGGCCCGGCCCGCTGGCGACCGGAAATCTCACCCAGACGGTGGGTGAGACATGATCGTGGTACTCCACCTCCGCCTCCGCCAGAGCCGTGCGTTCGACCGGGCTCCACATCACCGGCTTGGAACCGCGGTAGAGCTGGTGGCTGGCGACGAACTTATGGAACTCGGCAACGATGGCCGCCTCGGAAGCGTAGTCCATCGTGGAGTAGCGGTGCTCCCAATCGCCCAGAACACCGAGACGTTTGAAGGCCTCCATCTGGACCGTGATCCAGTGCTCGGCCTCGGCGCGACACAGGGTGCGAAACTCGGCCTTCGAAACCTCGTCCTTGCGCCGGCCTTTGGCGAGGAGGTCTTCCTCGACCTTCCATTCGATCGGCAAGCCGTGGCAGTCCCAGCCCGGGACGTAGTCGACATCGCAGCCGAGCGCGAACCGGGAGCGGACGACGAAGTCCTTCAGGGTCTTTTGCAGCGCGTGCCCGATGTGGATGGCGCCATTGGCGTACGGCGGACCGTCGTGAAGCACGAACAGGGGCGCGCTCTGCGCCTGCCGCTCCCGCCGCAGTCGCGGGTAAAGATCCCCCCAGCGCTCGAGGATGCGGGGTTCGAGCTGCGGCAGCCCAGCGCGCATGGGGAACTCGGTTCGCGGAAGGAAGACCGTGGGACGATAGTCGCGCCCCGACGGCTCGGCGTCGTCGTTCATGACGGCTCCAGAGGGATGATGGGCAAGAGCTCGAGGGGCCCGGCGCGCGCTGGAAGCCCGGCGGCGTCACGCCGGGCGATTAATTCGCCTTTGCCCGAGGAGCCTGCGCATCGGTGCGTCTCTATCAAAGCCCGGTCGCACAGACTAGGCCGGAGCGTATCCCTCGAACGGCGCCACTGCTCCGGTCCAACGGCCGGCAGCGCCTACGATGCTGCGACGCGTATCACGATCGGCGGTGAGCGGCCGCAGAAGATGCAGCTGACGCCCCAGACGGCCGAGCGGCAGGCTCGGAAAGCGATCTTACAATGAGGTGAGTGTTGCCGGGTCGAACACCGCCTCGACAGAGCTCTTTGAGTCAACAATTGGTGCACGAGACGATGAAGTTGACGTTTACGGTTGAGGTTGCGGTGTTACCTTGCGCGTCGGTAACGGTATAGGTGAACGAATCTGTGATCTGCCCGTCAAGGATCTGCGAGGGGTAGGCGTAACTGACAGTGGTGGCGGTAGAGCTCGAGGTTCCGCTGGAAGCCGGAGTCACGCTCGTGATGTTTGTCGTGGAGCCAACCGGACTGCCAAAGCTGGAAGTGATGTCCTTGCCCCAGCTGGGCGCAATGGGGTGGCCAACCTGCGTGTAGAATACGTGTATCAGTCCCGCCGGCAGAGCCGTCGGGCCGATCGCATTGGCCGCCGTCGTGACCGTCAGAGTGCCGCTCTGCGCCGGATTCGCGCCATCCGAGACGGTGTAGGAGAACGAATCGGCGCCGGTCCAACCCGAACTCGGGGTGTAGGTGATCTCGGTGTTGTTGTTGACGATGCTCGCCGTCCCGTGTCCTGGCGTGCCGACGGCGGTGATCGTGAGCGAACCGCAGGTGGGCACGCTCGAACGCGGGTCGAACGTCGTCGCCGTGTTCTTGAAGGCCGAGGCGTAAAGGTTGATGGCGATCGGCGCCTCGGGTGGGGTCGCGCCAGTCGCCGTAGATGTCTTAGTGCGGTTGCCAGCGGCGTCGTAGCCATACTCCACGCACGTGGGGTGCGTGTGGCCGGTCGAGACGGGATAGAGAGCGCTGATCAGCCGCCCGAGCGGGTCGTATCTGTACGTCACCGTCCCGGCCTGCGCCGCGAGCGCAAAGAAAACAGTTGTTACGGAAACAACGAATAGTTGTAACCTTTTGTGGCGCTTAGCTCCTGCAGTCACAATCCCCCTCCGATCGCGCCAAAACGGTAAACACCGCCGCACGTGAAGAATTGACACAGCTAAACATTTTTCGCAACTATAGTATCCGGAAGGTTGGGCTCCGTCGGGGTGGGACGGCAAATGACCGGCATGCGGCTTGCGTCTCTGCTGTTGATGGCGGCCTTCGCGGTCAACGCGGCGGTGCCCCGTGCCTCGGCTCAAGGGCTCATCACCGGGCCGCCGCCGATACGCCAAAGCATCGACCAGAACGGGGTCGAACTGGCGACCGGCGACCTCATCGTCGCTACTCCTCAAGTCTCAATCGGCCAGGGCGAGGGCCGTCTCGCCTACGTCCGAACGTTCATCAGCAGCGGTTGGACCGACAATACGACCGGCACCGTAAACTGGAACTCCACAACCAATGTCGCCACGGTGAGTTTCGGCGGCGCCTCTGAGAGCTTCACGAAGTCGGGCAGCACGTTCACCAATAACCAAGGCGGCGGTTCGACCCTCGCGGAGAACAGCCAGACCCAGGTCTATACCTATGTCACTGCTGCGGGCGTCACCGTAACCTTCGACCCGATGGCCTACTACGGTCTGCCTTATGCCAACGGCGGCAAGGTCGTCGGCGTCGCGTACCCCGACGGGAACACGCTGACCTATTACTACGAAGCGATCACCAACAATGGGAACAACGACACCCGTCTTGCGTCGGTGACCAACGGCTTCGGCTACCAGCTCGCCTTCAGCTACGACCCCGTAAGCCTCCAGACCATCACCCAGGTTACGGCCGTCAACAACGCCAACTATTGGTGCAAGCCCAGCGTGAGCGGGTGCGCGCCTTCCGGCTGGCCAGCCGTCAAGTACGCCACGACCACCCAGACCACGGGCGTCACGGTCACGGTCACCGACCCCAACGGCAGCGCCTCGCTCTTCGTCTACAACCTGAGCGGGCAGCTTGTGGCGATCCAGCGGCCGGACGCATCCCAGCCCACAACGAGCATTGGGTATGACAGCTCCGGGCGCGTGGGCTCAATCAGTAATAGCGCCCGTGTCGTCCGCGGTCAGGGCGCCGGCCCAGGCGTGTGGACGTATTCCTATTCCGACGGAGGCGGGCAGCGAACGACCACCGTGACCGACCCGCTCGCTCATACTCGGACCGTGCTGTCGGACCTCTCGACGTCCCTGGTCCTCGCCGACACCGACGGGCTCGGGCGGAAGACGAGCTACCAGTACGACGCTTATGGCCGTCTGCAAACGATAACACGGCCCCAGGGACAGTCACCCGGAAGCGGCGACACGACGACCTTCGTTTATGACGGACGCGGCAATGTGATCGAAGTCGACACGGTTCCGACTGCGGGTGCGCCCGGCCCTTCGCTCAGCACGATCAAGACGTACGCTACCTATTATCCCACGTCGCCGTGCACCCAGAATTCCGCAGCGACGAAGAACAAGCCCTGCCAGACCAAGGACGCGAACGGCAATACGACGAAATACACGTGGGACAGCACCACCGGGCATCTGCTCGCGGTGGATCCGCCCCAGCCCGGTTCGCAGCAGCCTGAGACGCGCTATTCGTACACCCAGAACTCGGCCTACTACTACGATGCCAACGACAACTGGAATGCCGGCCCGCTCGTGTGGATGCTCACGGGGGTGTCGGCATGCGCGACGACCAGTCCATCAACCCCCCCGGCGACGGGATGTGGCGGCGGCGCGTCCGACGAAACTGACGTGACGCTCACCTACCAAGCCGGCGCAGTCACCCCGCCGACGGCGAGCAACCTCGGCCTCATCTCGTCCACCACCTCGACCGGTGGCGGCGCCGTTGTGAGCGGGACGATCTGCGGCTCGACATGCTCGAGTACAGGCACGACCATGACCGTGAGCCACGTCACCTCAGGCGCCCTTGCCGTCGGCCAAGTCGTCACCGGAACCGGCGTCGCGACCGGCACGACGATCACCGCCTTGGGCACGGGGACAGGGGGGACGGGAACCTATCTCGTCAGCGCGCCGCAACTCGTCTCCTCGTCGACCACACTGACGGCGTCCGCGCCGGCAAGCGTCACGACCTCTCAGGCCTTCGACAACTTCGGCAACGTGACCGGCGTTACCGGCCCCCTCGGGACAGGCCAGACCACCGCCTTCTTCTGGGACGCCAACCGCAACCTCACCGGCGTGATTGGGCCGCAAGGCTCGGACGGCAACTACCCGGCCGTGCAGACGACCTACAACCTCGACAATCAGATCACAGAAGTCGCCCGCGGCGCCACGACAAGCCAGTCGAGCATGTCGAGCTTCCCCTCGCCGCCGCCCGAGCAGGTCAACATCGCCTACGATGAACTCGGCCGCCAGACACAGGTGACCGAGCAGAGCACGCCGGCGGCGTGACCACGACCAACACCCTGTCGCAGTACACCTGGGACAACGCCAATCATCTCCTCTGCGCGGCCGTGCGCATGAACAGCGCGGTCTTTTCGTCGCCACCGTCCTCGGCATGCGCGCTCGGCACGACCGGCTCGGCTGGGCCGGACAGGGTCACGTTGTACTCCTACGACGCCGCCGACGAGCTGACGCAGGTGACTTCTGGCTATCTCACCGGCTCTCAGGTCAATTACGAGACCCTGACCTATACCGGCGATGGCCTCGTCGCGAGCGCGGCGGACGCCAACGGCAACACCACCACGAATCAGTACGACGGGTTCAATCGCGTCTGCGCCATTGAGTTTCCGGGCACTACTCAGGTGGCCTGCCCGCCGACGAGCGGGACCTGGGAAGGCCCGTCGCTCTCGAGCGGCTACGGCTACGACGCCAACGGCAACGTCCTCAACTACACCTTGCGCAGCGGCGGCGTGGTGACCATGACCTATGACGCGCTGAATCGCATGACCGCCAAGAGCTTCAGCGATTCGAGCCAGAACCTGAGCTTCGGCTGGGACCTGCTGAACCGGCCCACCAGCGTCGCCTACACCAAGACCGGGGGCCTCTCGACGACCTACACCTGGGACGCTTTTTCTCGGCTCACGGCCGAGACGACGGGCGGGCAGACGATGAGCTACGGCTACGACGGCGCCGGCGACCGCACCGGCATCACCTGGCCGGACACCGGCGCGAACGCGCTCGCGGCGAGCTATTCCTTCGACTATCTCGGCCGCGTGACGCAGATCAGCGCCAACGGCTCCAGCCTCGCCTCCTACGCCCATGACGACCTCGGCCATCGCACGTCCATCGCGCCCACGAACAGCACCAGCACCGCTTACTCGTGGGATGGCGCCGACCGGCTCTCGAACCTCTGCCTGACATTCGCCAAGGCCAACCCGCCGCTCTCATGCTCGAGCTATCTGGGCGGCAGCCCGAACGTCGAGTTCACCCTCGCCTATGATCCGGCGAACGCGATCCTCACGCGCGCCGTCGACAACGACAGCTACACGGCCACGCCCTCGGCCGGGACGAACACCTACACGCCTGACACATTCAACCAGTACGCCCAGATCAACTCGAACTCGAGCACCTATGACGGCCGGGGCAACAACACCTATGACGCCCTGACCACGCACAGCTTCACCTATGACCTGCAGAACCGGCTCCTGAGCGGTAGCGCGCCGACGGCCGTCACACTGACCTACGATCCGGTCGACCGGCTGAACACCAGCACCGCCGGCTCGGCGACGACGACCTTCCTATTCGCTGGATCGATGCTCGTGGGCGAATACAACGGCTCGACCATCCTGAACCGCTACATCCCCGGCCCCGGCGCGGACGAGGCGCTGCTGTGGTACTCGGGCGCGGGGACCTCCAGCGCCAGCTGGCTGGAGGCCGACAACCTCGGCTCGACGGTGGCCTGGAGCAACAGCAGCGGGGCGAACCAGAAGATCTGCGCCTACGAGGAGTTCGGCTCGCCCGGCGCCTGCGGCTGGGGCGCCGGACCGCGGTACCGATTCACCGGCCAGCTCGAGATCCCCGAAGGCCACGTGTACGACTTCAAGGCCCGCGCCTACCAGGACAAGCTGGGCCGGTTCCTGCAAGTCGATCCGATGGGCCTGGCGGCCGGGCTGAACCTATACGCCTACGCCGGCAACGACCCGATCAACCAGAGCGATCCGAGCGGGATGTACGACTACGAGAACGAGTCTCCCGTCGTCTGCTGGGACCAGTGCGGAAACAACACCGGCGCTAACGTGCCGGGAGCAGTGATAGAGTGCTATGCCTGCGCCAGTAATTATGCTCCGTCGCCTACCCAGTTTCCGGATCTCGTCGCCACAGCCGCGTCGAACAATAATAACTTTGGTTTCGGCGGGGTCGGTTTTGGCGGAGGAGCCGCCGGGGGACCGAGCAGCGAACCGGGCGGAGCACCGAACGGACGAGGCGGCAAGGGCGGGCGGCAGAGTAGTCAGAATCGGCAGCGATGCCAGAACGCGGTGCAGGCTGCCAAGGTTCTGAACGGCGTCTCTCGGTGGTCAGGCACCGCGGCCGCAGGCTTGGGTGTAACCGGTCTCGCGGTCGAAGGCTCGACGTTGGGAGCTGGAACGCCCCTCGCGGGTGCCATAGAAATGGGAGCTGGTGGGCTGGAAGCCGTATCGGCCCTCACCGGCTCACTCTCCGTAGTGTTCAGTACCGCTGGAACAGGAAACTTCACCTCGGCAGCGGTTTGGGGCGGGACCCAAGCGCTGACCAATGCCTCTGGCCTTTCGAGCATCCCGGGAGCTGGCCAGGTCGCACACGATGTCGCGAGCGCAATAATCGACCAGACGATTGGCCGAGTAGCGCCGGATAGTGCATGCCGCTAAACGTGGTGATTTGATGAGACGTCAGCCGACCAAAAAATCTAGGACTGTGGCCTTATTGGGGTTCGTTTGCATATTGCTTACTTATTATGCGTTCGGATGGACCACCATACCAGGTTTCATTCCCTGGTCTCTCGTCCTTGCCGCCATTGTTGCAATGTTTGTGGCGAGAGCTATTCGTGAGCAAGATGGTCAAGAGCTAATCATACCAGATAAATTCAAAAACAAAATATCTAAACTGTCGAACATCGAAGGTATAATGGCGATTATAAGTGGACTGTCGGTTATGGCATCCCTATCTCTCGTACAACTTGGCATACCAAAAGTGGAAGAGAGAGTCGCGTTTGTGTCGTCCGGGATAATCTTCTTGGTCAACCTAATAGTGATTGTAGTAGTTGATACAAGATATAAAGCAATGATCCGAAATAGCGTCTCCTGATGGTAGCAACGCCAGGGATAGTCGCGGGCCAGCTGGCGACCATCGACCACCTTCCTCTTCGCCGATGAGATGCTGGTGGGCGAATACAACGGCTCGACCATCCTGAACCGCTGCATCCCCGGCCCCGGCGCGGACGAGGCGCTGCTGTGGTACTCGGGCGCGGGGACCTCCACCGCCAACTGGCTGGAGGCCGACAACCTCGGCTCGACGGTGGCCTGGAGCAACAGCAGCGGCGCCAATCAGAAGATGTGCGCCTACGAGGAGTTCGGCTCGCCCGGCGCCTGCGGCTGGGGCGCCGGCCCGCGGTACCGATTCACCGGCCAGCTCGAGATCCCCGAAGGCCACGTGTACGACTTCAAGGCCCGCGCCTACCAGGACAAGCTGGGCCGGTTCCTGCAAGTCGATCCGATGGGCCTGGCGGCCGGGCTGAACCTGTACGCCTACGCCGGCAACGACCCGATCAACCAGAGCGATCCGAGCGGGATGTATTGGGACCCAGACTCCAACGCGGTGCCGACTACGCCTGGCTATGGGGGAGGTGCTGCGTTCGATGTTGCGCCGGTCACGGTGTGGGGGTGCGTGTTCATCGCCTGCGGTGGCGACGAAACGGTGTCCGTGGATTTGCCTACTTTCAATTGGTTGAACACAGGCGGCAACGGGGTGTCGTGGGCCAGTGTGAGAGGGGGGCCCCCTAATTCACGAGGCGGCCGCCCGCCGCAAAGCAAACGGCCGCAACGTCCAGGCTGCACCCAGGCGGAACAGGAGCTGAGCGACATTGGGAGCAAGCTGGAGAGTGCCGGGAACGTTGTCCAATGGGCCTCTCTAGGTGTGGGAGGTTTCGGGGTCCTGACCAGCGAAATTGGTGGCGAGAGCCTCTTCCCCGCAGCCACTTTAGGCCTTCAAGGCGGCGGAGCCCTCCAGTCGGTTGGGTCCGTCCTTGAGGGTTATGCAAAAGGGGGTGCCCTCGCGGCGGGTACTAACGCACTGATTAGTACAGCCAGAGACTTCTTGTTCGGCAACCTGGCGTCTGCAGCCCTCACTGGCGTTGTAGGGAAGCAGGCCCTCAGAGTCTTCCAAGGCGCTGCGGCCAACGCGGCTGGGGCCGTTCTGAACGTAGAGCAAAACTGCGGGTCCGGCGGTTGATTATGATCACGAGAGCGGTCATACTTATTGTCGTCATGCTCGCCATAATTGCGTTTTCCCTAATTACAGGAAAGTCGATTTTAATAAACGTTGGCGTAAATCGTAAAGATCAGCCAATTCGTTACTGGATTTCTGTCGTACTATTTATCGTCATAACCGCCGGCGTATCGATTATATTGATATTCGATCCCAGATGATAGGAAACGTACCGAAATACTGAACTGCTGACGGCAGACTGGTGTCATCTTGCTCCATCTATTTCGATGTTCAGTCCCGACGTGCGGGGACCCAGCTTAGCCCGTCCTATTCACGGTGATGATGTTGGATTGAGGGGGCCGGCCGCGCAAGGTGGCGGGCGCGGGTTCTTGCTGCGCGAGTTGGGCGCGGCGGGTTCTGAGGAAGCGATCTCTGATGGGGGTTGCGACGAGGGCTTGGCGGTTTGCGGGGCTCGGCCCCGCAGCTCATGGCGGCGCGGATCGCAGGGCGATGGCCAGATGGCGGAAGAGAGCGGCCCCCGGGCAAGCGGCGGCGAAGGCGATGCGGACGCGATGAGCGGTCTCGCGGATGCGGGCGCCGATCTTCAGAAGCCGCAGGCGCAGGGTGGCGAACTCGGCCCTGGCGGCCAGGGCATGGGCCCCGGGGACGGCGTCGCGCACGGTGAGCATCAGCCAGTAGGCGGCGGTGTGCAGGATCAGGCGCATCTGGTTGGCCAGGGGCGAGCGGCAGGAGGTGCGGTCGCTCCCGAGCTGGGTCTTGTGCAGCTTGATCAGGTTCTCGGCCTGGCCGCGGGCGCAGTAGAGGGTGGCATAGATGTCCTCGGGGCTGTCCGCCTCCAGCGAGGTGACGACGTAGCGGATGTCGAGCCCCAGGGGCGTGGCCTCGATGCGGGCGACGACGCGGCGGGCGGACTTCCACGACTTGGCCTGATAACGGGTGTGGGCGAAGCCGCGCACGGCGGCCGCGCCGCTCAGGGTGCTGGTTCCGGACGAAGTCGGCCACCTCTTCCGGAATGAAGTCGGCCACTGATTCCGATTTGATGCCGGCCACCCCGCGGGGGTGAGCGCTCGACGGCTGGGCCGAGTCGTCGGCCCGATCCTCGGTTCCGCCGAGGAGGGGCCGATGCCAGCCGAGCGAACGCCAATGCGACTGATCCGAGAGATGCTGCGCCAGAAGTATGGTCTGGGCGCCAGCGACCCCGAGGCGCGGCTCTACAAGAAGGGGCCGGGGATGGAAGCCAGGCTGTGCTTCATCGGCCACGCGCTGATGGAGAACCGCTCGGGTCTGATCGTGGACGCCCGCGTGACCGGCGCCGACGACCACGCCGAACGGATTGCCGCCCTGGCGATGATCGAGCCCAGGGCCGATCGGCCACGGGCGATCACCCTGGGCGCCGACAAGGGCTACGACGCCGAGGACTTCGTCAACGAACTGCGCTCGATGAACGTGCGCGCTCATGTGGCCCAGAACGACAACGGCCGCCGCTCGGCCATCGACGGGCGCACCACCCGGCACGCCGGCTACGGCATGAGCCAGAGGATCCGCAAGCGCATCGAGGAGGGCTTCGGCTGGATCAAGACCGTCGCCGGCCAGCGCCAGAGCCGCTTCCGCGGCAAGGACAGGGTCGGATGGGCCTTCGCCCTGGCCGCCGCGGCCTACAACCTGGTCCGCCTGCCCAAGCTGATGGCGGCGGCGGCGTGAGGCGCGCCTCCGCCCTGGCCAAGGCTTTCGCGGGCCGCTGGCGGATTACCGAGATGGATGTGTGGGACAATGACTACCTCGACCTCGTCGAGCCAGCCCACATCACCTTTACCAGCGACCACGACGGAGAGTTCGTCTTCGGAACCGTGCAGGGCTGGCTCGACGTCCGCTATGGCGCCGCTTGCGCCGAGTTCTCCTGGGAGGGCGACAACGACGACGACCCTGGAAACGGCCGCGGATGGGCGGCCATGGGGACCGCTGGACGCCTCGTCGGTCACCTCTTCATCCACGGCAGCGACGATTCAGGCTTCGTCGGCGAACGCGAATGACTTCTTCAACAGCCTGCTAGGCCGCCAACCGCTTGTGCGCGTCTTCCACGTCGCGGCCGATCTGCGCGATCATCGCTTCGAGCGTCGCGAAACGCTCCTCGGGCCTTAGGAAGGCGATCAGCTCGGTTTCGAGCATCTCGCCGTAGATGTCCTCGTCGAAGTCGAACAGGAACACCTCCAGGCGCGGGTCGACCACGCCTGTCGTCGGATTGACGCCGATGTTGGCCACACCGGCCAACCGGCGGCCGTCGTGCAGCAGGGAACGGGTGGCGTAGACGCCGAACCTGGGGACCACGTAGTGATCGAGCGGCACGTTGGCCGTCGGATACCCGAGCTTGCGACCGAGTTGACGGCCCTTCTGGACCAGACCTTCGATGGCGAACGGGCGGCCGAGCAGATCCGTCGCCATCTGCGGGAGACCGTCGCGCAACGCCTCGCGCACCGCCGTCGACGAGACCTTCGCCCCGCCCTTTTCCACCGGCTCGGCCACCGAAACGCCGAAGCCGAACTCGCGACCGTAGCGGCGCAAGGCCTCGGGATCCCCGCTCCGCCCTTTGCCGAAAGTGACGTCGAAACCGACGGCTACGTGGCGCACGCCGAGCCCCTGAACCAACACTTCGCGGACGAAGTCGTGGTCGGAGAAGGCGGCCATCTGAGCTCCGAATGGGAGCAGGTATAGGCGCTCGGCGCCAAGATCCTGGACCGTCTTCGCCAGCTGATGGGTGGTCATCAGCCGAAACGGCGGTGCGTCCGGCTCGAAGTGCATGCGCGCATGCGGCTCGAAACTGATCACACCCAAAGGCGCGCCAAGCTCGGCCGCCGCCATGGCGGCGTCGGCGATCACCGCCTGATGACCAAGGTGGACGCCGTCGAAGTTGCCGAATGCGACCGACGCGCCGCGGTCATCCGCGGCGAGGTCCTTCCATCCATGAAGAGCGCGCATAGCCGAGGGCGCATCGGCGGTCGGTCTGGACATGGCCACGGCGCTCACCAGCGAAGCGTCGCCATCGCGAACCTGGCGGGTTCGCCGGCGCGGGCCAGCATCGAGGCGACGCGTCGAGCATCCACCTCGCCTTCGGCAGTCAGCGCCGAGGAGCCATGCACGCCGGTGGCGATGAAGAGCGCGTCCAAGCCCCGACCTCGCGCGCCTGCAAGATCGGTGGCAAGTCCATCGCCGATAGCCAACACTTCCTCGTCTCGCACGCCCCTGCCCAGCTCCAGCTCCACTGCGGCGCTGGCCAAGTCGTAAACTGGCGCAAACGGCTTGCCGGCCATGACCACCTTGCCCCCGAGGCTCTGGTAAAGCTGCGCCAGGGCGCCGCCGCAAAAGATCAATCGCTCGCCTCGCTGCACCACGAGGTCGGGATTGGCGCAAACCATTTCCAGTCCCCGCTGCGACGCGCGTGTGAGTTGCTCCCGATACTCCTCGGGTGTCTCGGTGTCGTCGTCGTTCAATCCGGTGCAGGCGATGAAGCGCGCTTGCTCCAGGCCAGCGAACCGCAAACCCAGACCGCGGTACAGCGGCTGGTCGCGGTCGGGCCCGATCCGCCACGCCGGCCCCGGCGCGCGCTCGGCCAGAAGACGCCGGGTGGCGTCGCCCGAGGTCACCAGCGCCGACCAAGCCCGAGGCGGCACGCCGATGTCCCTCAGCTGCCTGGCCACCTCGCGGCAGGGCCGGGGGGAGTTGGATATCAGCGCCACCGGCCCGATCTCGCGGCGCCACCGGATGAGGGCCGCGCAAGGCGCCTGGAAGGCGCGCACACCGTCATGGATGACTCCCCAGACATCGCAGTAGAGCACGCGATAGGTGGAGGCGAGTTCCGCGAGGCCCTCGATCAACCGCACCATCAGACCTGGAGATTCCTCCGGGCGCGGCCGATCAGCGAGTCGGGACCGGACGCTCACCGCGATAATCGTAGAAGCCGCGCCCGCTTTTGCGTCCGGTCCATCCGGCTTCGACGTATTTCACCAGGAGCGGGCACGGCCGGTACTTGGGATCGGCCAAGCCGTCGTTGAGGACATTCATGATCGACAGCACCGTGTCGAGGCCGATGAAGTCGCCGAGCTCCAGAGGACCCATGGGATGGTTGGCGCCCAGCTTCAGGGCGGTATCGATCGCTTCGACGGTGCCGACGCCCTCGTAGAGGGTGTAGATGGCTTCATTGATCATCGGCACCAGCACGCGGTTGACGATGAAAGCCGGAAAGTCCTCGGCGTTGGCGGTGGTCTTGCCCAGAGAGCGGGCGAACGCGACCGCGGTTTCGTAAGTGGGCGCATCCGTCGCGATGCCGCGGATGATCTCCACCAGCTTCATGACCGGCGCCGGATTCATGAAATGAAGGCCGATGAAATGCTCGGGGCGGTCGGTGGCGGCGGCCAGGCGTGTGATCGAGATCGAGGAGGTGTTGGAGGCCAGCAGCGTCTCCGGCCGCAGATGCCGGCCCAGATCGTTGAAGATCGCTATCTTGACCGCCTCGTCCTCGGTCGCCGCCTCGATGGCCAGATCGGCCTTGCCTATGGCCTCGAGGCCGCCGGCCGGCCTGATCCTGCCGAGCGCCGCATCCTTGTCCGTATCGCTGACGATCCCGCGAGCGACCTGCCGGGCCATGTTGTGACCGATGATGGCAAGGGTCTTCTCGACCTTTCCGGGGGCGTTGTCGTGCAGCCACACTTCATAGCCGGCGAGCGCACATACATGGGCGATCCCGCCGCCCATCTGGCCGGCGCCGATCACGCCGACCGTCTCGATCTCCGCCATGCCAATCGCCTCGAGCGCCTGCTTCGGGTCTCTTCGGCGCCGCAACACGACGGACGGCGAGCCGAGAGCCGCCCTATATACGCGCGCTGGGGCCCTCGGCCAAGTTATTGCTGCATTGCAGCGAAGTTTACCGACCCGCAGCGGTCAGCGCCGCCATGAGGTCGGGAACGGCGGTCCGATAGTCGGCCACCAGGCCGTAGTCTGCGACCTGGAAGATGGGCGCGTCGGCGTCCTTGTTGATCGCCACGATCACCTTGGAATCCTTCATGCCCGCCAGGTGCTGGATCGCTCCTGAGATGCCGATGGCGACGTAGAGTTGCGGTGCGACCACCTTCCCGGTCTGCCCGACCTGGTAGTCGTTGGGCGCGTAGCCGGCATCGACCGCGGCCCGGGAAGCGCCTACGGCGGCCCCGAGCTTGTCGGCGAGCGGCTCGATGACTCGGTGGAATTCCTCGGCCGATCCAAGAGCGCGGCCGCCCGAGACGACGATCTTGGCGGCCCCCAACTCGGGCCGATCGGATTTCACGATCTCCTCGGAGACGAAGCGGGTGTGCGGCGCGCCCGGACCGGGATCGACCGCCTCTATCGGCGCCGAGCCGCCCGCCTCGGCGGGCTTGAAGGCCGTGGCCCGGACGGTGATGACCTTCTTGGCGTCGGTTGATTTCAGATACTCGAGGGCATTGCCGGCGTAGATCGGCCGGGTGAAGGACCCGTCCTCGCCGATGGCGACGATATCGGAAATCGGCGCGACACCGAGCAGCGCGGCCACCCGCGGGGCGAAGTTCTTGCCGACCGAGGTCGCCGGCGCCAGTAGGGCGTCGTAGTTGGCCATGAGCGGCACGATGCAGGCGCTGATGGCTTCGGCGATCTGATGGCCCAGCGCCTCGCTTTCGGCGGTGAGCACCTTGCGCACGCCGGCGATCTTCGCCGCTTCGGCGGCCACCGCCCCGACACTCTTGCCGGCGACGAGCACATCGACATCGGCGGACAACGCCCGCGCCGCCGTTACCGTCTTCTGGGTGGAATCGCGCAGGGCGCCGTTGTCGTGATCGGCGAAGACGAGGACCGCCATGCTCACAAGACTCCCGCTTCCGTCTTCAGCTTGGATACCAGTTCGGCAGCGTTTTCGACCTTCACGCCGGCGATGCGTTTCGGCGGTTCGGTGACCTTGAGGACCGCGAGGCTGCTGGCGGCGGCGCCGCCGAAATCATCGACGCTCTTGATGTCGATGGGCTTGCGCTTGGCTTTCATGATGTTGGGCAAGGAAGCGTAGCGCGGCTCGTTCAGGCGCAGATCGGCGGTCACCACCGCCGGCAGATCCAGTTCGAGGGTCTGCAGGCCGCCATCGACTTCGCGGGTGACGCGCACCACATCGCCTTCGACCTCGATGCGATAAGCGAAGGTCGCCTGCGGCCAGCCGAGGAGCGCCGACAGCATCTGGCCCACGGCATTGTTGTCGCCGTCGATCGCCTGCTTGCCCATGAGAATGAGGCGAGGAGACTCACTTTCGGCCACGGCTTTGAGGAGCCTGGCCACTTCCAGTGGTTCGAGATCGCGATCGGTCTGGACGAGAACGCCGCGATCGGCGCCGATCGCCAGAGCGGTGCGGATGGTCTCCTGGGCCTGGGGCGGTCCGATCGAGACCACGACCACCTCGTCGGCGATCCCCTTTTCCCTCAGGCGGACGGCCTCTTCGACGGCGATTTCACAGAACGGGTTCATCGACATCTTCACGTTGGCCAGGTCGACGCCGCTCTGATCGGACTTGACCCGGGCCTTGATGTTGGAGTCGATCGCGCGCTTGACGGGGACCAGAACCTTCATGGGTTTCACCGGCTTGAGGGGGCCGTTCGGAGCGCCTTGACGAGGCGTGGCCGTCGGCAATAACGCCTTGCGCACGGTTTGCAAGCGGCCCAACTGTGCGGCTGCGCGCCTGAGCGCCGCGCGAGCTTGAGGGAGCCGAGTTAGGCGTGGGCCAATGGATCACCGGCGCCAAGCTCGTCGTGCTGGCGCTCTTCCTGACGGCGACCGCTGCGATGGCGGTCTACGACGTCTTCTATGTGATGCCGGCGCGGCGGTGCGAGAGCCAGGGCGCCTGGTGGGACTCGAAGGATCGCCAGTGCCTCACGCCGATCCCGATCTGGCGGCTCACCGGCCGATCGCCGATCACCGCCGGCGCCGAGGCGCTGGCTCAGCGGTTGGCGCCCGGAACCCAGAGCGTGTCCCCGCCGGCTGCCGCCGAACGCGCCGCCACGAAGAGCAGGTCCGAGAGCCGGTTGAGGTAGCGCAGCGCCTCGTAGTGCGCTTCGGCCCCGTCCTCGATCAGGGAAACAAGCCGCCGCTCGGCGCGCCGGCAGACGGTCCGGGCCAGATGGAGGGCGACGCTCGCCCTCCCGCCCCCGGGGAGAATGAAGGAGGTGAGCGGCGGCAATTCCGCGTTGAGGGCGTCGATCTCGCGCTCCAGACCCTCAACCTGCGCCGGAATGATCCGCAGGGGTTCGCCGGACGCGCGCTTGGCCGGCGTCGCCAGATCTGCGCCCAGATCGAAAAGATCGTTCTGCACCCGACCGAGCACGGCGGCCAAGGCGCTCTCGCCGGCCTCGAGGCGAGCCCAACCGATGTGGGCGTTGAGTTCGTCGACGGCGCCGATGGCCTCGAGCCGGGGGCTCGCCTTGCTGACCTGCTGGCCGTTCGCCAGCCGGCTGCGGCCCTTGTCGCCCTGGCGGGTGTAGATGCGGTTGAGCAGCACCATCGCCGGCTCCGATGCCTATTGGGAGGAATGCCGAAACAGCACCGCGGCGATCACAATGAGGATGGCGCAGAACTGCAGCAGCACCCGCAGCCGCATCAGCTTGTTCGACCAGGCGCGGCCGAAATCGCCGCCCCGAAACAGCGAATAGATGCCGGCAGCCAGCGTCAAGGCGACGGCCGCGAGCGCCAGGGGTACGAGGACATCGAAGGCGTCGCGCATGCGGCGAGATTAGCCGCTCTCCCGCTCGCGCGGCGCCGAAAAACAGCTGGCCGGCTTGAAAAATGGCCGCCGGCGCGCGCCGCCGGTGTTCACCGCAATTTTTTCGTTGCTTCCGCCGCGGCTTGACGCCATCCCACATCGCCATGCCTCGTTCTTCGAAACCTACCCCCGCGCCGCCCCGACCCAACAAGCGGGCGCTCGCCAAGAGCCAGACCCGCCAGAAGATTCTCGCGTCCGCCAAGCGCCTGTTCGCCGAGCGTGGCTATGAAGGCGCCACCATCCGGGACATTGCCTCGGCGGCGGGAATGTCGACAGGCGCGGTCTTCGCCAGCTTCACCGGCAAGCCGGAGCTCTTCGGGGAGATCGTGCTCGCCGACCGTGCCGCTTCCTACGAGATCATGGAGCGCGTGCTCGCCGACCGCATGAAACGTCCGGACGCGCCGGTCGAGGAAACGCTCGCCGAGATGCTGCGGGCCGGCTACCGCTTCCGCCTCAAGGACATCGCCCTGCTGCAGGCGACGATCAGCGCCGCCTGGTCTCCGGACCTCGGGGCCGAGGTGCGCGAGCGCTTGGCCAAGAAACCCGTGACCGAGCTGATCGGCCGGGCGCTCGAGGCAGGCGTGAAGAGCGGTCAGCTCAGGGCCAACGGCGATCTGCCGCTGATGGCGCGCCTGCTGTGGGACGCCTACCTGGGCAACTACGCCCACGCCGCCTACGACGGCTGGAAGTTGGACAAGCTCGACCAGCAGATGCGCTCGCAGATCAAGATCGTGCTGGCGGGCGACAGGACCGGCCGGGCGGCCAAGTGATCGTCGTCCACCACCTGAACAACTCGCGCTCCCAGCGCATCCTCTGGCTGCTCGAGGAGCTCGGCCTTCCCTACGAGATCCGCAAGTATCAGCGGGATGCGGAAACCAATCTCGCGCCGCCGGAGCTGAAGGCGGTCCATCCGCTGGGAAAATCTCCTGTGGTGGAGGACGGCCCTCGCCGGCTGCACGAGTCCGGAGCGATCATCGACTAACTCATTCGTCGGCCCGGCGAGGGGCAGCTGGCGCCGCCGCCGGGATCGGACGCCCACGAGACCTATCTCGAGTGGCTGCACTACGGCGAAGGCTCAGCGATGCTGCCGCTGATGCTCAATCTCTACACCATGCGGCTGGGCGAAGCGGCCGCGCCCCTGAAGCCGCGCATCGACTCCGAGATCGCCAACCATCTCGGCTTCATCAACGGCTCTTTGAAGGGCAGGTCGTTCCTGCTTGGCGAGGATCTCACCGGCGCCGACATCCAGCTGAGCTTCGTGGGCGAGGTGGCGAAGCGGTTCGGCGTCCTCGGCCCCTTCCCGGAGATCGACGCCTGGGTCGACCGTCTGCACGCGCGGCCGGCGTTCCAGCGCTCGCTCGAGAAGGGCGGCCCTTACGCCATGGCCTAGGCGGGTTGCGGCCTTAGGGCTCCCAGGGATCTTCCTCCCAGCCTTCCAGAAAGTCGAACACCGCCGCTTTGAAGAGAGCGTGCGGCGTCGTCGAGAAGTGGTCGCACCCCGGGATCGTCACCGCCCGCGCCCCGCTCACACGGTCGGCCAGCGTCTGGGGATCACCCGCCAGCTCGTCGCGCGCGCCGGCGACGATGAGCGTCGGCGCCGCCAACCGGTCCAGGCTCTCGGCCAGCCCCGGCCCCTGTCCCTCGCTGCAGGCGGCGAGCGCCAATCTGTCCGCGCCCTGCTCGTCGGCGAACAGGCGGAAGCCCTTGAGCGTCGGTTCGGCGATGTCCTCGGCCGTGGCGGCGCGCATGGCCTGCGCCATGGTCATCTGGCCATCGCCCAGCGGCCGGCGCTCGAGGCTGCGGGCGCCGACGCCGCCGAGAACCAGATGTTCGACGCGCGAGGGGTGATCGGCAGCCGTCGCGGCGGCCAGATGCGCGCCCATCGAATAGCCCACCAAGGCCAGACGCCCGAGGCCAAGATGGTCCGCCAGGCGAATGATGTCGGCGGCCATTTCGGCGCGATCATAGGCGGCCGGCTCGTGCGGCTTGTCGCTCTCTCCGTGACCGCGCAGATCCAGGGCGATGACGCGCCAGCCCTTGCGCTCGAAGGCGGCGTACCAGGAAAGCCGCCGCCAGGTCTCGGCGCGATTGGCGGCAAAACCATGCACCAGAATCGCGGTCCCGGCCTCCCCCGCAGCCGGACGGATATCGTCATAGGCCAGCTGCAGGCCGGCGCAGGCAAATCGGGCCATTGGCGCAGCCTTATGGGGGCGCGGCCGCGGTCGGCAAGCGCCAAGGCTTGAGAAGGCGGCTGCGAACACCTTAATCGGCGCCCATGGAGCAGGAAGTCTTCATCGGCGGCTGGACGAGAGCCAAGCTGCGCGAGCGCAGCCAGAACGAGCGTCACGCGGTGTGGAAACGCGCCAAGTCGCTGCACTCGGCCGAGGGCAATCAGCTGGCGCGCGCCATCGAGCGGCTGGGCTTGCCCTACGCCGAGCCCGAGCCGCTGGCGGACAACGACCCTTTGATGAGCCGGATGCGCGAGGTCGCGGCCTCGCCCGAGGCGCGCTCCGCGGCCATCGAGGCGACGCTCGATGGCCTGCCGGCGCTGGCCGGCATCGACTCGCTCATGCATGCGAGCGTCGGCGAGGCCTACCGGCTCAATCCCGCGGCCGCGCCCAGCGCCCGAAGGCTTACCGACGAACTGATGGTCTCGCTGGGCTACGTGGCGGCGGGCGAGAAGGATCTGCCCAGCCGCTGCATCGCCCGCACCGGGACCTTCTGGAAGAAGGCCTGAGCGCTCAGGCCTCCGCCGCCTCGGGCTCTTTCTTGGTCAGGTCTTCGCCGGTCGTCTGATCGACCACCTTCATCGAAAGTCGCGTCTTGCCGCGATCGTCGAAGCCAAGGAGCTTCACCTTCACCATCTGACCCTCGTGCAGCACGTCGGAGACCTTGTTGACGCGCTCCTTGGAGATCTGGCTGACGTGCACCAGGCCGTCCTTGGCGCCGAAGAAGTTCACGAAGGCGCCGAAGTCGACGATCTTGACCACCTTGCCATCGTAGACGTGACCCACCTCGGGTTCGGAAGCGATCGAGCGGATCCAATCCACGGCCGCCTTGATCTTCGCCGCTTCCGGCGCCGCCACCTTGACCGTGCCGTCGTCGTTGATGTCGACCTTGGCGCCGGTGGTGGCGACGATCTCGCGGATCACCTTGCCGCCCGAGCCGATGACCTCGCGGATCTTGTCGACCGGGATGGTGATGGTCTCGATCTTGGGCGCGTACTCGCCGACATCGGCCCGGGCGCCGGAGATGGCCTTGGCCATCTCGCCCAGGATGTGCAGCCGCCCGTCCTTCGCCTGGGCGAGCGCCTGGCGCATGATGGCTTCGGTGATCCCCGGGATCTTGATGTCCATCTGCAGCGAGGTGACGCCGTCGGCGGTGCCGGCGACCTTGAAGTCCATGTCGCCCAGATGATCCTCGTCGCCGAGGATGTCGGAGAGCACCGCAAACCCGTCCTTCTCCAGGATGAGGCCCATGGCGATGCCGCTCACCGGCTTTAGCAGCGGCACGCCCGCGTCCATCAGCGCCAGCGAGGCGCCGCAGACCGAAGCCATGGACGAGGAGCCGTTCGACTCGGTGATCTCGGAGACGATGCGGACGGTGTAGGGGAAGTCCTCCTTGCTCGGCAGCATCGGCCGCACCGCCCGCCAGGCGAGTTTGCCATGACCGATCTCCCGCCGGCCGGGCGCGTTCATGCGTCCGGTTTCGCCCACCGAGTACGGCGGGAAATTGTAGTGTAGCAGGAAGGCTTCCTTGTACGTCCCCTCCAGGGCGTCGATGAACTGCTCGTCGTCGCCCGTTCCCAGCGTGGCGACCACCAGGGCCTGGGTTTCGCCGCGGGTGAACAGAGCCGAGCCATGGGTCCTTGGCAGGACCGAGACTTCGCAGCTGATCGGCCGAATATCGGCGACGCCGCGGCCGTCGATGCGCTTGCCGCTCTCGAGGATGCCGCGACGCACCACGTCGGCCTCGCAGTCCTTGAAGACGCCGGCGAGCTTCTGCGGATCCACGCCCTCCGGATTGGCGTCGCTGACGGCCAGGGCCTCCATGGCCTTGGCCTTGGCCTCTCCCACCGCGTCGTGGCGAGCGCCCTTGCCGGTGATGGCGTAAGCGGCCCGCAGGTCCTCGCCGATGAGCGCCTGGGTGCGCGCCTTCAGGGCGTCGGTATCCTCGGGGGTGAACTCGAACGGCTCCTTGGCGGCGTGCTCGGCCAGTTCGATGATGGCGGCGATCACCGGCTGGAAGGCCTTGTGGGCGAAGACCACCGCGCCCAGGACCTCGTCCTCGGACAGCTCCTTGATCTCCGATTCGACCATCATCACCGCCTCGTCGGTGCCGGCGACGACGAGGTCGAGCCGATTGCCGCCGTCCTTCACCTGGTCGAGGATCGGGTTGAGGATGTACTCGCCGTCGATGTAGCCGACCCGGGCGGCCCCGATGGGCCCCATGAACGGCACGCCCGAGAGCGTCAGCGCCGCGGAGGCGGCGACCATGGCGACGATGTCCGGATCGTTCTCGAGGTCATGCGAGAGCACCGTGACGATGACCTGCGTCTCGTGCTTGAAGCCCTTGACGAACAGGGGCCGGATCGGCCGGTCGATGAGGCGCGAGACGAGCGTCTCTTTTTCAGATGGCCGGCCTTCGCGCTTGAAGAAGCCGCCAGGGATCTTGCCGGCGGCGAACGTCTTTTCCTGGTAGTTTACCGTGAGCGGGAAGAAATCGAGCCCGGGGCGCGGCGCCTTGTCGAAGACGACTGCCGCCAGCACCGTGGTCTCGCCATAGGTGGCGAGGACGGCGCCGTCGGCCTGTCGGGCCATGCGCCCGGTCTCGAGGGTGAGGCGGCGGCCGCCCCAGTCGATGGATTTGCGTTTGATGTCGAACATGCGTGTGAAGTCTTTCTTCTTCTTTCCCGCCGGGCGGATTCCCGTACGGGGCGGATAAGGGGCGAACGGTTTCTGACCGGGGCGCGGATCCTCTCCATTTGCGACAGACCGGGGATGAGGATTGCTGTTGAACCCTCAGGCTGACAACGCCCGCGCGCCACATCTCTGTTGGGGAACGGGCAGGAACCGCCGCCTCCAGGCCTGTCGTTGGCGGCGGCGGGGGTAAACGGCAGGGCCGCTAACGGCGCAATCCGAGCGCGCCGATCAGGGCCTGATATCGATCCTCGTGGCGGGTCTTCAAGTGGTCCAGCAGCGACCGGCGCTGCGAGACCAGTTTCAGCAGACCGCGGCGGGAATGGTTGTCCTTCTTGTGGGTCTTGAAATGCTCGGTGAGATTGGCGATCCGCTCGGAGAGGATCGCCACCTGCACTTCCGCCGAGCCGGTGTCGCCGGGGGCGCGGGCGTGCGTGTTGATGAGTTCGGTCTTTTTTTCTGGGCTGATCGACATCGGGCCTTCTTTCAATAGTTGAAGACGCGGGTGGGATTGAGCCTACCCGCGCGCATCTCGCACAAGGCCACGACCTTGGCCGCGTGCATGGCCGAAACGGCGCGGGACGCGGCAAGCCGCTCCCTCAGCGCATCGACCTGCCGGGGCAAGAGAACGATCGAACGTCCCTGCGCGAGCCTGAAGGCGTCTTCGGCGGTCACGGCCAGCGCCGGGATGTCGTCCAGCGCGGTCTCGACCGGAAGCAGGGCCTCCAGGGCGGCGCCCCTATGACACAGCTCCTCGAGCAAGGCCAGTGATATCGCCCGCTCCGCGGCAAAGCGGCCGACGGCGGTGCGGCGCAGCGCCCCGACATGAGCGCAGGCGCCCAGGACCTCGGCAAGGTCGCGGGCGAGCGAGCGAACGTAGGTTCCCTTGCCACAGACGATCTCGATCCGGGTCTCGGCTTCGCCATGGGCGAGAAGGCGGGCCGAGTGGATCACCACCTGGCGCGGCGCAAGCTCGGGCGTCTCGCCGCGCCGGGCCAAATCATAGGCGCGCTGGCCGGAAACGCGCACCGCGGAGAACGCCGGCGGGGCCTGCTCGATCTCCCCGACGAACCGCGGCAGCGCCGCTTCGATCGCCTCGCGGCCGGGCCGCACGTCCGAGCGCGCCACCACTTCGCCTTCGCGGTCCAGGGTCGAGGTGGTCTCGCCCCAGGCGATGGCAAAGACGTAGGTCTTGGCCGCCTCGGCGACGACGGGCATCGCCTTGGTCGCCTCCCCGAGGGCGATCGGCAGCACCCCGGTCGCGAGCGGATCCAGGGCGCCGGCGTGGCCCGCCTTGCGGGCGTTGAAGGCGCGGCGGACGCGATTGACCGCCTCGGTCGAGCCGACGCCCTCGGGTTTGTCGAGGTTGATCCAGCCGGAGACCGCCTCGCCCTTCCTGCGACGCGGCATCAGCGCCGGCCCTTCGGACCGGGCGCGACGTCGGCAGGGTCGAGGTCGCGCTGCAGCCGCGGCTCGTGAAGCAGCGCCTCCATGCGCGCGGCGGCTTCGAAGCTCTCGTCATGGACGAAGCGCAGGGTTGGCGTGAAACGCAGGTCCACGGCGTGCCCCAGCCGCCCACGCAGGAACCGGGCCGAGCGGTTCAGTGCGGCGACGACAGCAGCGGCGTTCTCCCCGCCGAGGGGTTCGACGAAACACACGGCGCTCTTCAGGTCCGGGCTCAGGCGCACCTCGCTGACGGTGATCGAGACGTTGCTGAGCGCCTCGTCCTGAAGGTTCTCGTGGCGAAGGATTTCATCGAGAGCGTGACGAACGAGTTCGCCGGCGCGCAGCTGCCGCTGCGAGGGACCGCGCGCGCCGCGCCGGTCGTGCTGGGATATGCGAGACATGCGCGCCTGTGTCGGGGCCCGTGTGCGGACGACGGGGCTCCAGGAGGCGCGCTAGGTAGGATCGGGCGCGGCCCTTGTCCAGCGAAGCCGGCGCCGGCGCACGCCGCTCCGAGGCTTCGAAGACAGACCCTCCGCTGCTAGGCTGGCTCCATGGTCCGGCTCGACCTCGACGATCTGCCTCCCAACATGGCCCGGGCCTTGGAACGCCTCAGCGCCGGCGAGGAACTGCTGCTGGTTCGGGCCGGGGCCGTGGTCGCCCGGCTCGCCGTGGCCCAGGCCGCCGCTGCGCCGGCCTCAACGGACGCCGAAGAGCCGGGCGCGGAGGGAATGGCCGAGATCCTCGACCATTTCAGCTCCATCATCAACGAGGAGTTCTAGGGCCGCCCCGCCTGCTCGGCGTCGTAGGCCCTGACCAGCGTCTTGGGGGCGACCTTGCGCCAACGCCGCTCCAGGAAGGCGCGGAACGAGCCCGGATGCAGGCTGGCGATGCGCGCCAGGACGCTCGGATAGTCCTTGTAGTGGGGAGTGAAGTGGAAGGTCTCGGGCTCCGCCTCCATCAGCATCTCGCGCTCGTCGAACGGGACCTCGAGGAGAACGACGCTGTCGTCCTCGGCGCGCAGCCGGGTGAGGAATTTCTTGTTCACCAGGAACGAGGGCCGGCCGTACGAGGTCCCCTCCTCGACCCCTGGGAAGGAGAGGCAGATGGCGCGCATCTCCTCGCGGGTCATCTTCGCTCCTTTCCTAGTGTGGCGAATTCGAAGTTCGCCCCGGGTCGGATCAGAACGCCAGGGCGACGCCGTCCTTGCGCATCTCGCTGGCCGCGCCGTAGCGGCCGGGAAGGCGCATGATGGCCTGGTAGCCGCCGAAGCTGCCGTCGGACTCGCCGAACTGCCAGCCGATCTGCGCCAGGCCGCGCCGGGTCGTCTCCGGGACGCCGCTCTCCAGCCGCAAGGTCCCCGTCCCGTGCGCCGGTTCGCCGGTCGGCTCGGACGTCCCTTCGTGGTGCCAGCGGGGCGAATCCCCGGCCTCCTGCAGCGCCAGCCCATAGTCGATACTGTTGATGATGATCTGCGCCTGGCCCTGGGGCTGCATGTCGCCACCCATGACGCCGAAGGCGAGCCAGGGCTCGCCGCCGCGGCTGGCGAAGCCCGGGATGATGGTCTGGAAGGGGCGTTTGCCCGGCGCGTAGATGTTCGGCGAGCCCTCCTTCAGGCTGAAGAGTTCGCCCCGGTCCTGGAACATGAAGCCGAGCCCGTCAGGCGAAAGACCCGAGCCCATGCCGCGGTAGTTGGACTGGATCATCGACACCATCATGCCCTCGGCGTCGGCGCAGCAGAAATAGGTGGTGTCGCCATGGCTCGGGGCCTCGCCCGGGAAGACCGGCTCGAGGATGCGGTCGGGGCGGATGAGGCGGGCGCGCTGGGCCGCATAGTCCTTGGAGATCAGCCAGTCGATCGGGATCCTGGCGAAGTCCGGATCGGCGAAGTAGCGGGCGCGATCCTCAAAGGCGAGGCGCTTGGCCTCGACCTGATGGTGCAGGCTGGCGGTCGACTGGAAGCCGAAGGCGGCCATGTCGAAGGTCTCGAGGATGTTGAGGATCTGCAGGGTGGAAAGGCCCTGGGTGTTGGGCGGCAGGGCCCAGACCTCGACGCCGCGGTAGCTGGTGGAGCGCGGCTCGACCCACTCCGAGTGATGGGCGGCCAGGTCGGCCTTCGAGAGCCAGCCGCCGATGCGGCGGAAATAGGCGTCGATGATGTCGGCGATCTCGCCTTCGTAGAAGGCGTCGCGGCCGCCGGCGGCGATGAGCTCGTAGGTGTGGGCAAGGTAGGGGTTGGCGAACACCTCGCCCTCGGCCGGCGTGCGCCCTTCGGGGGCCCAGACCTTGTGGAAGTTCGCGGTCTCCTCGATGCCCAGATCGGGTTTCGAGAACAGGCGCAGCGATCCGGCGAGGTAGTAGGCGATCGTCTGCGGCACGGGCGCGCCGGCGCGCGCCAGCTCGATGGCGGGCGCCAGCACCTCGGCCCAGGGCCTGCGGCCGAAGCGCTGATGCAGCGTCCACCAGGCGTCGACGGCGCCGGGGGTGGAGACGGCCACGGCGCCGAAGGGGGCGATGAGGCCGTTGCGCGCCCTCGCCCGCTGCGTCTCCAGGCTGAGGCTGCGCGGCGAGCGGCCCGAGCCGTTGAGGCCAAAGAGGCGTTTGGCCTTGGGGTCCCAGACCATGGCGAAGCAGTCGCCGCCGATGCCGCAGGAGACCGGCTCCAGAAAGCCGAGGCAGGCGTTCGCGCAGACGGCAGCGTCGATGGCGCTGCCGCCGGCCTTGAGGATGTCGATGGCCGCCAGGGTCGCCAACGGGTGCGCCGTGGCCGCGGCGGCGTGCCTCCCCCAGGCGATCGACCGACTGGCGAAATTGGCCCCGGTGATGCGGTCGCCGGCATGAATGTCCGGCCGCTTCAGGCCGGCGTCAGGCGTGTGGGTGAGGCCCCCTGGCGCGAACGGTTGGGCCGGGAGGCTCGAGGCGGCGGCGGCGGCGGGCATGGCGGCGAGAAAGGAACGACGACGAACCGATGCCATTCAGGCCTCCGACCACACCGCCAGCTCGTTACCGCTCGGATCGGCGAAGTGGAAACGGCGGCCGCCGGGAAAATCGAAGATCGGCCGCACCACCCGCCCGCCGGCATCGCGCACCCTGGCCTCCATGGCTTCGAGGTCATGGGCGTAAAGGACTACGAGCGGCTTGACCGAAGCCGCGGCCGCGTCGGCGTCGAAGCCGCCATCGAGACCGGCGTCGCCGAAGGCCACGTAGCTGGGACCGTAGTCGGTGAAGCTCCAGCCGAAGGCGGCGCGGTAGAACTGCTTGACCGCAGTCAGGTCTCCCGCAGGGAACTCGACGTGGTCGATCTTGCCGTCCTCGCGCATGAGATCCCTCCGGGCTGACCGGCCGCCTTGGTAGGCGCTCGACGGCCCCGGCTCAATCGTCAGGCCGGGACAGAGGAGATGTCGGTGAGGACGGAGAGATAGCCGGGGGCGCCGAGCATCCGCGGCGTCACGCCCTTGGCCTGCAGCAGCTGTCGGGTCTTGGGCAGGTTCCAGCACGGCACATGCATGAACATGTGGTGCTCGCAATGGTAGTTGACGAAGTACGGGGCGACGATGGCGCGCTCGATGAGGTTGGCGTGGGTGGTGCGGGCGTGGCGGAGCGGATCGGGCTCGCCCTGGCCCACCAGGGCATGCTCGGCGATGTTGCGGATGCGGGTGATCAACTGGAACCAGGTCGCCCGCGGCAGCAGCCATAGGGCGAACCAGGCCCAGGGATAGCCGATCGCGGTGAAACCGGCGATGGCGACGCCATTGAAGATCAGCCAGCGGCGCTGGCGGCGGATCTCGCCGCCGACGATCGGGAGCAGCGGCTCGCCGGACTTGCGGGCCTTGAGCCGGTCGACGAAGGGGCCGAAGCGCTGCTTGAACCAGGTCTGGCCGGTGAGGTCGCGGGCGATCTTGCGCCGCAGCGAAAGGCGCGTGATTGGGAAGGGGGCGGAAAGGACGAGGTCCGGGTCCTCCTCCTGCTGGGCGTACTTGTGGTGCTGCAGGTGGTAGTTGCGATACCGCGCCAAGCCGCCGCCGCAGAGCCACTCGCCGACGAAGTCGTTGACCTTCGCGTTCGGGTGCAAGGCGCCGTGAGCGGCGTCGTGCTGCAGGATGGCCAGGCCCAGCTGGCGCGCGCCGATGATCACCACGGCCAGGGGAATGGTGATCGGCCACAAGATGCCGGCGGCGGTGGCGAGCCCGATCACCGCCCAGCCGTGGGCGACCAGGGCCAGGCCCTTCCAGTTCGAGCGCGCCACCAGCGGCTTCCACTCGTCGGGGCTGAAGTAGTCCTTGGGACTGACGCGAGCGGCGACGGCCATGGCCTTAATATAGCACCGGCATCGAAAACGCGCGATCGAGGCCGCTGGCGCCGAGGGTAGCGAAGAGAGTTAGTCCACCGTCACCACGACCTTGCCCAGCGCCTTGCGGCTGGCCAGGTGCGCGATCGCCTCGCCGGCGCGGCTCAAGGGGAAGTGCTCGGAGACGTGCGGGCGGATCTTGCCGGCCTTGTAGAGGTCGAGAAGCTCGCGGACGTTCTGCTCGTGGCTGGCGCGGTCGCGGGCTACGGCCGAGCCCCAGAAGACGCCGACGATGTCCGCCCCCTTGAGCAGGGCGAGATTGAGCGGAATGCGCGGGATGCCGGCGGGAAAGCCGATGACCAGGAACCTGCCCTCCCAGGCGATGCAGCGCAACGCCGCCTCGGCGTAATCGCCGCCGACGCCGTCGTAGATGACCTCCGCCCCTTTCGGGCCCACGGCCTGTTTGAAGAGGTCCGCCAGCGCCTTCTGGCCGTCGCGGTCGAAGGGTCCCTGCGGATAGACGATGCCCTCGGCCGCGCCCCGCCCCTTGGCCAGCGCCACCTTTTCTTCGGACGAGGCGGCGGCGATGACCCGCGCTCCCATGGCGGCGCCGAGTTCGACAGCGGCCAGGCCGACGCCTCCGGCGGCGCCCAGGACGAGCAGGGTCTCGCCGGGCTTCAAATGGCCGCGGTCCTTGAGGGCGTAATAGGAGGTGCCGTAGGTCATCAGGAAGGCGGCGGCCTCGTCGAAAGGCATGCCGTCCGGGATGGGCGTCAGGCGCCCGGCCTCGAGAGCGATCTCCTCGGCCATGCCGCCCGAGCCGGTGTTGCCGAGCACGCGGTCGCCGACCTTGACGTTGGTGACGCCCTCGCCGACCGCCTTGACCACGCCGCTGATCTCGCCGCCCGGGGCGAACGGCCGCTCCGGCTTGAACTGATAGCGGTCCTCGATGATCAGCACGTCGGGATAGTTCACCCCGCACGCCTTCACCGCCACCACGGCCCATCCGGGCTTGGGCGTCGGATCGGGCAGCTCCTTCAATTCCAGCGTTTCGGGCCCGCCGACCCGGGTGCTCAACATGGCGCGCATGGCGGCCCTCCTTGACTCTTCTCCTTTGGTCCGGCCGACGCTATCGCAACGCCATGGCGCCCGCAAAGCCATGCCGCGCAAACTGAGCCGCAAGCGGCCGGCCCTCGTCGTCCACGGCGGCGCCGGGGCGCTGCGCGGGGTCGATTACGGCCGCGAAGTCACCCACATGCGCGGGCTGGTCGAATTGGGCCGCGATCTCCTGGCCGGTGGCGCGAGTGCGCTCGATGCGGCGGTCGCCGTGGTGGCGGAAATGGAGGCCTCGGGCCTCTACGTCGCCGGCCGCGGGGCCTCGCCCAACGAGGGCGGCCTCTACGAACTGGATGCCGCGGTCATGGACGGCGCCACCCAGGGCGCCGGGGCTGTGGCGGCGCTGCAAGGCTTCGCCGCGCCCATCCGCGTCGCCCGCGCCGTGATGGAAAAGAGCCGCCATGTCCTCTTCGCCGGCACCGGGGCGGCGCGGTTCGCCCGCGAGCAGGGGATGACGCCGATCGCCGACCCCGAGCGCTGGTTCACCCGCGTGGGCTACGAGACCCCGGCCGGGACGCTGGAGACCGGCACCGTCGGTTGTGCGGCGCTGGACAAGCGCGGCCGCCTGGCCGCCGCCACCTCGACCGCCGGCGTCTTCCGCAAGGCGGTGGGTCGCGTCGGCGACAGCCCGATCGTCGGCGCGGGCGTGTGGGCCGACCGGACGGTGGCGGTCTCGTGCACCGGAACGGGCGAGATGTTCGTGCGCTGCGCCGCCGCCGCCCAGCTGGCGTTCCGGCTGCGCCTGGGTCGCCAGTCGCTGGCGCGCGCCGCCAGCGCCGTGCTGACGGAGGTGAAGGCGCTCGGCGGCAACGGCGGCCTCATCGCCCTGACGTCGCAGGGCGAGATCGCCATGCCCTTCAACAGCTACGGCATGAAGCGCGCGGCGCTCACCATCGAGGGCGAGATCATCGCGGAGGTGGCGCGGCGCTAGTGTCCCGAGTCCTAGTGTGGTTTGTGGATTCGAAGTTCGCCACTTAGAGCCGCCCCAAAGAGCCAGCGAACTTCGAATCCACCACACTAGCGCCACCTCGCGGGTCGCCCCATGTCTGACCGGCCGAGCCGCCGATGACCCTCGCCCTCGAACATTCGCGCCAGGACGCGCTTGCGCCGACAAATCTCGCCGGGCTGACGCGGGGCGAGCTGCGCGCCGCCCTGGTCGAGGGCGGCATCGCCGAGGCGAGGCAAGCGGGAATGCGCGCCGCCCAGGTGTGGCGCTGGATCCATCACCACGGCGCCACCGATTTTGCCCGCATGACCAACATCGCCAAGGAGGCGCGCTGGGCGCTCAGCGAGCGCTTCGCCCTGGCGCGGCCGCGGGTGATCGAGCGCAAGGATAGCGCCGACGGCGTCATCAAGTGGCTGATCGGCTTTGCCCCGGGGATCGAGGCCGAGACGGTGTTCATCCCCGATGTCGGCCGCTCGGGGGCGCTGTGCGTCTCCAGCCAGGTGGGCTGCACCCTCAACTGCGCCTTCTGCTTCACCGGCACCCAGGCCCTGGTGCGCAACCTGAGCGCCGCCGAGATCGTGGCCCAGGTGCAGGTCGCCCGCGATGACCTCGCCGAATGGAACGCGGCCGACGGCGAGCGACGCATCTCCAACGTCGTCTTCATGGGCATGGGCGAGCCGCTCTACAACCTGGACGCGGTCGCCGCAGCGCTGGATATCATCTCCGACAACGAGGGAATCGCCATCTCCCGCCGGCGGATCACCGTCTCCACCGCCGGGGTCGTCCCGAAGCTCGAGGAGCTCGGTCAGCGCACCGGGGCCATGCTGGCGATTTCGCTGCACGCCACCAACGACAAGTTGCGCGACGAGCTCGTGCCATTGAACAAGCGCTGGCCCATCGCCGAGCTGATGGCGGCGGTGCGCGCCTATCCGGGCCTTTCCAACGCCCGCCGGGTGACTTTCGAATACGTCATGCTCAAGGGCGTCAACGACAGCCCGGCCGAGGCGCGGGCGCTGGTGCGGCTGGCGGCCGGCATCCCGGCCAAGATCAACCTCATCCCATACAATCCCTGGCCCGGCGACCGTTTCGAGACGTCCGAGCCCGAAGCGATCGAGCGCTTCGCCGCCATCGTGCGGGCCGCAGGCTACGCCTCGCCGGTGCGCACTCCGCGGGGACGCGACATCCTGGCGGCCTGCGGACAGCTCAGGAGCGAGAGCCGCAAGACCCGCGCCAGCGCGCGGCGCGCGGCCGAAGAAGCGGCGCGGGCCTAAGGGATAACCGCAGAGCTCGCAGAGCGCCGCAGAGAAGCCGGCGCCGAACGCGGTCTCGTCTGCCGAGATCCGTGAAATCCACCGTCAGGGGCGAGGCGCGCGAGTCTGGCTGCGGTTGCGCCGAGGATACGTCTCGATCATCCCGGCCGTGGGCCGCTCTGCGTTTCTCGGCGATCTCTGCGGTTAAAGGGATGCTGGCCGCCGGCGCGCGTGAAGAGCGGCCAGAAGGACGGTGAGAAGGATGGCCGGAATGCCGACGGCGGCGGCGATGAGGTAGAAGAGGCCGTAGGCGGCGGTGAGCGACCTCCCTGGCTCGAGCCCCTGCACGATCAGGCCGGAAAAGCCCTTCAGCACCTTGCCGGTCCAGGCCAGGGCCGAGGTGAGCAGGGCGTACTGGGTGGCGGTGTAGCCGAGGCTCGTCAGGGTGGACATGTAGGTCACCAGAGCGACGCCCGAGAAGCCGATGGCGAAGGCGTCGAAGGCCATGACGGCGGCAAAGGCGGACAGGTGCATCGGTCCGGCCGAGATCAGGACGTAGTCGCCGCCGTGGGCGGCCAGCAGGGCGAAGGCGGCGATGGCGATCGGCTGGATCACCGCGCCCACGATCAGGGTCGGCATGTTCCCCAGCCGCACCGCGCAGAGGCCGCCGGCGGCGATGCCGATCAGCGAGCCGGCGAGGCCGACGCTGGCGCGCACCTCGGCGATGGTGATCTTCGAGAGGCCGAGCTGGACGTAGTAGGGGTTGCTCATCGGCCCGCGCAGGTAGTCGGAGAGGTGATAGAGGGTGATCATCGCCAGCATAAGCGCCGCCAGAGCCGCGCCGTGGGCGCGGAAGAACTCGAGGATCGGCCCGATCACCGCGTCGAAGACGGCGCGCGCCGGGTGGACGCGAGCGTCGGCGGCCTTGGCCTCCATCACCGCGTCGGCGCGGGCCGGCTCGCCGGCGACGAGGGCGGCGATGAGGCCCACCGCCATGGCGGCGCCGTAGAGGGCGTAAGCGGCGCTCCAGCCGACCCATTGGGCGACCACCAGGATCAGGGCCTCGGTGGCGATCAGGGCGGCGCGAAAGCCGAGGTTGTAGGCGGCGGTCAGCAGGCCGAGCTCGTCGGCGTCGGCGGCCGATTCGATGCGCCAGGCGTCGATCACCGTGTCCTGGGTGGCGCCGCCCAGACCGGTAAGGAGCGCGAAGAGGGCCAGGCGGAGCAGATGGGCGCGCGGGTCGGAGAGCGCCATGCCGAAGAGGCCGCCCGCCACCAGGACTTGAGCCAGGATCATCCAGCTCCGGCGTCGGCCCAGGACCCCCAGGATCGGCAGTTTCAGCCGGTCCACGGCCGCCCCCCAGACGAACTTCAACAGGTAAGGCAGGCCGGCCCAGGAAAGAAAGCCGATGGCGGCCAGCGACACCTTGTCCTCGGCCAGCCAGAAGCCGAGGGTGTTGCCGAAGAGCATGAACGGCAGGCCGCTGGAAAAGCCCAGCGCCAGCATCACGCCCACGCGCGGGCGGCTGAGGGCCGAAAGGACATCGGCCATGCGCCGGCGCCTTGGCGGCGCGGCGGCCGAGTCTGCGGCGAGCGAATCAGCGCCCATGGGCGTTCAGTATCGACCGCAGCAGGCCGGGCCGACAGGGCGGCCGGCTAGCGTCCCGAGTCCGAAGTTCGCAAGTGCATGGGGCGGCCGTTCGACGAACTTCGGACTCGAAAGGATACTAGCCAACCAATGAATCTAGTGTGGTTTTAAGGATTCGGAGTTCGCCACCGAAGACGCCCCAAAGAGCAGGCGAACTTCGAATCCACCACACTAGGACGAGGCTCTGGGCCGGCGGCCCTCGGCGGCGGCGCCCGGCCCGGTCCACAGGGACACGGCGGCGCGCAGGCCCTCCGGGCCCAGCGGCTTGACGAGGAAATCGTCCATGCCCGCGGCCAGCGCCGCCTGGCGGTCGTCGTCGAAGGCGTTGGCGGTAAGCGCCAGAACCGGCGTGGTGACGCCGCGGGCGCGCAGGGCGCGGGTGGCGGCCAGCCCATCCAGCTTGGGCATGCGCATGTCCATGAGCACGAGGTCGTAGGCGCGGGCGCTGGCGGCGGCCACAGCCGCTTCGCCATCGGCCACGGTGTCGATCTCGCAGCCCTCGCGCGTGAGGATCGCCGTGACCAGGGTGACGTTCACCGGGTTGTCCTCGGCAAGCAGGATGCGCGCGCCGGTGGCGGGAGATGGGGCGCTCGGCGGGGCGTCGGCGCGGCGCAGACGTTCGTCCTCGCCGGTGTCCGCCGCCGGGCCCTCGCCCAGGGCCGCCAGCACCCGCTCGACGATCGAACGGCGCCGGAGGGGTTTCAGCAGATAGCCGTCGAAGCCGGCGGCGCGGTAGGGGGCGATGAGGCCGCGTTCCTCGGGGCGCAGGAGCACGATGGCCGCTCCCGTCGGGGCGGCGAGGCGCCCGTCCTCCCCGGCGCCGGCATGGTCGATCAGGCGCACCTCACCACCGCCGCCGCGCCCGAGATCCTCGGGCGCGCGGGCGACGCGGACGCGGCCCCCGGAGAAGCGCACGCACAGCGCCGCAGCCTCGGCGATCACCGGGTTGGGCGTAGCGATGGCGACCTCGATGCCGGCCAAAGGCCGCTCGCCGGCCGCGCCGGCGAGCCCGCCGAAGGGCCCCTCGACGATGAAGGCGGCCCCGCCCGAGGGCGCGCCCTCGACCCACACTCGCGCCCCCATGGCCTCGGCGAGGCGGCGGACGATCGCCAGGCCCAGGCCCGCCCCGGTGGCGGCGGCGCTGTCGTCGAGTTGCGTAAAGGCGTCGAAGATGCGCTCGCGCGCGCTCGGCGGCACGCCGGGGCCGGTGTCGGTGATGCAGAAGCGCGCCGCCCCGTTGGCGCCCGGCTGGGCGAGGACGAGGACGCCGCCGGCCGGAGTGAATTTGATGGCGTTGCCGACGAGGTTGAGCAGGATCTGCCGCAGCCGCCGGCCGTCGGCGGTGAGACGGGCCGCGGCCGGGTCCACCGCCCAGCCGATCTCCAGGCCTTTTTCGTGGGCGCGCGGCGCCATCAGCTCGGCGACGGAGCGGACGAGGTCCTCGACGCCGAGGCGGACGTTGTCCAGCGGCGCCGGACCGGCGCCCAGGCGGGCGTAGTCGAGCACGTCGTTGACGAGGTCGAGCAGGTGCTGACCGCTCTCCATCAAGGCGCCTACGTAAGCGCGCTGCTCGGGCGTGAGCGCGGTCATCTCCAGGAGCTTGGTCATCCCCAGCACGCCGTTGAGGGGCGTGCGCAGCTCATGGCTGAGGCTCGCCAGGTGCTCCGGGCTCATGGCGGGGGACGGGGAGGCGGCGCTCATGCCAGCCAAGTTAGACCGCGCGCTCTTAACGGCGGGCAAATCGCGCGTTCATCCGGCGGGCATGGCGGCCGGCCGCCGAGCCAATCTCTACGCGAAGGCGTGACCTCGCACGCCTGCGGCCAGGCCCATCCCCGCGAGTCTCTCCGAGCCGGCGAGGCCCGACCGAATCGGGTCGGTCGCGCCAGGAGAGCCTGCCGGCATCCCGATTGCCGCGTACTGGGAGAACCGGGCGACGGCGGCCGCGGTCTCCGAAGCAATCACGGTGGTGGTGTAGTTGTCCGAGGTCGAGACGCCGTTGGAGACGGCGATCTGGAAGAAGGTCTTGATGGTCGAACCGGCGGCGCCCTGGTGCGGCGTCGGAGTGAAGGTCAGGGCGTCGATCTCCTTGGTCAACTGCGCCGGCGTCCCCGAGGTGAGCGTGTAGGTCCCGACGCCCACGTGGCTGAGGTTGGCGCCGGAGAGGGCGCCGTTGGCGTCCGTTCCCGCTCCCGCGAGGCTGCCCGCGAGAATGATGGTCACCTGATCGTTGGTGTACTCCGGCGAATCGGAGATCGACACCTTGCTGAAGAGCTTGATCGGCGTCGTGTCGGTCGTCTTCTGGTTGGCCACCGCCCCTTTGATGATCGGCGCGCCGGCCAGCACCCGGACCCCCCCGGTGGTGGTGGAGATGCCGTCGCTGACGGAGATGCCGACGCCGAGGATCTGGAAGCCGCTGGCGTTGAAGGTCGGGGTGATCAGCACCTTGTCGAGCGCCGCGGCGACGGCGGCCGGCGAGCCGGCGGTGAGGGTGTAGACGCCCGAGCCGGCGCTGGTTTCAGTGAGGCTGATGCCGTCGACCGGAGCGGCGAGCGACAATGGCCCGCTGGCGTCGCTGGTCGTCAGGGTGACGCTCACCATCGCCCCGAAGTCCGGCTCGACGATGCCGACGCCTTTGAACAGGGCCAGCGGCTTGGTGAACAGGCCGTAGACGAACGATGTCGGCATCTTGGTGAGCGCCGGCGGCGTGTCGAGGGCGAGGATGTTGGCCGTCGTCGTCGCCTTGTCGACCATGGTTCCGTCGGTGACCGAAAGGGCGAAGCTCGTCTGCACCGTATTGCCGGGCGCGACCTGATGGTTGCGGGGCGTGTAGACGAGGCCGTCCAGGGCCGTGGTGACCTGGGCCGCCGTTCCGGTGACGGTGAAGACGCCGGTCGTCGAGTTGTAGCTGCCGGTCCCGAAGTTCGAGAGCGCGCCATTGGCGGTGGAGGATAGCGTCAGCGTTGCGCTGAGGGTGGCGGCGCCGGCCTCGGCCACGGTGACGCCGGCGAGCGGATCGAGGGCGGCGTTGTCGGCGCCGGCGATCCCCACGCCCGAGCCGAAGATGTGCGGCGGATAATCGCCGCCGGCATCGACCGGGGTGATCAGCGTGCCGCCCTTGCCGTCGCTGGCGACGGCGAAGCTCTCTCCGGTGAAATCCTGCCCCGGCGCGAGTTGCAGGTTAACGGTGCTGGAGCCGCCGGAAACCGTGAGGATGTCGCCGGCGCCAAGGGTGGCGCTGGTGGCGGTTCCAATGCCCTGCAGGTCGATGGAGTCGCCCGGCAGGAAGCCATAGATGGTGTTGGCCGGAACGTCGCCCGCGCCGACGCCAAGGTTGGCGGCGTGGTTCCAGGCGAAGGTGATGACGCCCGACCCCGCCGCGCCCGGAGCGAGCAGCTTCAGCGTTCCGGCGTCCAGCGTGATCCCGCCGGTGAAGGTGTCGGCCGCGGCCAGCTTCAGGGTTCCGGCCCCGTTGAGCACGACCTGCGAGGCGTTCGCGCCCCCCGAGCCGGCCTCGTCGGCGATGGGATCGGAGATGGTGAGGGTCTGTCCTGCGCCCGGCGCTAGGGTGAGCGTATTGGTCCCCTGCAGGAACACCCCCGCGCCCAGGCCCAGACCGGCGCTGGCGCCGGCGCCGCCGGCGACCGAGCCGCCCGAAATCGAGCCGCCGGCGATGGTGAGCGAGCCGCCCTGCTGCACGAAAACCGCCCCGCCGGCGCCTAGGCCGCCGCCGCCTGAGCCTGAACCGCCGCCGAAGCCGGGCGCGCCACCGAGGGCGCTGCCGCCGCCGAAGCCGCCGTTGACGGTGACCGCGGTGCTGCGGCTGACCGCGCCGCCGCCGCCGAAGCCGGCGGCCCCGTTGGAGGCCGCGCCGCCGCCGAAGTTGGCGCTGGCGGAGTCGCCCCCGGCGCCGGCAGGCGCCGGTCCGGGATGTGGGTCGCGGCCGCTGCCGGGATAGAAGCCGCCAGCGCCGCCGCCGCCGCTATCGGCCCCGCCGGCCCCGGCGTAGGAATAGACCCCAGGATCCCCCGCGGCCCCGCCGATCAGGATCCCCTGGCCGCCGCTCCCGGCCGAGCCCTGCCCGCCGTGAGCCGCGACGCCGATGCCGCCGCCGCCGCCGTCGTGCAGATAGATGGCCGAGCCGCCCGAGCCGCCCAGGCCGCCGCCGCCGCCGATGCCGACCGAGCTGACAGCGCCTCCGGACCCGCCGACGGCCGAGTCGTTCAGGAAGCTGACCCCGGAGAGGGTCACAGCGCCGGCCGAGGCGACGAAGAGGCCGCCGCCCAGCCCCGCGCCGCCGCCGCCGGGATCGGCGCCGGCGCCGCCGGCGCCGCCGCTGGCCACCGCATGGGCGATGGTCAAGTTGTCGATGGCGACCTGGCCGGCGTAGACGAAGAAGCCGCGATAGGTCCCGCCGCCGTCCATGGTCTGGCCGCCGCCGTTGATGGTCAGGCTGTCTCCGGAGGCCAGGTTGACGGCGTCGAGGTCGCTCGCGAGGGTGAAGCCCGCGGCCAAGGTGATCGTATAGGCGGTGTTCGGCCGCGACTGGGCGCCGGTCAGGTCTATCGCCTGCAGGGCGGCATTGAGATCGGCCTCGCTGGCGACGCTGAAGCTGGTCTGGATCGCCTGGACATCGGTCCCGCTGGTCCCGTCGGTCGACAGGTAGAAGCTGTCGTTGGCGTAGCTCCGGGTCGGATCGAGCTGGAGGGTGGCCGAGCCGCTGGCTCCGGTCACCACGAGCTTGTTGCCGGCCTGCAGGTTGTCGCTCACCGGCGCACCGACGCCCTGGAGGTCGATGGTCGCCTTGCTGGTATCGGTGAAGCCGACGATGGTGTTGGCCGGCGTCGCGCCCGCCGCGACTACGAGAGTGTCGGCGCCGGTGAAGGTGATGGCGCCCGCGCCCGCCGCCCCGGCGGTCGCCAGGGTCAGGACGCCGCTCTCGATCGCCGTCCCGCCGGTGTAAGTATTCTTGGCGGCCAGGGTGACCGGGCCGGCCACGTCGACCGCGCCGGCGCCGGCGTTGGCGCCGGTCCCGCCCGAACCGGTCTGGTCGGCGATGACCCCCGTCACCGTCGCCGATGACAGGGTGATGGTGGTGTTCCCCTGGATGAAGAGGCCGCCGCCGAAGGCGCTCCCGGCGGTTCCGCGCGTGCCCGCGGCGCCGCCGGAGACGCGGCCGGCGTCGACCGAGCCGCCGCTCATGGTGAGCGTCCCACCCTGCTGGACGAAGATTTCGCCCCCGGCGGCCAAGCCGCCGCCGGCGTTGGAGCCGGCGCCGAAGCCGCCGGATGCGCCTGTTCCGCCGCCGCCGCCGAAGCCGCCGGCGATGCCGCCGCCGCCGCCGGCGCCGAAACCGTTCGGCTCACCCGCGCCGCCGGCGCCAACCCCCGAAGAGGTCACGGTTCCGCCGCGCCCGCCGGCCGCCGAACCGTTGGAAAAGGTGGTGTTGCTCAGGGCGACGCCGGCGCCGCTGCCGACGAAGAGCGCGCCACCGAGGCCCGCCCCTCCGCCGCCGGCCGAGGCGCCGGCGCCGCCGGCGCCGCCGCGGGCGGTGAAGTTGATGAGGTTGAGGTTCGCCAGGGTGACCGCGCCGGCTTCGACGACGAAACCGCGTGAGGCGCCGCCGCCATCGAGCACCGCTGTCGGATTGCCCTCGGCGCCGCTGTTGCCGTCGATCGTCAGGGTCGAGCCGGACATGAGGTTGATGGGCGTGAGATTGGCCGCCGATAGGTCCAGATCGGTGGCGATGGTGATCCCATAGACGGTGTTCGCCGCCGCCGATGAGCCGCCGGCGCTGATCGCAGCGATGGCGCTGTTCAGCTGCGCTTCGGTCGAAACCGTGTAGTAGTTGATGATGGTCATGGGACCCTCGTTTGAGACGCCATTACGCCGGGTTCCGCGCCGATTCCGCCTCACCTACTCGAACACCTAGCTTGAGCGCCATGGGTTTGTCTTGCGAAATCTTCGCCGTTAACTCTGATAACATGTTACGTGCGATTGAGAACGATTCTCTTCTAGAGCGGGTTGTGATTAGCTGACTCCATATCCGGAGTTGCGCAGGAAGTTGGCGCATTCGCCGGCGGTGAAGGCGTCGAGCACGCCGGCCAGGGCTCTGAGAAGGGCCTCGTAGGAGCGGGCCTGGGCCCAGCGGACGA
>DASYYX010000032.1:0-4796 GCA_035946795.1 Caulobacteraceae bacterium | reverse complement strand
CGCCGCCACCACACGCTCACGCAGGTCCATCGAATACGGCCGGGTCATCCATGCTGGCCTCCGCCCAACACAGAGCTTGAATCAGACCTCAGCTGATTTGGGAATCCCGCCCCGATTCACTCCAAGCTCAACACGCTCTAGCAGATGCGAACGAGGTGGCGCGTCACTGGACCTTACGGCGCTCGCCGGGCCCGCAGTTGGCCGGCGGCAGTCGACCGCCTGCTGCAAGACATTACCACCACACTTAAGGCCGCCCGCTGCGAAGATTACGAGGAGGTGGCTTGGGACCACGTTCGACCGTTCGCCGACGATCGAGAGCCATTCTCGATTTGGATTGAGGGGCGACAACACGCTATCGAATCGGACTGACCATGAGAGTCCAGCTGCTGGCGAGGTGGCGGTTGCATCTCCCATGGCCGAAAGGCATCCGAAAAAGGTCCGACCGCTTCCCCCCGGCTTCCCCGACATCGAGAGCGGCTGAGCATCACGCCGGGCATCCGGCCAATGCCGCAGAATCATTGAGGAAAAATGGAGCGGGCGAAGGGATTCGAACCCTCGACCCCAACCTTGGCAAGGTTGTGCTCTACCCCTGAGCTACGCCCGCGCTCCGCGCCTTGTCTTGAGGGCCGCGGCTTATCGCACCGGCCCCGCGCCCTTGGCAAGGCGCGCCCGCGCGTGGAAGGTTGCGCATTCAGGGCCCTGGGAGAAGACCAATGCGCGCCGCACTTCTGACCGCGATTCTGCTCGCTTCGGGCTCGCCCGCGCTCGCCGCCGACGGCGCGGCCCTCTTCGCCGCCAAGTGCGTCGTCTGCCACAAGCCCCACTCGACCCCTGCCGGGCCGTCCCTCGTCGGCGTGGTCGGCCGCAAGATCGCCAGCCTGCCTGACTTCCCCTATTCGCCGGCGCTCAAGGCCCATTCCGGCCAGCACTGGACGACGGCGTTGCTCTCCACCTACCTCGCCGCGCCCAACGCCTTCGCCCCCGGCAGCGCGATGTTCGTCGGACCCATTCAGCCCTCGGACCGCGCCGCCATCGTGGCGTACTTGAAGACACTCAAATCTTGAGCCCTTGGTCCTGACCGCTCAGCCCCCGACGCGAAGAGCCTTGAGCCGGCGCTTGTTGACGTGGCCCTTGGGCGCCGGGGTGTCGTCCGGCATCTCGCCCTTGAAATAGTAGCGCTGCCAGGCTTCCTTCACCGCCGCCGGATCGCGCTTGTAGAGGCGCTCGTTGAAGGCGTCGCGGCGTTTTCGCCAGGCCTCGTACTGACCGATCAGGTCGGCATCGCTTTCCATCGGCCGCTGCACCAGCTCGAAGGTCTCCAGCGCCTTGTCCTGGGCCAGGGTGATGAAGCAGAAGGGCTCGCCCTTGGCGAAATGCACAGAGCCCGGTCGGGTGAAGAGCCAGTTCATGGTGAACGGGAACGGCAGCCAGTCGGTCTCCACCAGCCCCGCCAGCGGCTGGATGCCGTCCTTGACGTGGTTGGGCGGGCCGAGCGCCCACATCGACCAACCGTCGGGAGTGCGGAACAGGTACCCGGGATGGAAGGTGAGCACGCCATGCGAGAAGTGGCTCTTCACGAAATCGGTGAAGTCAGGGAACGGGTGGTCCGGGTGAAGGCGGATGTCCTCCTGCTGGATGCCGCCGCTCCATTCAGCGGTGAAGCCGACCGGGCACAGGATCTCCCACCCCGAGGTGTTGGCCATGGTCATCGGCAGGCAGCGATAGGGATGGCGGTCCAGGAACTTCTCCATCCACGCCCGCTGCGGCCGGCCGGGAACGATGTCCGGCGGCCTCTGGGCGGTGGGAAAGCATTCGAGCAGCATCGAGACCCCGCGTGAGCGACTTGCGAGCCTTTGGCCGGGCGCATAAGGCGCCCGCGCGCCGATTTCAAAAGCCCGGCCGGCGATGAGGACCCCCGCCGAGCTGTTCGCCTTCCTGGATGGTCTCGAGATCGCGCACCCGACACTGGACCATCCGCCCGTCTTCCGCGTCGGCGAGGGCGAGGCGGTCAAGCGCACCCTGGCCGGCGCCCATACCAAGAACCTTTTCCTGAAGGACGCCAAGGACCGGTTGTGGCTGGTCTCCGCCGCCGACCGCGCCGTCATCGACCTGAAGCGGCTGCCGGCGGTGATCGGCTCGGCCCGGCTTTCGTTCGGCTCGCCCGAGCGGCTGATGGCCGCCCTGGGGGTGACGCCCGGGTCTGTCACCGCCTTGGCGCTCGTCAACGACCACGCGCGGCAGGTGAGCTTCGTCCTCGACAAGGCTTTGGCGCAGGCCGAGCAGGTGAATTTCCACCCGCTGACGAACGCCGCCACGACGACGCTCACGCGCGCTGGTTTTGCGCGTTTTCTCGGGGCGCTCGGCGTGATTCCGGTGGTGGTCGACTTTGGCGCCCTCGCGCTCGAGGGTGCGCGTTGCGAGCCGGCGCCGGCGCGACCATCTTAGGCGCCTCACCTGCCTGCGAGGGACCATGTCGCTGATCGGAGAAGCCGCCGCCAAGCCGGCCGATCTCGTCAAAGAAGGCTCGGACAAGACCTTCGTGGCCGACGTCATCGAGGCCTCCAAGGAGACGCCCGTCATCGTCGATTTCTGGGCCACCTGGTGCGGCCCGTGCCGCACCCTGGGCCCGATGCTCGAAAAGCTGGTCCTGGCGGCCAAGGGAAGGGTCAAACTCGTCAAGATCGACATCGACAAGAACCCGGTGTTCGCCGGCCAGCTGCGGGTGCAGTCCATCCCCACTGTCTACGGCTTCGTCGACGGCCGCCCGGTGGACGGATTCATGGGCGCAGTGCCCGAGAGCCAGATCAAGGCCTTCATCGACAAGCTCGCCCCCGCCGGCCCGGAGGCTGGCGTCGATGACCTGCTGGCGTTCGGCCGTGAGGCGCTGGAGGCGGGCGACACCGGCGGGGCTGCCGCGGCTTTCGCCAAGGTCCTGCAAGCGCGCCCCGGGGACCCTGGCGCCATCGGCGGGCTGGCGCGCTGTTATCTCGCCAGCGGCGATCACAAACGCGCGCTCGAGTTTGTCGACATGGCTGGCGCCGACGCCCATCATCCTGACCTCGACGCCGCCCGCGCCAGCCTGGCGCTCGCTTCGCAAGCCAAAGTCGACACCGCCGGGCTCGAGGACCGTCTGGCGCTCGACCCGAACGACAACGAGGCGCGCTTCGATCTGGCCAAGGCGCTGGCCGGCAAGGGCCGGCTGGAGGCCGCCGCCGCTGAGCTCCTGACCATCATCGAGAAGGACCGTGACTGGAACGAGGGCGCGGCGCGCAGGCAGCTGCTCACCATCTTCGACGCCGCCGGCCCGAACTCGGAGGTTGCGCGCCACGGGCGCCGGCGGCTCTCCTCCATCCTCTTTTCTTAAGAGGCGCTGACCTAGAAAGGCGATGGGCGCATGCCGCCGCGCCGGTATCTCCGCTCTTCCGATCTGCCGACGCTGATCCCGGTGTTTCCGCTGGACGGCGCCCTGCTGCTTCCCGGGGGCGAGCTGCCGCTCAACATCTTCGAGCCGCGGTATCTGGCTATGGTGGACGACGCGCTGGCCGGCGAGCGTCTGATCGGCATGATCCAGACCACCCGCGGCGGCGAGCGGGGCCGCCCGCGCCTGGTCAAGGTCGGCTGCGCCGGCCGCCTCATCCGCTTTGCCGAGACCTCGGACGGCAAGTACCTGATCACCCTTGCCGGCATCTGTCGCTTCAAGGCCGGAGAGGAGATCCTGGCGGGGACGCCGTACCGCCAGCTGCGGCCCGATTTCGAGCCTTTCATCGCCGATCTGGCCTCCGACGACGACCAGCTCGAGTTCGAACGCGCTCCGTTCCTGGCGCTGCTGCGACGCTACCTGGACAACAAGGGACTCGGAATCGAATGGGAGGCGGTGAACGCCGCTCCGGCGCCGGCGCTCATCAACAGCCTCGCAATGGCGCTGCCCTTCGCCCCGGCCGAGAAGCAGGCCCTGCTCGAGGCGCACGGGCTCGAAGAGCGGCGCGCTGCCCTAGGCGCCCTGCTGGAGATCGCCTGCGCCGGCAAGGACGACGGGGATGACGAACCCCCGTCGCTGCAGTAGGGGCTCGCGCCATGAGCGATGATGTCCGCCCCGGGGTCGAGATCGATCCCCGCCTTCTCGAGATCCTTGTCTGCCCGGTGACCAAGGGGCCGCTCGACTACGATCGCGACAAGCAGGAGCTGGTCAGCAAGAGCGCCCGCCTCGCCTATCCGATCCGCGACGGCGTGCCGATCATGCTTCCCGATGAAGCTCGTCCCCTCGGCGAGGACGAGTAGCCCTCCGCCTCTTGACATCTATTGCGAATTGCAATAGACCGCACCCTCTGCGACTACGGTCGTGGGGGCGCCCCGGCGCCTGGGTCTTTGACATCGTGAATAGAAAGAGCGGCAACGGGCCGAACTGGATCGGCGCCGTAACCCCTCACCCTCCCACGCCCTTCGGCGTGGGCCCCTCCCTCTCCCTCCGGGAGAGTTCTTTGTCCGGGGGCGGAAGGGGGCCCATTGCGAATGCAATCGGAAGGTGGGGGTTTACGGTGTGCGCCATCGTGGCGCGCCCGATGCTGGGCACGGTTCCCGTTGGTTCCTTTTCGGACCTCTTTGCGACCCCGAAAGTTCCCGTTGGGACCCCGAAAGTTCCTTTTCGGACCCCGAAGGTTCCCGTTGGTTCCCGAAAGTTCCCGTTTTCTCAGCGTCGGGAACCGCGCTGCGTGCGCGCCTAACCGACTGACCGGGCTCGTAAAAATGGTTCCGGAAGCGTGCGAAATCGGGACTCCGGAGCGCAAAAACGGGAACCG
>DASYYX010000031.1:0-27821 GCA_035946795.1 Caulobacteraceae bacterium | reverse complement strand
GGGGCGGGACGGCGCCAGCCGGACCCTGTCCGCCCCTGACCGGCGCCCCGGCTCTGGCGAGCGGCGTCGGGGGCGGCAATGCGCGAGCCCCTTGCGCGGCTGCGATCCGGGGCGCGGCGGCCAGGGCCGTCGGCGGGGCGCTCACCATCGCCTGGCGCACGGGCGCCGCGCTCGTCAGCGCCGAGGCCCTGACTACGGTGGCGGCGCGGGCGTTGCGCAACGCGCCGACCGGCCGCGTGGCCGCGGCGATCTCGGCGACGCTGCCGACATGGGCGATGCTGTTGATCCGCGACTGGGAGACGTTGTTGATGTTGACCTGTCGCACATAGCCGACACTTACTTGGTAGGGAGGCACATAGACCTCGTCAGGCGCCAGCGGCACCCAGCCGATGGCCCCCTCGCCGCCCGCCAGGTCCACGCCCCAACCGCCGCCGCCGACGAACGCCACCAGCGCCGGGGCGTACACCGGCTCGGCATAGGTCTGGCCCGGGACCCAGCCCCAGCGGCCATCCACGACCGCCCAGCGGCCGTAGTGGAAGGGCGCAAAGCCCCAGGGTTCATCATCGATCCAGGTGTACCCCCACGGCTCGACCCAGGCCCAATGACCCTCACGGTAGGGGGCCCAGTCGGCCGAAACATCGCGCGGGAACCAGACTTCGCCATAGGTCGGGTCGGTGGTGAAATCGCCGTACTCGTCCAGATCCTCAAAGCCGGTCAGGGCCGCTGGGATGTCCGGATGGGGCCGCCAGCGCTCGCGCGCCTCCAGATCGCGGGCCCAGTCGTCGATGGCGGCGTCCTCCGCCTGGTCGAACTCGGGTTCGTAGCCGGCCCAGATCACCGCCGCCTGGCCGGCCTGGACAGTCACGAAGCCGTCCGGCGCCGGCGCTTCCGCCGTCCCTTCGAACACGGTCACTTCGACTGGCGGATATGAGCCGTCTTCCTGGGGCGCTCCCACATCGATGCGATAGAGTCCGCGCTCATCGAGGAGCACGTCGCCCGCAGGCGTGGAAATGGTGACCCCGCCGCGCGGCGTTGACCACAGACGCATGTCCGCCGAGCCCTGCGGCAGGCCCAGGCGCATGTCGCCATAGTGCAGGTCGGCTATGTCGAGCTCGGTCTGGTTGTCGAGGCGCGCCTCGACCGAACCGATCTGCAGCTCCGTCCGACCCTCGTCACCGGTCCAGAAGGCCTCGCCGTCGGTCACAGGGAAGTTGCGGGTCGCCTCGGTCCAGAAATCGGCCTGAGGCGGCTGGAACGAAACCTCGCCCTCGACGACGGCGATCCGGCCCACCCGCCCAGGCGGGTCGGCGACCGCCGCCGCCGCGGCGAAAAGGGCCAAGGCGCCGGTGGCGAACAGCAGCGGACGGTGCATGATGACAACCCCTCATTGCCGCAGGCGCGCACGGGCGCCTTCGAAGCGCGGCCTTCCAGACGACTTCCTGCTTGAACCGTTGCTGAACGGCGAAGGTTCCTTCTCGCCTTATTGAGAGCCGCGATCCTTGTCGTCGCTGGCGTGATGGGCGCCGACATCTCCGGCGACGTAGGCGTTGGCGCAGGCAGCGAGGCTCAGAGCCAGCATTGTCAGCAGCACCGCCAGGCGTCTCATCGCGGCAGATCGCTCCTGCCCATCAGGTAGGCGTCCACGCCGCGTGCGCACTGACGGCCCTCGCGGATTGCCCATACCACCAGGGATTGACCGCGGCGCATGTCGCCGCAGGCGAACACCTTCGGTTGCGAGGTCAGGTAATCGGTCTCACTGGCCGCGACATTGCCGCGGCCGTCGAGGGCGACGCCGGCCTGCTCGAGGAGCGCATCTCTTGTCGGTCCCAGGAAGCCCATCGCCAGCAGCACCAGGTCCGCCTGGAGCTGGAACGCGCTGCCTTCGATCGGGACCATGAGCGCCCGCCCATCCGGCCCGGTGCGCCAATCCAGGCGGACGCATTCGAGCGCCTGGACCTTGCCACTCTCGCCAAGGGCGCGACGGGTGGCGACGGCGAAATCGCGCGCGCAACCTTCCTCCTGCGAGGACGAAGTGCGCATCTTCAGCGGCCAATGCGGCCAGGTCAGCGCCTTGTTCTCCCTTTCCGGCGGAGCGGCGAGGATTTCCAGCTGGGTGATCGAGGCCGCCCCCTGGCGCGTCGAAGTGCCGATGCAGTCTGAACCGGTGTCGCCCCCGCCGATGACGATGACATGCTTGCCCGCGGCGCTGATCGTCCCTCCGGGTGCGGCGGTTTCCTCGTCGTCGCCGGCGTTGCGCCGGTTCTGCTGGGTGAGGAAATCCATGGCGAAGCAGATGCCGTCGAGTTCCCGCTCGGCAATCTCGAGGTCCCGCGGCGCCTCGGCGCCGCCGGCGAGCACCAGGGCGTCGTAGCCGCCGAGGAGATAGCCGACCGAAACGTCGGCGCCGACGCGAACGCCCGGGCGGAAGCTCACGCCCTCGGCCCGCATCTGCTCGAGGCGGCGATCGATCAGGCCCTTGTCCATCTTGAAGTCGGGGATGCCATAGCGGAGCAGGCCGCCGATGCGGTCGCTTTTCTCGAACACGGTGACCGCGTGACCGGCCCGCGCCAGCTGCTGGGCGCAGGCCAGGCCTGCGGGGCCCGAGCCGACCACGGCCACCCGCCGCCCGCTCGCCTCGGGCGCGGTCTGCGGCCCGATCCAGCCCTCGGCCCAGCCGCGGTCGACGATCTGGCACTCGATCGTCTTTATGGTCACCGGATTGTCGTCGATGTTGAGGGTGCAGGCCGCCTCGCACGGGGCCGGGCAGACCCGGCCGGTGAATTCGGGAAAGTTGTTGGTCGCGTTCAGATGGGTGAGCGCGCGGCGCCAGTCGTCGCGCCAGACAAGGTCGTTCCAGTCCGGAATGAGGTTATTCACCGGGCAGCCGGTGTGACAGAACGGGATGCCGCAGTTCATGCACCGCCCCGCCTGGCGGATGATCTCCGTCGTCGGCAGCGGCTTGACGAACTCGCCCCAGGAGCGAACCCGCGCCTCCGCCCTTTCGTAGGCGCGCTCTCGCCGCTCGATCTCCAGAAAGCCGGTGGCTTTTCCCATCGGCCTACTCCGCCGCCACCGCCTGGGCGGCGCGGCGTTCGGCGGCCCGCGCCTCGAACGCGCGCCGGTAGTCGGTCGGGGTCACTTTGACGAACCGGGCGCAGGCGGCCCCGAAGTCGCCGAGGATGCCGGCGGCGCGGGTGCTGCCGGTGGCCCGATGATGACGCTCGATCAGGATCCTCAGACGGGCGGCGTCGTGGCCAAGCGGATTTCCCATGCCGGCGTCCTCCACGCTCGGGCTGACGGCGAGCGGAAGCTCTTCGTCCTCGTCGCGCGCGAGCGGATCGACGCGGCGGAGCTCGACCATGGCCTTGTTGGCCAGGCGCTCGAACCGCTCCTCGGGGTCGAAAACATAGGCGATCCCGCCCGACATGCCGGCGGCGAAGTTGCGCCCGGTCGCGCCCAGCACCACCACCACCCCGCCGGTCATGTATTCGCAGCCGTGGTCGCCCACGCCCTCGACCACCGCCACCGCGCCGGAGTTGCGCACCGCGAAGCGCTCGCCGGCTACCCCGTGGAAATAGGCTTCGCCGGCGATGGCGCCGTAAAGCACGGTGTTGCCGACGATGATGTGCTCGGCCGGATCGCGCTTGGCCTCGGGCGGCGCGCGCACGATGACCCGGCCGCCCGACAGGCCCTTGCCGACATAGTCGTTGGCGTCGCCGGTCAGCTCCAAGGTCACGCCGCGGGCCAGGAAGGCGCCGAAGCTCTGGCCGGCCGAGCCGCGGAAGCGGGCCAGGATCGCGCCGTCGGGTAGGCCGTCATGGCCGAAGCGCCGGGCGATCTCGCCCGAAAGCATCGCGCCCACGGCCCGGTGGGCGTTGCGGATCGGCAGCTCGACGACGACCGGCCGGCCGCCGTCCAGGGTGGCCGAGGCCCTGGCGATGAGTTCGTGGTCCAGCGCCGTCGCAAGGCCGTGGTCCTGCGCCTGGGTGCAGCGCCGCTCCTGCGGGTCCTCGACGGCTGGCTGGTGGAGAATGCGGGACAAATCGAGGCCCCGCGCCTTCCAGTGCTCCACCGCCGGGGCGACATCGATCAGCTCGGTGCGCCCGATCATTTCGTCCAGGGCGCGCACGCCCAGCCGCGACATGATCTCCCGCAACTCCTCGGCGACGAAGAAGAAGTAGTTGATGACGTGCTCGGGCGTGCCGGTGAACTTGGCGCGCAGCACCGGATCCTGCGTCGCCACCCCCACCGGGCAGGTGTTGAGGTGGCACTTGCGCATCATGATGCAGCCGGCCGCCACCAGCGGCGCGGTGGCGAAGCCGAACTCGTCCGCGCCCAGCAGCGCCGCAATGGCGACATCGCGCCCAGTGCGCAGGCCGCCGTCGGTCTGCACCGCGACCCGGCTTCTGAGGCCGTTGAGGATCAGCGTCTGCTGGGTCTCTGCAAGCCCGATCTCCCAGGGCGAGCCGGCGTGGGTGAGCGAGGTGAGCGGCGAGGCGCCGGTGCCGCCCTCGTAGCCGGAGATGGTGATGTGATCGGCCTTGCACTTGGCTACCCCCGCCGCCACCGTGCCGACGCCCACCTCGGACACCAGCTTCACCGAGACGCGCGCGGCCGGATTGACGCTCTTGAGATCGTAGATGAGCTGCTTGAGGTCCTCGATCGAATAGATGTCGTGGTGTGGCGGCGGCGAGATCAGGCCCACTCCGGGCGTCGAGCGCCGCACTCGGGCGATGTTGACGTCCACCTTGTAGCCCGGAAGCTGGCCGCCCTCGCCGGGCTTGGCGCCCTGCGCCATCTTGATCTGCAGGTCGTCGGCGTTGACGAGGTACTCGGCGCTGACGCCGAAGCGTCCCGAAGCCACCTGCTTGATCGCCGAGCGCTGTGAATCGCCGTTGGGCAGGCGCCGGTAGCGGTCGGCTTCCTCGCCGCCCTCGCCGGTGTTGGAGCGCCCGCCGATACGGTTCATGGCGATGGCGAGGGTTGTATGCGCTTCGCGGCTGATTGAGCCGAAGCTCATCGCCCCGGTCGAGAAACGCCTGACGATGCTCGCCGCCGGCTCCACCTCGTCCAGCGGGATCGGCGCGTCCGCCCACTTCAGGCGCATCAGCCCGCGCAGGGTGTAACGGCTGGCCTCGTTGATGGCCTGCGCGAAGTCTGCGTACTTCTGCGGGATCGCCCCCCGCACCGCGTGCTGCAGGTCGGCGATCGTGGCCGGGGTCCAGGCGTGCGCCTCGCCTTTGAGGCGGAAGGCGTAGAGGCCGCCCACGTCCAGCATGTCGGCCAGCAGCGGCGCCTGCCCAAAGGCGGCTTCGTGCCGGCGCATGCACTCGGCGGCGATCTCGTCGAGACCCGCGCCGCCGACGACGCTGGCGGTGCCGGTGAAGTACTGTTCCACGAACGCCGGATCGAGGCCGACGGCGTCGAAGATCTGCGCCCCGCAATAGGACTGGTAGGTCGAGATGCCCATCTTGGACATGACCTTCAGCAGCCCTTTGCCGATCGCCTTGACGTAGTTCTTCGCCGCCTGGTCGACGCCCATCTTTGCGGCCCCGGACGCGGCCGGCGCCTCCAGGGCTTCGAAAGCCAGATACGGGTTCACCGCTTCGGCCCCGTAGCCGGCCAGCACGCAGAAGTGGTGGACCTCGCGCGCCTCGCCGGTCTCCACCACGATCCCCGTCTGCATTCGAAGACCCTGGCGGATCAGGCGATGGTGCACGGCCGCGGTCGCCAGCGCCGCCGGGATGGGGACGCGCTCAGGCCCGACGGCGCGGTCGGAGATGATGAGGATGTTCATGTCCGCCAGCACCTCATCGGTGGCGGCCGCGGTCAGCCGCTCCAGGGCGCGCTCCAGACCGGCCGCCCCTTCGGCGGCCGGCCAGGTGGCGTCCAGGGTGGCGGTGCGGAAGGCGCCGTCGAGCAGCTCGGAGATGGCGCGGATCTTTTCGAGGTCGGCGTTCGTCAGGATCGGCTGGGCCACTTCCAGGCGCTTGTGCGTGCCCGCCTGGTGGCCGAGCAGGTTGGGCCGAGGGCCGATCATCGACACCAGGCTCATCACCAGCTCCTCCCGGATCGGATCGATCGGCGGGTTGGTGACCTGGGCGAAGTTCTGCTTGAAGTAGTCGTACAGCAGCCTCGGCCGGTCCGAGAGGACGGCGAGCGGCGTATCTGTCCCCATGGAGCCGACCGGATCGTCGCCCCCCTCGGCCATGGGCTCGAGGAAGAAGGCTATGTCCTCCTGGGTGTAGCCGAAGGCCTGCTGACGATCGAGCAGGGCCGTCGGATCGTTCGCCGTCGCCGGCTCCCATGGCGGCGCTTCCAGGTCCTCCAGCTTGAACTGCGTCGCCGCCAGCCACTCCGCATACGGAGCTTCCCTGGCGAGGCTGCGCTTGATCTCCTCGTCCTCGATGATCCGGCCCTCCTCCATGTCGATGAGGAGCATTTTGCCCGGTTGCAGTCGCCATTTGCGCACGATGCGCTCTTCGGGGACATCGAGGACGCCGACCTCGGAGGCGAGGATCACATGGTCCTGGTCGGTGATGATGAAGCGCGCCGGGCGCAGGCCGTTGCGGTCCAGGGTGGCGCCGATCTGGCGCCCGTCGGTGAAGGCCACCGCTGCCGGTCCGTCCCAAGGCTCCATCAGGGCGGCGTGGTACTCGTAGAAGGCCTTGCGCGCTGGGCCGAGGGAGGGGTTGCCGGCCCAGGCCTCGGGGATGAGCATCATCACCGCGTGCGCCAGCGAATAGCCGCCGGCGATCAGCACTTCGAGGGCGTTGTCGAGCTTGGCGGTGTCGGACTGCTCGTGCGGGATGAGCGGCCACATCTTGTCGAGGTCGGGGCCCAGGAGGTCCGACTCGAGCGTCCGCCGCCGCGCGTACATCCAGTTGACGTTGCCGCGCACGGTGTTGATCTCGCCGTTGTGGGCGATGAAGCGGTACGGGTGCGCCAGCTTCCACGATGGGAAGGTGTTGGTGGCGAAGCGCTGATGCACCAGGGCGAGCGCCGATTCGGTGCGCGGGTCGGTGAGATCGCGATAGAACGAGCCCACCTGGTGGGCGAGCAGCAGGCCCTTGTAGACCACCGTGCGGCTGGAGAACGACGGCATGTAGAGCTGCGTCAGTCCCGGCAGCCCCCACTTGGCGGCCAGCTCCTTGAGCGGGTTCTGGGTCTGCTTGCGGATCGCCAGCAGCTTGCGCTCGAAGGCGTCCTGGTCGCGCGTGGCCGGGCCGCGGGCGATCACCGCCTGGCGGATCACGGGCATCGTTTCGATGACGGCCCGCCCAAGGCCCCTGGAGTCGGTGGGAATCTCGCGCCAACCCAAGAGCTGCTGGCCCTCGACGCGGATGAAGTGCTCGAACTGGCCGATGGCGGTGTCGCGGGTGGCCTCGTCCTGGGGCAGGAAGCACATGGCCACGGCGTAGTCGCCCGCCGGCGGCAGGCCGACGCCGGCGCCTTCCGCCCAGGCGCGGAACAGAGGATCGGGGATCTGTATCAGCGCCCCGGCGCCGTCACTCACCAGCGGGTCGGCGCCGACCGCGCCGCGATGGTCGAGGTTGACGAGGATCTCGAGGCCGCGCTCGACGACCTCGTGTGATTTCCGGCCCTTGATGTTGGCCACGAACCCGACCCCGCACGAGTCGTGCTCGCGTCCGGGGTCATAGAGGCCCTGTGGCGGCGGAAAATCCGGCAAAATATTCCCTCGTCGCGCGCGAAGCCCCCTCATTAGGGAAAGGACGTTCGAAGCCGGCACTTATATCGTCGCCGGCGCCGCTGTCGATAATCAGGAAAACCGCACCGCGGCGCAGCTTTCCTTTGCCGAAAGACCCGGCAGGTCTTGGCTGCGGGGCAGGCGCCCCGGAACAAACGGTGCTATGCAGCGCCCGAGGCCATCGGACCGCAGGGGGCGGCCCCGCGCCTCTGGGGAACGACCATGAAAGCGAAGACTCTGACCCTGGCTGCCGCCTTGGTCTCCGGCGCGGGCGCGCTCAGCCTTGGCGTCCATGCCGCGCCGGCCGCCAAGGCCGCCGGTCCCGGCGCGGTGGCGCACCGGTTCATCGATGACTTCAACCGTGGCGATGCGGCCGGGGCCGAGGCGACGCAGGTCGCCGACGTCTCGATCATCGACGAGGTGCCGCCGCACGCCTGGAAGGGACCGGGCGCGTTCACGGCGTGGGCCGGCGATCTGGCCAAGGCCTCCAAGGCCGCCGGCGACACCGACGAAAAGGTGATGATGGGCCGGCCCTCGCGCCTCGTCATCGAGGGCGATGTCGCCTACGCCGTCTTCCCGGTCATCTACCGGTACAACGAGAAGGGCGTGGCCACGGTCGAGCCGGCGCACATGGTCTACGCCTTCCGCAAGGAGGGCGGCGCCTGGAAGATCACCGCCTGGACCTGGGCCGGTGGGGCGCCGCATCCGGCGGCCGCCAAGCCGGCGGCCAAGCCGGGCGCCGCGCCTGCAAAGAAGCCCTGAGGCCGGCAAGCTTGACCCGATGGGCCGCCGAGCCGAGGGTGCGGCGGCCTTTAGGGAGGGGCTCTGCTCATGACCAGGACGATGCTGGCCGGCGCGGCGACCGGCCTTGCACTCGGGGCTATGTTCATGGCGGCAGCTGGCGTGGCGGCGACCCACCCTGCCGGTCCGCAAGCGGCCGTCCGGCGCTTCGTCGCCGCTTTCAACCGCGGCGATGTCGCGGCCGAGGAATCGGTCCACGACGCCGACGCCACCATCATCGATGAGTTTGCGCCGCACATCTGGCGCGGCGCCGGCGCGGTGCGCGCCTGGGCTAGCGATCTGGAGAAGAGCGACAAGGCGGCCGGCGACAGCAACGACCACCTGGTTCTCGCCAAGCCGACCCGGCTGGAGGTCGAGGGCCACGCCGCCTACGCCGTGTTCCCGGCCACCGTCACCTACACCGAGAAGGGGAAGGCGCTGGCCGAGACCGGACGGATGACCTTCGCCTTCCACCGCGCCGCTGGAGCCTGGAAGATCGCTGGCTGGGCCTGGACCGGCGGCGCGCCGCACGCAGCGGTGACTTCGGCCACGGCCAAGCCGGCGCCGAAGACGGCCGGCGCCGCCAAACCGAAACCCTGAGGAGCAGGTGACCGGCTGACCTACACGCAGCAGTGTCGGCATTCACAGCCACAGCGGCTGGGCGTCGGCGGCGATAGCCTTTAGACGTGGCCGCCGTGAGCGAAGCAGAGCGTGTCGGCAAGGCGGCCGTGGCGCCGGCTCGGGCTAATGCCCCGCCGGCGGCCCAGCCCCTTCAGACCGGCATGTTCGGTTTCGGCGCCCTGCTGCTCACGCTCTCCACTATCACCCCGGCCGCCTCGGTCTTCATCATAGGCTCCCAGGTGATCGCCCAGGCCGGCAGCGGCGCCGCATGGAGCTTTCTGATCGCCGCCGTCGTGTGTGTGCCGGTGGCCCTCATCTACGCCGAGCTTTCCTCCGCCTTTCCCCTGACCGGTCAGGAATACACCATGGTCGGCGCCGTCCTGGGGCCTTCCTGGGGTTTCATGGCGCTGGGCATCAACATTGTCGGCGGCGCCTTCACCCAGGCGGTGACGGCGCTCGGCCTCGCCCTCTATCTCGGCGTGGCCATTCCCGGCGCCCCGATGCTGCCGACCGCGCTCGTGGCCATGCTGGTCGCCACCCTGATCCCGATCCTCAACGTGCGCTTCAACGCCCTCGTCACCGGCCTCTTTTTGGCGGCGGAGATGGCGGCCCTGCTCGCGGTCGCCTGGCTGGGCGCGGTCCATATGCGCCCCGAAGCCGCCCGCATCCTCATGCACCCGGATGTCCTGGGCGCGGCGGGGAACCTCACCCGGGCGCCGGTGTCGCTGATCGTGCTCGGCGCGGCCGGGGCGATCTTCGCCTACAACGGCTTCGGCGCGGCGGCCTCCTTTGGCGAGGAGACCCATGATCCGCGACGCAGCATCGCCGCGGTGGTCCTGTGGGCCTTGGCGATCACCGTGGCCGCCGAGGTCCTGCCGGTGCTCGCGCTTCTCATCGCCAGCGGCGATACTCCTGGTGTGATCGGCGCGGCTTCGCCGGTGCGCGCCTTCATCGCGCTAGGCGGCGGTCCGTTCGCCAAGGTGGTGAGCCTGGGCGTGGCCCTGGCCATCGTCAACGCCATGATCGCCACTACCCTCATCAACGCCCGGCAGCTCTACGCCACCGGGCGCGACGCGGTGTGGCCGGCGGCCTGGAACCGCCAGCTGACGCGCACCCATGGCCGCTTCAACTCGCCGTGGGTGGCGACGCTCGTCAGCGGCGCGCTGGCGGGCGCCATGTGCTTCGTTCCCCTCGCCACCCTGGTGGTGCTGACCGCGACTGGGATCATCGGCACCTACATCCTGGTTGCCGTCAGCGCGCTGGCCGGGCGCGCGACGGGCTCCACCGACCACGGCCACTACCGCATGCCGCTCTTTCCCCTCGGCCCGATCCTCGCCCTGGCCGCCCTGGTCGCCATCGTCTGGGGCGATTGGCTCGATCCCGCTTCAGGGCGGCCGAGCCTGATCGCCAACCTCGCCATCATGGGCGGCTTCGCCCTCTACTACCTCGTGTTCCTCAGAGGGCGCCGCGCCTTCGCCCTGCGCGGCCCCGAGGGGGCTCTTTAGCCCGCGGTCGCTCTCGCCCATCAGCCCGCTGTCGGTTAAGCGTGGCGGCCATGGCCGACGTGTTTGTTTCCTACGCCCGCGCCGACGCGAGCCGAGTCGCGCCGCTGGTGGCGGCGCTCGAAGCCGAGGGCTGGTCGGTGTGGTGGGATTCGCAGATCGCGCCTGGCCAGGAGTTCGACAGCCTGATCGCCGAGGAGCTGGACCGGGCCAAGGCGGCGATCGTGGTGTGGACGGCGGCGTCGGTAGCCTCGCGCTGGGTGCGCGGCGAGGCGCGCGCGGCGGCGGATCGCGGCATCCTGGCGCCGGTGCGTTTTGATGGCGCGCCGCTCCCGATCGACTTTCGCGCCATCCACACCACCGACTTCAATGGCTGGGTGGGCGATGCCGGCGCCCGTCCCTTCCGCGAGCTGGCCGACGCTCTCCGGCAATTCGCCGGCGCAGCCCCGGCCGCGCCGGCCGCCGCGTCCGCCAAGGCGCCACGCAAGCTCTCGGTCTGCGTCCTGCCGTTCGCCAACATCAGCGACGATCCGCAGCAGGAGTATTTCTCCGATGGCATCAGCGAGGACATCATCACCGATCTCTCCAAGGTCTCGGCCCTCAGCGTCGCGGCGCGCAACACCGCCTTCGCCTTCAAGGGCAAGAACCCGAACATCCCCGACCTGGCGCGCCAGCTCGGCGTCAGTCACGTGCTCGAGGGCAGCGTGCGCAAGGCCGGCAACCGCGTGCGCATCACCGCCCAGCTGATCGACGGGGCCGCCGGCGACCACCTCTGGGCGGAGCGCTGGGACCGGGACCTGACCGACATCTTCGCCCTTCAGGACGAGATCAGCGCCGCCATAGTCGCCGCCCTGAAGCTGAAGCTGCTGCCGGAAGAGAAGAAGGCGATCGAGAAGCGCGGCACCGAAAGCGCCGAAGCCTGGAGCCTCTACCAGATGGCGCGCCGGCAATGGGTGGCCGGCAACACCGGCGATCCACGCCGCGAGGAGGCGGTCATCCGCCTCTGCCAACGGGCGGTGGAGATCGATCCGGGCTACGCGCGCGCTTGGGCTCAGCTGGCGTTCGCCCAGCACACCTTGCGCTTCAACCGGGGCCGGCCCGGGGACGACGGCCAGGCCGCCGCCGAGACCGCCATCGGCCTCGATGCGGAATTGGCCGAAGCCCATGCGGTCAGAGCGCGCAATCTCGAGGTGCGCAGACAGAGCGACGCCGCCAGGCAGGAGCTGGCGCTGGCCCTGCGGCTGGACCCGGGGTCGGTGGACGTGCTCGCCGCCGCCGCCGACTTCGCCTACCGCGACGGGCGCCTGGAGGAGGCGGAACGCTTCTACGTCAAGGGAATGGCGCTGGACGAAACGGACTTCGCCACCCCGGCGATGCTGGTGTCGGTCAGATCGGCGCTCGGCGATCCTGAAGGGGCGCGCGCCGCCGCGAAGATCACTCTCGAAAGAGTCCAGCCGGTGATCGCCCAGTCGCCCAACAACGGCTTCGCCGGGGCTTTCGGGGCCCAGGCCCTGACCACGCTCGGAGAGTTCGACCGTGCGCGCGAGTGGATGGACCGCGCCCTCCTGGTCGATCCGGACAACCAGCTCATGCGCTACAATTTTGCCTGCCTTGCGGCCCGGGAGCTCGGCGACCGCGAACGCGCGCTCGACCTCCTCGGGCCCGTGTTCGACAACGTCACGCCGAATCTTCTCCTCGCCGCGCGCACCGACCCCGACCTAGCCTCGATCCGCGACGACCCGCGGTTCCAGGCGATGCTGGCGGAGGCCGAGCAGAGGTTGGCCGCCCCGCCCGAGGGCTGAGGCCGGGCCGAGGGGCACAGCGTGGCGCACGACGTCTTCATCAGTTACTCGAGCGCCGACAAGGCGACCGCCGATCGCCTCTGTCACGCCCTCGAAGCAAAGGGCCTGCGCTGCTGGATCGCGCCGCGCGATGTCGCCGCCGGGGCCGATTGGCAGGAGGCGATCATGACCGCCTTGGCGGCGGCCCCGGCCATGGTGCTGGTCTTCACCGACCACGCCAACGGCTCGGCCCACGTCCGCCGCGAGGTATCGGCCGCGCTCGAGGCCGGCGCCATCGTCGTCCCCTTCCGCACCGAAGAGGCGGTCCCGAAGGGTGCGCTCAAGTACAACCTCATCAACCTGCACTGGCTGGATGCGACCTCGCCGCCGCTGGAGGCGCACATCGACGCCCTGGTGAGGACCCTCCGGCGCCTCGAGGCCGAGCCGGAGGACGATCGGCCGCCGCCGGCGTTGGGCGCCCCCGGCGCGTCCGCGCCTCCGGACCTTCGCCTCGAAATCGTCGCCGGCCTCGCCGCGCTCATTGGGCTGCTGGGCGCCCTCTCGTCCCTGGCGATCCTGGCGCTTGCGGTGACGGTTCCGCTCATCCTGCGGGCCCGCTTCCTCGGCGGCGGGCCGGCGCCCAGGCGGGCGAGCCGCCGGCTGCGCCTGCTGGCGGTCATGGCCGTGGTCATCATCACCATCGCCGCAATCGCGACCGGCCGCCACTGAACCAGCTCTTATAACGTGAGACTTAGGACTTAGGACCTAGGACCTAGGAGGAGGACGGAGCCGGGTACACATCGTCCCCAGAATCTTCCCGACCTCATCGATAAGCGCCCGCGCTGGCCTGCAATCCGGGGTCTCGAGCCAATTCATCTCCTCGCCAAGGGTTAGTAGCGTCTCGACTCCAGCGAGTGAGCCGTGGGCGATCGATAGGAAATTGGCGCGGTCGCGGGGCGACTCGCGCGTCCAACCTTCAGCCACGTTCGCCGGTACTGAAACTGCGGCGCGCGTGATCTGCGCTCGGATTCCCCAGGTCTCTTCGCGAGGGAGACGATTCGACAGGCGATAGACTTCCTTGGCGAGGTCCATCGACTTACGCCACACGATCAGCTGCCGGTAGTGTGGCACGTTGGCCCTCGCCCTAAGTCCTAAGTCCTAAGTCCTAATCCGGTCCCCGTGGCGCCTCGAGCGCCAGCACCCGCCAGTCGACCCCTTCCTCGACCATCACCTGCGATAGGCGGCTGGCGAGCGAAATGAGTTCGACCGCTCGGACGTGCTCGCCGCGATCGACGCGGCGCTGCAGCGCGTCGGCCTCCGCCTTGAGCCGACCCAGGGCCTCGGCCATGGCCCGCGAGCGCTTGGCCATGTGGACGAACTCACCCTGGTTGTCGATGTTGGCCAGACCAGCGCTCAGAGCCGGGAAGCCGCCGGCGATGACGATCAGGACGCCGGCGAGGCCGGCGGTGATGGCGAGCGCCTGGGCCTGGGCGCTCACCAGGGTCACGGCCATGCGCGCGGCGACCGCGGCGATCGTCACCCACAGCAGCACCTGCACCGTCCCACGGATGCGCCGCTGGATGGTCTCGGAGCGCCTCGTGGTGCGACGATGGAAGCCGATCTGGCCGTGGCCGTCGTCGCCCAGCACCCGCGTCAGGTAGGCGAGGCACTCGGCGGCGTAGGCGCGGTTGCAGGCGGCGCTCGGAATCCCGGTCTCGCGCGCGATGGCGCGCACCTGCCAATACATCCAGCTCATCGTCGGCTCGCCCCACACGGCCAGATGCGCCGGCGAGCGTGGCAGCGGCCGCGCGCCGCCCAGCGGAATCAGAAAGCGCAGCTGGCGGATCCATTCGGCCAGCATGCGGTATTCCAGCCAGCGCTCGTGCCAGCGCCCGCGGCGAGCGGCGGCCACGGTGCTCATCAGCAGTCCCAGGATCAGGGCTTCGGACGCGATCAGGGCCAGTTCCAGGCGCGTCGGATGGGCGAAGCTGGCGCCGACCGCCACCGGAAGCAGCGCCGCGAACACGGCCGCCGCCGCCAGCAGCGAGGCGGCGACGAAATCGCTGCGGTGGGCGTCGGCGTAGAAATCCGCGAGCTTGTCGGCGAAGGCGAAATGCGGCCGCAGCGCTGCGTTCACCTGCGCAACGGCCGCGCCGGCCGGCGCGGCTCCCCGTTCGGCCGGCGCCTCGCCGGCGACCGGCCACTCGGAAGCGACTTCGGCGACGTAGTCGCCGACCGTCAGCTTCGGCAGCCGCACGCCGCCGCCGCCGGCGAAGTCGCGGAAGACCCGCCACGGTAGGAAGGGATTGAAGCGCCGCCGCCGCTCACCGAAATAGCTCAGCAGCGACGTCGCCGCGGTCTCGTCCTCATGGCCCTGCGGCGGACCCACCTCGGCGGCGACCACGGCGGCGATCGTCTGCGCCAGCGCCGCCTCGTCGCCCGCCCTGTCGAGGACGTGGGGCCATATGGGCGAGCTGACGCCCTCGGTCTCGAGCGAGGCGAGATCGTCCTCGGAGCGCAGGGCTGACCATGCGTGCGGCGCCCGCGGACAGATCCACAGCACCGGGACACCCGAGCCCAAGGCGCGCGCCACCGTCTCCAGCGTGCCGCCGCGGCCGCGCGCCGGCCCCCCGTCCCACACGGCGATCAGCAGGTCGGACTGGTTGACCACCACCCTGCCGGCCGCCCCGTAGGCCGCGCCGGGCTCGGCCCGGCTGCCATCCAGCTCGAACACGGCCAGACCCGGCCCCTGGGCGGCGCGCGTCAGAAGCTCATCGAACTCGGCGGCGCCGGGAGCGTAGGCGCCGCCGAAATCCCTGGCGTATTCATGGCGCGCAAACGGCATGGGCGCGGTGAGGGCATAGCCGAGATCGAGGGCCGCGACCGCGAACAGCCGATCGCTACCTTCGGCCAGCGGCGAGATCGCCGTCAGCAGCGGCGGCTCGGCTCGATAGAGCGCCTTGCCTTCGCCCCCAAGCGCGGCGGCCACCGACCGTCGCACCTCGGCAAGCACGAAGCCCAGCCGGGCTCTGAGGCCTGAAAGCTCGCCCTCGTCCGCTGGCAGGCGGTCGGGACGATGGCCGACGACGCCGACGCGGAAAGCCAGCCGCGCCCTTGGCGGATGGGTGAGCCCTGCCCCGTCCATGGCGCCACTCATAGTCGAGCCGGGCGCGCGCCGACAGGCCGGCTTGCCCTCGCGCCTTGACACGCCCCACCCAGGGCGGCGATGGTCTTCGGTCCGTCCGCATTTTCAGGAACTTCGTCCATGGAACTGGCCCCCAAGAAGACCGGCCTTTCGACGGCCCGGCTGGAGCGGATTACCGAGCATCTCGAACGCGGCTACGTCGGGCCGGGCAAGATCGCCGGCTGTCAGGTCGCGGTCGCCCGCCACGGGCATCTCGCCTACTTCCGCTCGCTCGGCGACATGGATCGCGAGCGCGGGCGCGCCATGGCCGATGACGCCATCTTCCGCATCTACTCGATGACCAAGCCGATCACCTCCGTGGCGCTGATGACGCTCTACGAGCGCGGCTATTTCCAGCTGAATGATCCGGTGAGCCGCTTCTTCCCGTCATGGAAGGAACACCGCGTCTGGGTCTCGGGCGAGGGCGCGGGGATGAAGACCGCGCCGCCGGCGCGGCCGCTCTCGATGCGGGACATGCTGCGCCACACCGGCGGCCTGACCTATGGGGCGGCGCTGGTCGACCTCGGCGTGCCGCTGATGCATCCGGAGGTGAACCGGGTCTACGCGGAGATCGGGGTGCGCCGCGGCCGCGGTGAGACCCTGAGCGAGTTCATGGAGAAGCTCGCCAAGGTCCCCCTGCTCTATCAGCCCGGCGAGCGCTGGATGTACTCGCTCTCCACCGACGTCTGCGGCGCGCTGGTGGAGCGGATCGGCGGCAAGCGTTTCGACCGCTATCTGGCCGAGGCGATCTTCGAGCCGCTCGGCATGAAGGACACCGCCTTTTTTGTTCCGCCCGAGAAGTTGGGCCGTTTTTGCGCCAATTATCGTCGCCGACCCGACAAGAGCCTCGAGCTGATGGATGACCCGCACTCGAGCGAGTACCTGAAGGAGCCGGCCTTCTTCTCTGGCGGCGGCGGCCTCGTCTCCACCACCGAAGACTACCTGCGCTTCTGCGAAATGCTTCGTCGCGGCGGCGAGCTAGACGGCGAGCGCATCCTCGGTCCGCGGACGATCGCCCTCATGGCCCGAAACCACCTTAAGGACGGCAAGGACCTGACGCAGATGGCGATCGGCGGCTTTTCCGAAACCGCCAACGAAGGCGTCGGCTTCGGGCTGGGATTCGCCATGACCCTGAGCGAGGTCGCCAACGGCGCCCTGGGCGAAGGCGACTACTACTGGGGCGGAGCCGCCTCGACAATCTTCTGGGTGGACCCGAAGGAGGACCTCGTCGCCGTCTTCATGACCCAGTTCATGCCCTCGGGGACCTTCAACTTCCGCGGCCAACTCAAGAGCATCATCTACGGCGCTATCGTCGATTGACGTCAGTTTGGAGGCTTTCAGGATCCTGCCTGATCGCTCCTGAAGCCGCCTCGGCGCCGACAGCGGACGCGCCGCCTTGGAAGTCCCAAGCGAGGTTGCGCCGCTTTCATCGATTCGGGGGTTTACAGACGGCCCCCAAATCCCTATTTCGCGCCGCTCCGGCGGACCCCATCCTTGAAGCTGCTAACGCCGGCCTGGGTTAACAATTCGGCAGGGGGCTACGTGAGTTGCACACGTACATCGCGCCCCTGGACCTGGTCCGCGAGCGGCCGCCGGAACGTCCTGTCGCCTTGGTGCGGCCGGACGTCGTGGCCGTAGCGGCGCGCTGGTTCCAGGAACATATCGAAGGCGAGACGCTGTATGCGGTGAAGGCCAACCCTTCGCCGTGGATGATCCGCGCCCTGACGGACGCTGGAATCGAGGCCTTCGACGTCGCCTCGGTCCCGGAAATGGAGGCAGTGCGGGCGGTCGCTCGCAAGGCCAGGCTCGCTTTCATGAATCCGGTCAAGAGCATCGCCGCTATCGCGACGGCCTACTTCGACCATGGCGTGACCGTCTTCGCGGTCGACTGCCAAGCCGAGCTGGAGAAGATTCGGCGCGCCCTCGGGCCGGCGCCTGACCTTTCTCTGATTGTGCGCTTGGCGGTCGATGCGCCGGGCGCGGCCTATCCTCTGAGCGGCCGCTTCGGCGTCGAGCCGAGGGACGCGCCCGAGCTGCTGCTGGCCGCTCGCCAAGCCAGCGGCGGTCCCATGGGGATCGCCTTCCACGTCGGCAGCCAGTGCCTCGAGCCGAACGCCTACGAGATCGCCATGGCCCAGGCCAGCGCGGCGCTGTCCCGCGCCGGCGTGCTCGCCGACGTCGTCGATGTCGGCGGTGGTTTCCCGGCCTGGTACCCGGGCCTCGAGCCGCCGCCGCTGGCAGCCTACGCCCGCGCCGTTCGGCGCGGCTTCGAGGCGATGAACGTGCCCGAAAGCGCGGCGCTGTGGTGCGAGCCGGGCCGGGCCTTGGCGGCCGAAGCCGCCTCGCTGCTGGTTCGCATCGAGCTTCGCCGCGACAATGTGCTGCATCTGAACGACGGCGCCTACGGCGCCCTCTATGACGCCGCCCACAGCCGCTGGAACTATCCGGCGGCGCTCGTGCGCGAAGGTGGCTCGGCCGCGCCGCTGACCGCCTTCCGCTTCTTCGGTCCGACCTGCGACGCCGCCGACGTCATCGAAGGTCCGTTCTGGCTGCCGGCGGACGTCCGCGAAGGCGATTACATCGAGCTCTCGGTGATGGGCGCTTACGGCGTCGCCCTTGCGAGCCGCTTCAACGGCTTCGGTGACATCGACACCGTGCGGGTGCGCACTCCGCCGGCCGCCTCGATGTACGGGCTTGCGCCGCTCCCCCAAGCGCCGGCCGCCGCCGTCCGCCAACGCCCGTCCCGTCGGCGGCCGCTGTGACCGCGCCGCCCGCCAACGCCAAGGCCGAGCTGCTCGGCCGGCCGGTCGAGCACGTCGACATCACCGCCTTCGACGCACGGCCGCTCATCGGCGCCATGCGCCAGATGAGCTTTGCCTCCCGCGACGCGGCGCGGGCGGCGGACATCCTCTCCATGGCCCTGGAGGATTCCGCCTGTTCGGTGTGGCTGACGCTGGCCGGCTCGACCAGCGCCGGCGGCTGCATGCATGTGTGGCGGGACATGATCGAGCTCGGCATGGCCGACGTCGTGGTCGCCACCGGGGCGTCGATCATCGACATGGACTTCTTCGAGTCCCTGGGCTTTCGCCACTACCGCGCCGCCGGGCCGGTGGATGACCGCGAGCTGCGCGAGATGGCGGTCGACCGCATCTACGACACCTACATCGACGAGGAGGAGCTGAAGGCCTGCGATATGGCGATCAAGGAGATCGCCGACGTTCTGGAGCCGGGGCCTTGGTCGTCGCGGGCCTTCATCTTCGAGATCGGCCGTTGGCTCGCCGATGGTCACGCGCGCAAGCCCGGCAGCCTGGTGGAGACCGCCTTTCGCCAGGGCGCGCCGATCTTCTGCCCAGCGTTCTCCGACAGCTCCGCCGGCTTCGGCCTCGTCAAGCACCAGGCCGAACGGATCGCCGCGGGCAAGCCCTACGTCAGCATCGACTCGGTGGCCGACTTCCGTGAACTGACGAAGATCAAGGTCGAGGCCGGGACCACCGGTCTCTTCATGATCGGCGGCGGCGTCCCGAAGAACTTCGCCCAGGACACGGTGGTGTGCGCCGAACTCCTCGGCATCGAGGCCGAGATGCACAAGTACGCCGTTCAGATCACCGTCGCCGACGTGCGCGACGGCGCCTGCTCGTCCTCGACCCTGCGTGAGGCGACCTCCTGGGGCAAGGTCGACACCGCCTTCGAGCAGATGGTCTTCGCCGAAGCCACCACCGTGGCCCCGCTCATCGTCTCGGACGCCTATCATCGCGGCGCCTGGAAAAGCCGCCGCCGGCGGCGGTGGGCCGACCTCTTCTAACGCTCCTGGCCGTCATTCCGGATTCCTCTGAATCGGCTCGGCCCTAAGCCGCCGCCGCCCTCAGCGCCGCCCGCGCCACTTCCGGCCGCTCCATCGGGAAGAAGTGCGTCCCGCCGGCCACGGTGTGGATCGAGACGTCCGGGCGGGCGGCCAGCTCGGCCTCGTGTTCGCCGAGCCGGAACGTCGAATCTCTTTCAGCGCGCCAGATGTCGATCGGCATGCGCGCCCGCTCGAAGGCGCCCCAGGAATCGTGCGCCTGAAAGGCGTAGAGCGCTGCCTCGAAGACCGGATCGCAGGCAAGACGGACGGTCCCGTCAGCGGTGTCGACGACCCCGCCAGCCACATAGTCGGCGATCATCTGGCGCGGCCAGGAGGCGAACGCCCCGCGGCCGACATAGGCCTCGACGGCTGCTTCCCGGCTGGGGAACACCGAGCGACGCCGCGCCGCGCCGGCGACAAGGCCCGAGCGATCGCCGCCGCCAGCGGCCGCGAGCGCCTGGACGGGAAACACCACCGGATCGAACAGCGCCAGCCGGCGGGCCAGGCGCGGCGCCTCGGCGGCGGCCAGCAGCGACACCGTCGCTCCCATGGAGTGGCCGGCGAGGATCGCGCCTTCCACCTCCAGCGCGCGGCCAAGGGCGATCAGGTCGTCGCGAAAATCCAGCCAGTCGAGGCGGCCCTGGGGATCGGCGGCGAGCGTCGAAAAGCCATGGCCTCGCTGATCGGGCACGATGATGCGCAGGCTAGCGGCCAGCGGCGTCAGCAGGCGCGCATAAGTCTGGGCGTTGAAGCCGGTGGCGTGACAAAAGACGATGTCGACCGGTCGTCCCTGCGGGCCGAGGTCGAGCAGGCTGACCGCCCCGCCGCGGTCCGGCAGGGCTACGAGCCGCAGCCGCGCGGCCCCGGCTTCTTTCAGTGTTGGGCTGGCCCGTTCGAGCGGGTGGCGAGCTGAATGAGCGCCGCGATTCTGTCGGTGGAATCGGCCACTTGGCCCAGCATGGCCAATGGCGAAGCGCCGGGCCGGACCTGCGCCATCACCTGGTTCGCCGCCCGCTGGGCTGCGTCGGTCACCGCTTCCTGCGCCATGGCGAGCTTGGAGGCCGCGGCGGCGGCGGTGTCCTGATAGATGAAGCCGTAGGTCGGATAGACCGACGTCCCCAGGTCGCCCCTGGGGTCATACCACACCTTGACCTGGCTCCAGTCGCCCTGAGGCGAGACGTCGATGACGGTCACGTTGCGCTCGACCTGGCCGCGCGCGCCTTCGATCGGCGACCAGTTGGCGTGGGTGATCTGGATGACGCGATCGGTGAGCACCTGCGTTACGACTGCGACGTGCCCCAACGGCATGCGGCCGGTTGGCTTGAAGCACAGAACGGCGCCGGCGCGCGGTCGGAAGCCGGTCGGATAGCGGCCAGCGGCCTGCTCCCACCAGGTGCGGGCGTCGCCGAAGATCTGGATGCCGGAGACCAGCCGGGCGAAGGGGACGCATTCCCAGTAGGACTGGGCCAGGGCGGCGGAGGGACTGATGGCCATGACCAGCGCGGCGGCCACGGAACCAGCAAGGGCCCTCATCCGTTTGCGACGCAAGGAAAGCTCCCCAGTCCGAAACTCGGCGTCCTGGGATAGCCTTGACTTGCACCCGTGAACAAGAGGTTGATGCTCGCAATTTCGTGAGCGAGCCCGTCTCGCGGCTCAGATTAGTTAATGTGCCGCTTATGTTCCACCCGGCCGCGGAGCTAGTTCGTCGGCAGATGTCGGCGTACGACCTAATAAACGATGATTGATATTCACGATGGCGCCAGGGAGTTGCCACTCTAGATCGCGCCTCACCCTCATCGATCACGAGATATAGCGTTCTGTTTCCGATATAACCTTGGTAGTTACCACCGGCGGCCGGCTCTGCCCGCCTGGCGACGCAGCGCCGACCGTTTGCGCCGAGTGTTGGCGCTCCGGAGTGCAGTTTAGGGGCCTTCTAAGACACCGGCGGCCGGAAAGGGCCTCGCGGCCCGCGGATTTCTGTGATTGCGGCGATCGGTCGCGTAAATCCTCCGCGTGCCGGCTGCGGGCGCCGAACGTTGGCGGGCTGGGGGCTGCGAGGCAGCGCGGGCGGGGCGTGGGCTGCAGCGCCGATTCAACTTGGCCCCATGCTTCTCTAGCCGCCCAGATTGTCGGTCCTGCGGATGAAGGCGGCGACGGCGTCGTGCAGCGCCTTCAGCGACTCCTCGTGGGCGTACACCATGTGGCCGGAAGGATAGTAATGGTACTCGATGTTGCCCTGGAGGTTGGGGGGAATGGGGAGGTGGTGCATCTCGTACCAGCCCTCGTAGAAGGGCGTCGCCAGGTCGAAATAGCCGCCGTTGACCATTACCTTGAGGTCGGGGCTGTACTTCATCGCCGAGGCGAGGTCCGGCATCACGTTGAGGACGCCCCGCACCGGATGCTGGGCCCCGGGCGGCTGGTGATCGAAACGCCAGAGCTGGTCGACCTGGATCTCCGGCCGGTAGACCTGGTCTTGGCCGTAGCCGAGCACCTTGCGGACGTAGTTATTGAAGGCGGAGACATAGGCCGAGCTGATCGCCGCTGCCTGCGGGTCGTACTCGGCCTCCTTGCTGAGCGGATCCATCGAGGGGCCGAGGAAACGCGTGTCGAGCCGCCCCGTGGTTAGATCCTGCGGGTCCTCCAGCATCTTCTCGAACATGCCGCCGTTCACGCGCAGGTCCGCCTTGACGATGTAGTCGGCGGGAAGGCCGATATAGGCGCTCATCTTCTGGGCGATCGCCGCCTTGCGCGCCGGGTCGAGCTCGGAGCCCGCCTCGAGGGCTTCGGCGTAGTCGCCGGTGGCGAAGCGCTCGACTTCCCCGAGGAACGCCTGCAGGTCCGGCGGCCGCCCGCCGGGAAGGCGGTTGTGGTACCGGGCCGTGGCCGCATAGGTCGGAAGGGCCACTACGTAGGCCTCGTCCGTGCCCGGATCGAACTGCGGCGCATCGGCGGACAGGTCGAAGTTGAGTATCTGAGAAAGCAGGATGACGCCGTTGAAGTCGGTGTCCTCGTCCCTCTCGAGCTCGTTCACCAGCACCGCCGAGCGCGGCGTGCCGTAGCTCTCCCCGAAGAGGTATTTGGGCGAGTTCCAGCGCCCGTAGCGCGACAGGAAGCCCTTGATGAACTCGGCGAAGGCGTGCGCGTCCTCGTCGACGCCCCAGAAGTCCTTCTCCTTGTCCTTGCCGGCGATGCGGGAAAATCCCGTCCCGGGCGCATCGATAAAGACGAGGTCGGAGGCGTCGAGCAGGCTGTAGGCGTTGTCGACCACCGAGTAGGGCGCGGCCGGTGTGTGCGTATCGTCGCTGGTGACCACGCGGCGCGGCCCGAAGGCGCCCATGTGCAGCCACACCGTCGAGGAGCCGGGGCCGCCGTTGTAGAGGAAGGTGATCGGCCGGTCGCGGGCCGGCTCTCCCTTCTTGAAGTAGGCCACGTAGAACATCGACGCCTCCGCCTTCGGATTCGGCTTCTCCTCCGAAAGTTCGGATTGGGCGCCGGACTTTTCCGCCGCCTCCTCGCGCGCCGCCGCATCGTCCCAGCCTTTGGGATGGACCACGATCGTGCCGGCGTAGGCGCGATAAGGGATCCTCTGGCCCTCGACCGTGACCTCGCCTTCGCTCGCCACTTCCGTCGGTGAGAAGAACACATCGTGGTTGGGCGAGGCGGTGGCGGCGGCGTTCTCTTCGGCGGTGCGTTCGGCCTCGGGCGATCGCGCCGCCGCCGGCTTCTTCGAAACGTCCGCACTCACGGCTGGCCATGCGAGCGCGAGCGCCAGCACCGGGGCGGCGAGCACCATCGACTTCACGTCTGCATATCCTTTTGGAGATTCCGTCTGCCGGCAGCCTTTACGTAAACTGGCCAGAAGGCGGCAAGTTACGCGCAGTTCAGAATCTTTGCCTTGGGTCTACATGCGGTCGGGCGTTTCGATCCCCAGGACGGCCAGCGCGCCCTCAAGCTGGTTCAGGGCGGCGCTCGACAGCGCCAGCCGGCTCGCCCCGATCGCTGGCTCGGCGGAGATCACCGGGCAGGCGCCGTAGAAACGCGAGAAGGCTTGCGCCAGGCGCCAGGCGTGTTCGGCGACGGCGTTGGGGGCGCTCTTGTCGTAGGCCTCGGCCAGGGCGCGCGGATAAGCGTCCAGCGTCAGAGCTAGCTCCCGTTCGGCCTGCGCGAGGATCGCGATCGGCCCGGCCGCGAGGCCCTCCTCTGCGGCCCGCCGCAGCAGCGATTTGATGCGCACCGCCTGGTAGAGGAGGTAGGGGCCGGTGCGCCCCTCGAAGCTGGAGAAGCGGTCGAGGTCGAAGACGTAGGAGGTGCCGCGGAAGTTCGACAGATCGGCGAACTTCAGGGCGGCGACGCCGACCTTGCGCGCGATCTCTTCGAAGTCCTCCGCGTCCAGCTCACCGCCGAGCCCGGCTTCGTGGAGGCGCTCGCGCGCCTTTTCCGTCACCATGTCGATGAGGTCCCGGAGCTTCAGAACGCCGCCGGCGCGGGTCTTGAACGGCTTGCCGTCGGCGCCGTTCATGGTGCCGAAACCGACGTGGCGAAGCGAGCCGTGGGCGGCGTAGCCGGCCAGGTACGCGGCGCGGAAGACGGTTTCGAAATGGTCGGCCTGGCGCTGGTCGACGACGTACAACGCCAGCTCCGGGTCGAAATAGCGCCGCCGGTCGAGCACCGTGGCCAGATCGGTGGTGCCATACATCGCCGAACCTTCGGACGAGACCACGATCAGCGGCGGCAATTCGCGCCTGTCGCCCTGGCGGGCCACGCGGATGATGCGCGCGCCCTGGTCGTCCACGAGCAGGCCCTTCTCTTCCAGCTCGGCGATCATCGGGCCGATCAACGGGTCGACGTCGCTCTCACCCTTCCACACATCGAAATCGACGCCCAGGGCGTGAAAGTCCCGCTCCAGCGAGGCCTTGGTCAGGCGGACGAAATGCGACCAGATGAGCCGGTAGGCCGCGTCGCCCGCCTGCAGCTCAGCGGTCGTGCGGCGGGCCCGCTCACGGTACTCGACGTCTGTCTTCGCCTGGGCGGCCGCCGCCGGGTAGAGTCGATCCAGATCCTCGAGCGCGATCCCGGCGAGCATCGCTTCGCCCTCGCGCGCCTGCGCCTCGTCGCCGGCAAATCCCTCCGCCCACGCCGCCAGGGCCGGCAGCCGGTCCAGGCAGGCGATGATCAGCAGCCCCATCTGGAAGCCCCAGTCGCCGAAATGGGCGTCACCGATGGTGTCATCGCCGAGAAGGCGATGCAGCCGCTTCACCGACTCGCCGATGATCGAGGCGCGCAGGTGGCCGACGTGCATCTCCTTGGCGACATTGGGGCCGCCATAGTCGATGATCACACGCCGCGGCGCGGTGACGGCCTCGGCGCCGGCCATGGGGTGCGCGAGGATGGCCTCGGCCCGGGCCGCAAGGGCCTCGGCGCTCACGCGGATGTTGACGAAGCCCGGACCTGCGGCCGCAACGCTCTCCACTCCCGGCGCCCCGGCGAGCACGGCCGCGATGTCGCCGGCGATCTCTAGCGGGCGGCGGCGGACCTGGCGGGCGGCGGCCATGGCCCCGTTGATCTGGAAATCGGCCAGCTCCGGCCTGTCGGAAGGCGTCACCCGGCCCAGCGCCGGATCGAGGCCCAGGCGCGCGAACGCGCGCCCGGCTTCGGCGCCGAGCGCGGCGGTGAGGTCCGTCATTGCGACGGCGGCGGCGCCTGCGGCGTGCTCGCGGACGTCTGCCCGGCGTTGGCCAGGAAGCGTTTTCCCAGCCGGTTGAAGTCCGCCATTTGCGGGGTGACCTCGAAACCGATCAGGATCTCGAAATTCGAGCCGCTCACCTGGGGCGTGGCGCGCGGAATGGTCACCGAGGGCAGGTTGACGGTCATCGTCACCCGGTCCTTGCCTGCCGGAAAGACCACCGGCTGGACGAAGGTCTCCTTGGCGAGCACGGCGCGATTACGATCGGTGACCGCGATCCAATAGGGAAAATCCTTGCGGCTGGAGCGCGCCTGGGGGCCACGGCCGAAGGCGAACAGCGCCTGGATGCGCACCTGGATCGGCTCGTCTGCCTTGTAGGCGCAGCCGGAGGCAAGGTCCTCGATCTCACCCGAATACTGGACCGCGGCCGAGGCCTCGCGGCCGCCTTCGAACTGGATGTACCGGGCGGCGTCGTAGAGGGTCTTTACGTATGGGCACGGCCCGACGTTGTGCAGCTTCGGCATGCCGGGGGCATTGGTGTTGAACTCCTCGTTGGTCTTGCGCTGCTGTTCTTCTTCCTGCTGCTGCTGGTCCTGGCGCGATTCTCCTTCACCGCCGCCGTACTGGGCGTAGGCGGCGCCGGCGCTCGAGAGAGATGCGCCCGAGAGGGCGATCATGACGAGGGTGCGCAGAGGCGACATCAGGCGAGACCTGCAAGGGCGATCCGGTGTTGGCGGCCGGTAGCGGCTGATAGTGGCTTATCTTCGCCCCGGCAACGAAGCTCCTCTCGGGCGGGCAGGAGGAGGTCGGCGCACATGCCGCCGGCGTGTCACCTTGACGGCCGCCGCCGGCTCGAAGAACAGCAGCGGCCGTGGCCGTTTACACCGACCTTTCCGACGCCGAGCTCGAAGCCTTCCTGGCCGCCTACGACCTGGGCGCGCCGGTGAGTTTCAAGGGCATCGCCGAAGGGGTCGAGAACTCGAATTTCGTCCTCGAGACCGCCAAGGGACGGTTCATTCTCACCGTATATGAGAGACGCGTGCGCGAGGCCGACCTGCCGTTTTTCCTGTCCCTGATGGAATGGCTCGCCGACCGCGGCTTCCCCAGCGCCCGGCCGATCGCCGACAAGTCGGGCCAACGCCTTGGCCGGGTGCGCGACCGACCGGCGGCGATCATCAGCTTCCTGCCGGGGCTTTCGGTGCGCCGCCCTACTCCGGAACACTGCGCCGGCGCCGGCGTGGGTCTGTCGGGCCTGCACCAGGCGGCCGAAGGCTTCCCGGCTTCCCGCCCCAATGACCTTGGGGCAGCGAGCTGGAAACGGCTCTTCAAGGGGTTGGAGGTCCGCGCCGAGGCCCTTCGCGGCGGCCTCGCCGACGAAGTCGCGTCAGACCTCGACCAGTTGGAACGCGCTTGGCCGCGCCAGTTGCCGAGCGGCGTTGTCCATGCCGACTGGTTTCCGGACAACGTCTTCTTCCGCTCGCGCGCTTTCGCCGGCGCCATCGACTTCTACTTCGCCGCCAACGACCTCTTGGCCTACGATCTGGCGATCGCGCTGAACGCTTGGTGCTTCGACGACGACGGCGGCTTTTCCACCCCGCGCGCCCGCGCCCTCGTCGATGGCTACGAGAGAGGCCGGCCGCTGAGCGCCGCTGAGCGCGCCGGCCTGCCGCTGCTGGCGCAAGGCGCGGCGATGCGCTTCTTCCTCACCCGCCTGGCCGACTGGGGTGACGATAGGCCAGGCGCCCTGGTCCGGCCCAAGGACCCGCTGGAATTCGAGCGCCGCCTGGCCTTCCACCGGCGGGCGGTGCGGGCCGGCGGCGGTCTGGACGGGCTGCTCGCCGCCTGATGAATCCGAAGGTGGTGATCTTCACCGACGGCGCCTGCCGCGGCAACCCCGGGCCGGGCGGCTGGGGCGCCGTGCTCCTTTCGGGAGATTACGAGAAGGAGCTGTTCGGCGGCGAGGCGGCGACCACCAACAACCGTATGGAGCTCACCGCCGCCATCGAAGCCCTGAGCGCGCTCAAACGCCCGTGTCGCGTGGAGCTGCACACCGACAGCCTTTACCTGAAGCACGGCATCACCGAGTGGCTGCCGAGGTGGAAGTCGCGCGGATGGAAAACCGCTGGCCGCAGCAGCGTCAAGAACGCCGATCTGTGGCTGCGGCTCGAGGAGGCGGCGGCGCCGCACGAAGTCAACTGGCGCTGGGTCCGCGGCCACTCCGGCGACCCGCTGAACGAACGCGCCGACGCGCTAGCCCGCCACGGGCTCGAGGAAGCGCAGCGCGGGGCGGCTTGACATAGATTGCGAATTGCAATAGACCTAACCCTCTGCGGCCACGGTCGTGGGGGCGCCGAACTGCTTGGCGACTAGGTCTTTGACATCGTGAATAGCTACAGCGCTCTCCTCCCCCTTCATGGGGGAGGTGGCCGGGCGCGCGCCCGGCCGGAGGGGGAAAGGCGGCAAGCGCCAGCGTCTGGATCTTTCGCCCAGGCAGCGGTTCCCGTTGGTTCCTTTTCGGACCTCTTTGCGACCCCGAAAGTTCCCGTTGGGACCCCGAAAGTTCCTTTTCGGACCCCGAAAGTTCCCGTTGGTTCCCGAAAGTTCCCGTTTTCTCAGCGTCGGGAACCGCGCTGCGTGCGCGCCTAACCGACTGACCGGGCTCGTAAAAATGGTTCCGGAAGCGTGCGAAATCGGGACTCCGGAGCGCAAAAACGGGAACCG
>DASYYX010000030.1:0-42186 GCA_035946795.1 Caulobacteraceae bacterium | reverse complement strand
CGCCGCCACCACACGCTCACGCAGGTCCATCGAATACGGCCGGGTCATCCATGCTGGCCTCCGCCCAACACAGAGCTTGAATCAGACCTCAGCTGATTTGGGAATCCCGCCCCGATTCACTCCAAGCTCAACACGCTCTAGGTTGACGCTACGGCATCAAGCGGCAATTCCTTCCCGCGCCCGGCGCGTAGGCGGCCGCTGCGGCGCTATTGTGACGCTTGTTGGCCTGGAAAGCGCCGCTTCAGCTCGCCGCCATGGCCAGCGGGCCGCCGGCCGGCGTCGGACCGAGCCGGCGATAGGTCAGCGCTTCGGCCAGATGGACGCGCCGGACGGCCGGCGCGGCCTCGAGGTCGGCGATGGTGCGGGCAAGGCGCAGGGTGCGGGTCCAGCCGCGGGCAGTAAGCGCCCCGGCCTCGGCGGCGCGGCTCATCAGATGGGCCGCAGGCGCGTCCAGCGCCGCGATCGCCTCCAGCCAGGACCCATCGGCGCGGGCGTTGAGCGGCGCTGCGCCCTCGCCGCCGCGCGCGGCCCGGTCGGCCTGGATCTGCCGCGCCGCAGCGACACGCGCCGCCGCCTCGGCGCTGCCTTCGACCGGGCCAGGAAGCGACAGGTCGGCGGCGGTGACCGCCGGCGCCTCGACGGTGAGGTCGATGCGATCGAGCAGCGGCCCGGAGATGCGGCCCTGGTAGGCGGTCTGGCAGGCGGGCGCCTTGCCGCAGGCGCCGCGGCCCAGCCCCCCTTGGCCGCAGCGGCACGGATTCATCGCCGCCACCAGCTGGAACCGGGCCGGATAGCGGATGTGGGCGTTGGCGCGGGCGACGACGATCTCGCCGGTCTCCAGCGGCTGGCGCAGGGAGTCGAGGGCCTGGGGGCCGAACTCCGGCAATTCGTCGAGGAAGAGGACGCCGTTGTGGGCCAGCGACACCTCGCCCGGGCGGGCGCGGGCGCCGCCGCCGGTGAGGGCCGCCATGCTGGCCGAATGATGCGGGCTGCGGAAGGGCCGGTCGCGGGTGAGCGCGCCCTTGGCGATGAGGCCGGCGACCGAGTGCACCATGGAGGTCTCGAGCAGCTCGCTGGCGGTGAGCGGCGGCAGGATGCCCGGAAGGCGCGCCGCCAGCATCGACTTGCCCGACCCCGGCGGCCCGACGAATAGGAGGTTGTGGCCGCCGGCGGCGGCGATCTCCAGGGCGCGCTTGGCGCTCTCCTGGCCCTTGACCTCCTTCAGATCCGGGACGGCCGCGCCGCCCAGCATCGGCCCGGGCCGCGGCTGGGAGAGGATCTGGCTGCCGCGGAAGTGGTTCATGAGCCCGATGAGCGAGCGCGGCGCGAGCACCTGGGTGTCGCCGGCCCAGGCGGCTTCGGGACCGTTCGCTTCCGGGCAGATCAGCCCCAGGCCCATGGCGCCGGCGGCGACAGCCGCGGGCAGGGCCCCGGCGACGCTCGCCAGCTCGCCATTGAGCTTCAGCTCGCCGATCGCGGCCCAGCTGTCGAGGCAGTCCTGGGGAATGATGCCCATGAAGGCCATGACCGCCAGCGCGATCGGCAGGTCGAAGTGGTTGCCTTCCTTGGGGAGGTCGGCCGGCGAGAGGTTGGCCACCAGCCGACGGTAGGGCATGGCGAGCCCCAGGCCGGCGAAGGCGGCGCGCACCCGCTCGCGCGCCTCGGCGACCGCCTTGTCCGCCAGGCCCACGATGACGATGGCGGCGTTGCCGCCCACCGCCTGGACCTCGACGTCAACCCGCCGGGCCTCGACCCCATCGAAGGCGACGCTGACGACCCGCGCAGCCATGCTCCCTCCAGCCGGCGGCCACCCAAGCACAAACGGACGGACGTCGCAAGAACGAAGCGGGAACGGCGATCTGGAGCTACTTCTCCCCGTCCTTGCGCCGCTCCTCGGCCAGCCCGGCCAGGGCGTGCATCAGGCCCTCGCCGTGATTGTTGGGATCGAGAAAATCGACGAACACCCAGTGGCCGGAGCGAAACTGCAGCTGGGCGGTCACCCACGCCCGGCGCGTGTCCGCGGGGTCGAAGTTCGGGTCATCGCAGAAGACGTCGGCGAACGCGACAGCTCCCGATCGGCGCACCCCCCGCACCACGTAGCGCCGGCAGACGTCCTGGGCATTCGTGAACGGGTCCCAATCGAGGCCGACAATCTCGCCAGGGTTGCGGGCGCTGGCGGCCTCATCGGCCTCGAGGGCCCGCGCCAGCGCTGGATCGAACCAGGATGGCCGGGCTCGGATCGCTCTGATGTCGGCGGAAGCGTTGCTGCTGTCGTCCGCCAGAATCCTCCCGTACCACTTGTAGAAGGCCTGGACGTGGGCGCGCAGCGACGCCTCCGCGACCGGCTGCGCCGACGCGGGCGCGGCGCAAAGAGCCGCGAGCGCCAGCGCCAGTGCGCTGCCGCTCGCCCTCATATCAATCCCCGGCGGCGCTCGATGGCGTCCCACAGCAGCGTGGCGGCGTCGGGGCCGCCGAACTTCTTCAGCTGCTGGGCCCCGGTGGGCGAGGTGACGTTGATCTCGGTGAGGTAGTCGCCGATGACGTCGATGCCGACGAAGACGAGGCCGCGGGTGCGCAGCTCCGGCCCTATGCGCTCGCAGATCTCCTTGTCGCGCGCCGTCAGCTCCACCGCCTCGGCGCGGCCGCCGCGCGCGAGGTTGGCGCGGACCTCGCCGGCGGCCGGCACGCGGTTGATCGCGCCGACCGGCTCGCCTTCGACCATGAGGATGCGCTTGTCCCCCTCGGAAACGGCGGGGATGAACTGCTGGGCCACGACAGCCGCGCCCGAGCCCGGGCTCATGGCGTGCAGGTCGAGCACCGCGTCCAGGTTGGGATCGCCCTTCCTCAGCAGCACCACGGCAGCGCCGGCGCCGCCGTAGAGCGGCTTGACGACGATATCGCCTTGGCGGGCGTGGAAGTCGCGCAGGGCCTCCCGGTCGGCGCTGATCAGCGTGGGCGGCTGCAGCCCGGGGAAGGTGGTGACGAAGAGCTTTTCGGGGGCGTTGCGCACCTCGAGAGGATCGTTGACCACCAGGGTGGCCGGATGAATGGTCTCCAACAAGTGCGTGGCGGTGATGTAGGCGAGGTCGAAGGGCGGATCCTGGCGCATCAGGACGACGTCCATCTCGGCGAGGGGCCGGACCTCATAGGCGCCCAGGCGATGGTGGTCGCCGGCGACGGCGCGCAGATTGGCGGCGCGGCCGCGGGCGAACAGGCGCCCGTCCTCCAGGGCGAGGCTCTGGGGCCCGTAGATCCAAAGACCATAGCCGCGAGTCTGCGCCTCCAGCATGAGCATGAAGGTGGTGTCGGTCTCGATCTTCACCTGTTCGATCGGATCCATCTGGATCGCGACCTGAAGCGGCATCGCCGCGCCCTCCTCTTTCTCTGCCCGTGCGACGGTTAGCTCAGTTCAGCTCGGGCCGCACGCGTCCGCGCGCGGCCAACATTCAGTTCAGCTTGAGCCGCACGCGTTCGCGTGCGGCTCGGGCCGCCAGCGCGGCGCCGCCGTCGAGCTGTTGCGCCCGGGCGAGCGCCTGCAGCGCGCCGGCGAGCGCGCCCTGGCCCTCGCGGGCGGCGGCGACGTCGATCCACGGCCGGTGGTCGGCCGGATCGAGCAGGGCGCGGCGCAGCGCCGAACGCTCGGCCCTGGGCCAGTCGCGCACCGCCACGGCGCGGGCGAAAATGTTGTTCTGCAGGCGGATGAGGACGGCGCGGTCGGACGCGGGGGCCATCAGCATCTCCAGGCGGTCGGCGATGTCCGGGGTGAGACCTGCATGCAGGGCGCGCCGGGTGAGCTCGGAAGGGAGGACGACCCGGCCCTCGCTGAACGGGTCGAGCGCCAGCGGTCCCTCGGGCGTTTCCAGGCGCAGCAGGAAGTGGTTGGGGAAATCGACGCCGGCCAGCTTCAGGCCGCAGCGCCGTCCGGCGTCCAGATAGAAGATGCCCAGGGCCACGGGAATGCCGCGACGGCGCTCGGCCACCGCGATGATGTCGGCATTGTCGGGGTGATCATAGGTGATCAGATCGCCGTTCAGGCGCAGGTCGCCGCACATGGTCTCCGCCAAGGCTTCGTCGGCCGATTCCTGGGCGAGCCTGGCCTTCAGCCGCCGCGCCCCCTCGTCGGCAAGGGCGCGGGCGGCAGCCGGGTCGCGGGCCGGATCCTCGTGCATGGCGCAGGCGATCGCGGCCTCGAAAAGCGGGAAGCCGTCGTCCGCGGCGGCGCCGGCGCGCTGCAGGAACTCTTCGGCCTCGCTTCGGGTCACGCGCGCTCACTCCTCGCGCCAGGCGTCGGCAATATGACGCGGCAGGCGGCCGGGCGCGAGGGCGACGAGGTCGAGGCGGATCTGGGCTCCGGCGAGGTCCCGCCGCCGCATGAGCAGGCTTTCGGCCGTGCGCAGCAGTCGCTGGCGTTGACGCGGACCGACGGCGGTGAGCGCCTCGGCCAGGGTGGCGCGACGCTTGATCTCGACGACCGCCGCGACTGCGCCTTTGCGCGCCAGGATGTCGATCTCGGCTTGTGCGGTGCGCAGGCGAAACCCGAGAATGCGATAGCCCTTGGCCATCAGCCAGAAGGCGATCAGCCACTCCGAAGCGCGGCCCGAGGCGCGCGCCTTGCGGCCGCGCAGCTGGCGCGTCGCGGAGGTCATCGGCGAGCCCGGTCCTGGAGGGCCAGGGCGCGAAGATAGAGCTCGCGGCGATCCCGGCCGCAGGCGCTCGCCACTTGCGCCGCCGCCCTGGCGGGCGATAGCTGTTCGAGCGCCGCGGCAAGGGCCGCGTCCGCCTCGGCGTCGGTGGCGGCCGCGCGCTCTGGGCCAGGGCCGACGACGATGACGGCTTCGCCCTTGGCGGCGCTCAATCGCGGGTCGGCGGCCAGTTCCCCGAGCGAGGCCCGGATGACGGTCTCGTGCAGCTTGGTGAGCTCGCGCGCCACCGCCGCCGGCCGCGCGCCGAAGACCTGGGCCATGTCGGCCAGACTCGCGGCAAGCCGCGAGATGCCTTCATAGAAGATCAGGGTCGAGCGGATCGGGGCCAGTTCGGCGAAGAAGGCGCGCCGGGCCACGCTCTTGGCCGGGGGGAAGCCGGCGAAGACGAAGCGGTCGGTCGGCAGCGCGGCGACGCTCAGCGCGGCAATGGCGGCGCAAGCGCCGGGGACCGGAAACACCGGGGTCCCCTGGGCCGCCGCTTCGACCACGAGCCGGTAGCCAGGATCGGAGACCAGCGGGGTGCCGGCATCGCTGGTGAGCGCGATCCGCGCGCCCCCGGCGAGACGCTCGAGGATAGCGGGGCGGGCGCGGGCGCCGGCGTGGTCGTCATACCGCTCCAGGGGCCGGGAAAGACCGTGCGCCGAGAGCAGCCTGCCGGCGACCCGGGTGTCCTCCGCCAGCACCAGATCGACGCCGGCGAGCACGTCCAGGGCTCGCAAGGTGATGTCGCGCAGATTGCCGATCGGCGTGGCGACGACATAGAGGCCGGCGGCCAGGGGCGCGGGCCTGGACGCCATCAGGCGGCCTCGGCCAGCCGGCCGCCGCCGGCGATCCGCGCCGCCACGGCGTCGGCGACGAGGCGGCCAGGGGCGGTGAGCGTCAGCCGGCCGCCGGCGACGGCGACGAGGCGGTGGGCCGCGAGCGCCTCGAGGTCCTCGGCGTCGGGACCGAGCGCCGCCAGGTCGACAAGCGCCACCCCCTCCAGCGTCCGCAGGCCCATCGCCAGCCGCTCGAGAGCGCGCTGCTCTACCGTCAGGGGCTCGATGACGGCAGCGCCGCCGCCGCGATGCGCCGCGGCGATGTAGTCGGCGCCGCGCCTGGGCGCGAGCGTGGCGCAGCGCTCGCCGGCAAGGTCGATCCGGCCGTGCGCCCCCGGCCCCACCCCCAGGTACTCGCCGCCACGCCAGGCGTGCAGGTTGTGACGGCAGCGGGCTTCCTCATCGCGGGCGTGGTTCGAGATCTCGTAGGCTTCGAACCCCGCCGCCGAGAGGACCTGCTGCGTCGTCTCGAAGAGGGCGGCGGCCGATTCCGTATCGGCGGGCGCCAGCGCCCCGCGGCGCACGCGGGCGCCGAACGCAGTCCCGGGCTCGATCGTCAGCTGATAGGCGGAGACGTGCTCGGCCCCGAGCAGCAGAGCCGCCTGCAATTGCTCGCGCCAGGCGCCGACGTCCTGGCCGGGAAGAGCGTAGATCAGGTCGACCGAAAGGCGGGGGAAGATCGCCGCCGCCCTCCGCGCCGCCGCCCGCGCCACGGCGGCGTCATGATCGCGGCCGAGGAAACGCAGATCGCCGTCGCTGAGCGACTGCACCCCCAGGGAAAGACGGTTGACGCCCGCGGCCGCGAAGGCCTCGAGGGCGGGCGCGGAGGCGTCGGCGGGGTTGGCCTCCAGGGCGACCTCGACGGGGCCCGAGGGCGGGAAGGCGGCCGCAGCGGTGGCGACCATCCGCGCCACCAGATCGGGGGCCATCAGCGAGGGCGTGCCGCCGCCGAAGAAGACCGAGACCAGGCTTCGCCGGCCAAGGCGGCCGGCCTGGGCGATCAGGTCGGCGACCAAAGCCTCCGCCAGGGCGGCGCCTTCGGCCTCGCGGCCGCGGGCGCGGGCGACGTTGAAGTCGCAATAGGGGCAGACGCGCCGGCAATACGGCCAGTGGACATAGACACCGATCCCGGGCGCCGCCGCGCTCACGTGAGCGCCGCCTCCAGTTGGGCGAAGGCGCGGGCGCGGTGGCTGATCCGGGTCTTCTCGACCGGGTCCATCTCGCCGAAGGTGAGCGAGCGGCCCGCCGGAACGAAGATCGGATCGTAGCCGAAACCGCGCCTCCCGCGCGGCGGAAAGCTCAGCGCGCCATCGACGCGGCCCTCGGCCACCAGCACCGGACCGGCTGGCCAGGCCAGGGCCAGGGCGCAGACGAAAAAGGCCGCCAGATCCTCCGAGGCGGCTTCCGCCAGGCGCCGCTCGACCAGTTCCATCGCGCGCTCGAAGTTACGGTCGGGACCGGCCCACCTGGCCGAGTGCACGCCCGGCTCGCCTTCGAGCCCGGCTACGCAGAGGCCCGAATCGTCGGCGATGGCGGCAAGGCCGGACGCCGCGGCCGCGGCCCGAGCCTTGACGAGGGCGTTGCCGGCGAAGGTCGATTCGGTCTCGTCGGGCTCGTGAAGGCCGAGCTCGGCAGCGGCGACCACCTCGAAGCGGCCGGCGAACAGCTCCGCCAGCTCACGCGCCTTGCCCGGGTTGTGGGTCGCCGCCACCAGGCGCTGTCCGGCATCGAGGCGCAGGCTCATGGGCGCGTCCTTAAGCCCGACGGCCACATGACGGCAAATTAATGCATTGCGGAAGTTTAATATCGATAAACGATATTTAATTTGATCGAAAAACAATGCGGACGTATCGAAAAGCATCGAAACCGGCGCTGTGCTGTTGCACCGCACAAAACAGAGAGGGAACCGCCATGAACACCGCCGTGATCAACATCGTCGACCGTTTCGCCATGAGCTTCTTCAACATCTTCGCGCTCGTGGGCCTGCCCATCGTGGCCGCCAGCCTGATGCTGGGCTCGCTCTGAAGGAGCCGCAGTGAGCTGCGAAATCGGCGTCGCCTTTGACGCCATCCAGGTTTTCGGCATCTTCGCCGCCGCCTGAGCCACCCCGCTCAGGCGGCGGTTCTGTCAGGAGCGGCTGGAAGGAACGCAACGGCCATGCGCGCCCTCGGTCCGGGCTCGGTCTCGAGCTTCCTCAAGGTGATCGTCGAGGCGGTGCGCTTCGTCCTCTGGGTCGTGGCGGGCTTCGTGGCCCTGTTGATCCTCGCCGCCCTGCTGCTGAGCATCAAGCCGGATTGGTTGGGCGCTCTGGGCCTGACGCGCTCGCTGCACGTGCCGCTGGCGTGGGTGGGACCGGCGGCCGCGGCCGCGCTTTTCGCCCTCGATCTCTATCTCGCCGGCGCCATCGTCATCGTCACCGGCCTCTGCCGCATATTCCAGACGCTGGTCGCGGGAGACCCGTTCCACCCCGACAATGTCCGGCGCCTGCGCATCATCGGCCTCACCCTGGCGCTGCTGGAGGTCGGCCGTTACGCCGCCGCCGGCATCGTCACCCTGGTCCCGCACGTCGCGCACATATCGGTCGCGGTGAATTTCACCGCCTGGTTCGCGGTGCTGGTCATCTTCGTGCTCGCCGAGGTCTTCCGCGAAGGCGCGCGCCTTCGGCGCGAAGCCGAGCTGACGATCTGACCGGGGAGGGGGCCGCCATGCCGGTTCGCGTCAGACTTGATCGGCTGCTGCTCGAGCGACGCATGTCGCTCACCGAACTGGCCGACCGCGTCGGCGTCACCATCGCCAATCTGTCGATTCTCAAGACCGGCAAGGCCCGGGCGATCCGCTTCTCGACCCTCTCCTCTCTGTGCCGGGAGCTGCAGTGCCAGCCGGGCGACCTCATGACCTTCGAACCCGGCCCGGTCGAGGACATGGACGAAGGGGAGGCTATCGAATAGGCCTGTTTCAGGGCGCCGTCGTCACGCCCACGGCCTTGGCCTGGATTTGGATCAGCTCGGCGATTCCGGCCTGGGCCAGGGCGAACATCTCCTCGAATTCGGCTTTCGAGAACCCACGCTTCTCGCCGGTGGCCTGGATTTCGACGATGTCGCCGGCGCCGGTGAGGACGAAATTGGCATCGGCCTCGGCAGTCGAGTCCTCCTCGTATTCGAGGTCGAGGATCGGCGCGCCCTGCCAGACCCCGCAGGAGACGGCGGCGACGTGGTCGCGCAGCGGATCGCGGGTGATGACCCCCTCGGCGCGAAGATGATCGAGGGCCATCTTCAGGGCCACCCAGGCTCCGGTGATCGCCGCCGTGCGGGTGCCGCCGTCGGCCTGCAGGACATCGCAATCCATGGTGATCTGGCGCTCGCCCAGGGCCGACAGGTCGGTGACGGCGCGCAGCGAACGGCCGACGAGGCGCTGGATCTCCTGGGTGCGGCCGGACTGGCGCCCCTGCGCCGCCTCGCGGCGGCCGCGGGTGTGCGTGGCCCGGGGCAGCATGCCGTACTCGGCCGTGACCCAGCCCGAGCCGCGCCCGCGCAGGAACGGCGGCACGCCCTCCTCCAGGCTTGCGGTCACCAGCACGCGGGTATGGCCGAACGAGGCCAGGCAGGAGCCCTCGGCGTAGCGGTTCACCGCCGTCTCCAAGGTGACGGGACGCAGGGAGCGCGGCTCACGGGAGGACGGGCGCATGCGGCGATCTCGAAATGGCTGACGGCTGGCGCCGGCCCGGACGCGGTGCTTCACGAGCCGGGAGGCGGCGCTTATCTTCCCACGGCCCGCGACCAATGACCAACACGCTGTTTCAATCGTCTGCGGGGCTGGAAGCGGCGGGCGTCAGCCTCGCCGATCTCGACGCCCGCGCGCGCGACATCTTCCGCCGCATCGTCGAGACCTATCTCGAGACCGGCGAGCCGGTGGGCTCGCGCACGATCTCGCGCGGCGGGGTGCGCCTGTCGCCGGCCTCGATCCGCAACACCATGCAGGACCTCACCGAGCTGGGCCTTCTGGGCGCGCCGCACATCAGCGCCGGGCGACTGCCCACGCACGCGGGCCTGCGGCTGTTCGTCGACGGCCTGATGGAGATCGGCGATCTGGCCGAAACCGATCGGCAGGCGATCGAGGCGCGCCTGGCCGCGGCGGGGCGCAGCTTCGACGAAGCCATGGACGAAGCCAGCGCCATCCTCTCGGGGCTTGCCGGGGGCGCCGGCGTGGTGGTGGCGCCGGTCCGCGAGGCCGGGGTCAAGCATGTCGAGTTCGTCGCCCTCGGGCCCGATCAGGCGCTGGCGATCGTGGTGTTCGACGACGGGCTGGTGGAGAACCGGCTGATGCGGCTCGCCGCCGGGGTCACGCCTTCGGCTCTGCACGAGGCTTCCAACTTCCTGAACAGCCGGCTTCGGGGGCGAACGCTCGCCGAGGCGCGGCTGGAAGTCGCCGGCCAGCTCGAAGGGGTGCGGCGCGAACTGGATGAGACGGCGGCGCGGCTGGTGGAAGACGGCTTGGCCGCGTGGAGCGGCGGCGAGGACGCACAGCGGGCGCTGATCGTGCGCGGCCGCGCCAATCTGATCTCCGACCCGCAGGCTCTGATGGACCTGGAGCGGGTGCGCATGCTGTTCGACGATCTCGAGCAGAAGGAGCAGCTGATCAGTCTCCTCGACGACGTGCGCGAGGCCCAGGGGGTGCGGATCTACATCGGCGCCGAGACGCGCCTGTTCTCGCTGTCGGGTTCCGCCCTCATCGCCGCCCCCTATATGTCGGGGGCGGGCAAGGTGCTGGGCGCCATCGGCGTCATCGGGCCGGCCCGGCTGAACTACGCCCGCGTGATTCCGTTGGTGGACTACACCGCCCGGGCGCTCGGCAGGATCATGACAGGATGAGTGAGACGGAAATCAAGGTGAAGAACGGCGCTGACGACGCAAGCGCCGATGCCGGCGTCGATCCTCAGGGCGGCGATCCGGCCCCGGCCGGCGATCTGGAGACGGCGCGCGCGGAGGCTGCGGCGGCCAAGGAGCAGGCGCTGCGCTACGCCGCCGAGGCGGAGAACACGCGCCGCCGCGCCGAGCGCGAAGTCAACGACGCCCGGGCCTACGCCATCAGCAAGTTCGCCAAGGATCTGCTGGCCGTCGCCGACAATCTGGCGCGGGCGCTCAGCCATGCGCCCAAGGACGACCAGGATCCGCTGGCGCGCAATCTGGCCATCGGCCTGGAGATGACCCAGAAGGACCTCCTCGGCGCCTTCGAGCGCAATGGCCTCAAGGCCATCTCGCCGGACGTCGGCGACCGCTTCGATCCGCACCTGCACCAGGCGATGACCGAGCAGCCGTCGCCGACCGTCGCCGCCGGCGGCGTCATCGAGGTGCTGCAGACCGGGTACGAGCTTTTTGGCCGGATTCTGCGGCCGGCGCTGGTGGTGGTGGCGGCCAAAGGCTCGGGCGCCGAAGCGGCCGAAGCCGAGCGCCCGGCGCGGGCCGGCGCAGCGAACGACTAAGCTGGTTCGGGCGCGCCGCGCGGGGCTTCCGCGCGGCTGCGTTTCCGCTAGATTGGCCAGTCCCTAAAATCGAGTGGGCCGCGCGGGGGCTGGCCGCCGCGGCGGCGCGCATGTGGACGCAGCGATGAAGTTGACGATCGAGCGGGCGGCGCTCCTGAAGGCGCTCGGGCACGTGCAGAGCGTGGTCGAGCGGCGCAACACCATCCCGATCCTCTCGAACGTTCTCATCTCGGCGCGCCGCGGGGCGCTGGCCTTCCAGGCCACCGACCTGGACATGGAGATCGCCGACGAGACCGAGGCCCAGGTCGAGGTCCCCGGCCAGATCACCGCCCCGGCGCACACCCTTTACGAGCTGGTCCGCAAGCTGCCGGAAGGCGCGGAGGTCGCTCTCTCCCTGGGCGGCGAGGATCCGCGGCTGCAGGTGCAGGCGGGCCGGTTCCGCTCCAGCCTGCCGGTGCTGCCGTCCGGCGATTTTCCGGTGATGAGCCGCGACAATTTGTCGGCGCCGATCCGCGTCGAAGCGAGCGATGTCATGCGCCTCATCGACAAGACGCGCTTCGCCATTTCCACCGAGGAAACACGTTACTACCTGACCGGAATCTACCTGCACACAGTGGTCGAGAACGGCGAGGCGGCGCTGCGGGCTGTGGCCACCGACGGCCATCGGCTGGCGCTGGCGGAAATGGCGGCGCCGGAGGGCGCGCAGGGCCAACCCGGGGTCATCGTGCCGCGCAAGACCATCGCCGAAGCCCGACGGCTCCTGGAGGACAGCGGCGAAGCCATCGACCTTGGCCTGTCGGCGCAGAAGGTGCGCTTCGAGTTCGGCCGGGCGAGCCTCACCTCGAAGGTGATCGATGGCTCCTTTCCCGACTATCCGCGCGTCATCCCGCGCGACAACAACCGCGTCATGACCCTCGACAACGCCCTTTTCGCCGCCGCCGTCGACCGCGTGGCCACCATCTCTTCGGAGAAGAGCCGGTCGGTGAAGCTGTCGGTGGAGGCCGGCCGCATGACCCTTACCGTCCGCAACCTGGAGACCGGCCAGGCCGTCGAGGAGCTCGAGGTGGACTATGACGGCGAGCCGTTCGAGATCGGCTTCAACGCCCGCTACCTGATGGACGTGGCCGCCCAGATCAGCGGTGAAATCTGCGAGTTCCGCTTCGCCGACCGGCCCGCCGCGACGGCGATGCTCGATCCGGTGCTGGTGCTCGATCCGGCGGATGTGCGGCTGAAATACGTGCTGATGCCGCTTCGAGCCTAGCGGCTCCAACGCGGGGCGCGTCCCTAGAGCATGTTGTGATTAGGCTCGGTGGATTTGCCCCCCTCCACCGCGTCTCCTCGCCCTTGCTGACGCAAGGGCTCGGCGCGGTCCCCCTCCCCCGCTCCGCGGTGGAGGAGCGAGGGTTCTTGCTCCTCCACCACGCGCCAGCGTGGGGGAGGGGGACCGTCCGAGCGCGCAGCGCGAAGGATGGTGGAGGGGGGTCGAAGCCGATTCAAACCGAACGAACCGGCTCTAGGGCGCCGTGATCTCCCGTATCGACACCCTACGGCTGAGCGATTTCCGCTCTTACGCCGAGGCCGATCTCGCCACCGCCGGCGCCAGCGTCTTCCTGTTCGGGCCCAACGGCGCGGGCAAGACCAACCTCCTGGAAGCGGCGAGCCTGCTGGCGCCGGGCCGGGGCTTGCGGAACGCCAGCCTGGCCGAGATCGGGCGGCGCGAGCCCGGCGCCGCCGAGGGTCGCCCCTGGGCGGTGTTCGCCAAACTGCAGACGGCGGAGGGCGAGGTCGATATCGGCGCCGGGGCCGAGAGCCCTGCCGCCAGCCGGCGAACGGTGCGCATCCAGGGCGCGGCGGCGCCGGTGGCGCGCCTGGCGGAGTTCGCGCGGCCGATCTGGCTGACACCAGCGCACGATCGCCTGTTCGCCGAGCCGGCGTCCGAGCGGCGACGGTTCTTCGACCGTCTGGTGTTCGCCGCCAATCCGGCGCACGGGGCCGACGCGGCCGTCTACGAACAGGCCCTGCGGGAGCGCGGCCGGGTGCTCGCCGACGGTGGCGGCGATCCCGGCTGGCTGACGGCCCTGGAGGCGCGGATGGCCGCTAGCGGCGCCCGCCTGGCGCTGGCGCGCGCCCACACCGCCGCCGCACTCACCGACGAGATCGACCGGCGCGGCGAGGGGCCCTTTCCGAGAGCCGCAATCCGCCTCACGGGGGATTGGGAGGCGCTGGCGGCCGAGGGCCTGGGCGAGGAGGAGATCGCCGCTCGCCTGGCGCAAGCCCTGGCCGCGAGCCGGGCCCGGGACGCCGAGGCCGGCCGCTCGCTGACCGGGCCGCACCGGACGGACCTGGAGGTCCGCCACGCGGCTTTGGGACGGCCGGCGCGGGAGTGCTCGAGCGGCGAGCAAAAGGCCCTGGTTCTCAACTTGGTGCTCGCCCAGGCGGCGCGGTTGGCGCGTGAAATCGGCGCGCCGAATCCTATATTATTGTTGGACGAGGTGGCGGCGCATCTCGACTCATCGCGGCGCGCCGCTCTCTTCGACGAGATCTGGTCTCTGTCTCTTCAGGCTTTCCTTACCGGGACGGACGAGACCTTGTTCCAGGCGCTGGAGGGACGCGCCCTGGGTGTTCACGTCGAAACCTCGCGGCTGACGCCGATCGTCTGAGCGCCTTAGTGGAGCCCGTGTTGCACCCCAACCTCCGACCCGCAGGCCCGCGCCCGTGAGCGACATTGCCGCCGACGGCGCCGAGGCCTACGGCGCTGAGTCGATCAAGGTCCTCAAGGGCCTGGACGCGGTCCGCAAGCGTCCGGGCATGTACATCGGCGACACCGACGACGGCTCGGGCCTGCATCACATGGTCTACGAGGTGGTCGACAACGCCATCGACGAGGCCCTGGCGGGGTACGCCCGGGAGATCGAAGTGCGCTTGAACGCGGACGGCTCCTGCGCCGTGAGCGACGACGGTCGCGGCGTCCCCACCGACATCCACGAAGGCGAGGGTGTGTCGGCGGCCGAAGTGATCATGACCCAGCTGCACGCCGGCGGGAAGTTCGACCAGAACTCCTACAAAGTGAGCGGCGGTCTGCACGGAGTGGGCGTCTCGGTGGTGAACGCCCTTTCGGACTGGCTGACGCTGAAGATCTGGCGCGGCGGGCGCACCCACGAGATGCGCTTTGCCGGCGGCGACACGGTCGCGCCGCTGAAGGAGACCGGCGAGGCGCCGCTGCGAGCCAACGGCGAACCTCTCACCGGCACCGAAGTGACCTTCTTTCCCTCGACGGCGACGTTCTCGTCGATCGAGTTCGACCGCAAGACGCTGGAGCATCGGCTGCGGGAGCTGGCTTTCTTGAACAGCGGCGTGACCATCACCTTCCGCGACCTGCGCGAGGCTGAGCCGTTCGTCGAGAGGCTCCATTACGACGGCGGGGTGGAGGCGTTCGTGCGCCACCTCGACAAGGCCAAGACGCCGCTGATCCGCGACCCGATCGTTGTCCGCGGGCGGCGGGAGAAGGTCGAGATCGACCTCTCCTTGTGGTGGAACGACGGCTATCACGAGACCATGCTGTGCTTCACCAACAACATCCCGCAGCGGGATGGCGGCGCCCACCTTTCGGCCTTCCGGGCGGCGTTGACGCGGGTGGTGACGGCCTACGCCGAGAGTTCCGGCGCGGCCAAACGCGAGAAGGTGGCGGTGAGCGGCGAGGACGCGCGCGAGGGGCTCACCTGCGTGCTGTCGGTGAAGATCCCGGATCCCAAGTTCTCGTCGCAGACGAAAGACAAGCTCGTCTCCTCGGAAGTGCGGCCAGCGGTGGAAGGGCTGGTCGGCGAGGGGCTGGCGGCATGGTTCGAAGAGCATCCGAGCGAGGCCCGCGCCATCGTCCAGAAGATCGCCGAGGCGGCCGCGGCGCGCGAGGCCGCCCGCAAGGCCCGCGAGCTGACGCGGCGCAAGAGCGCCCTCGACATCTCCTCCCTGCCCGGCAAGCTCGCCGACTGTCAGGAGCGCGACCCAGCCAAGAGCGAACTCTTCCTGGTCGAGGGCGATTCGGCCGGCGGTTCGGCCAAACAGGCGCGCAACCGCGAGAATCAGGCGGTGCTGCCGCTGCGCGGCAAGATCCTCAACGTCGAGCGGGCGAGGTTCGACAAGATGCTCGGCTCCGAGCAGATCGGGGCCCTGATCACGGCTCTGGGCGCCGGCATCGGCCGTGACGATTTCGACATCGACAAGATCCGCTATCACCGCATCGTGGTGATGACCGACGCCGATGTCGACGGCGCGCATATCCGGACGCTGCTGCTCACCTTCTTCTATCGGCAGATGCCGGAGGTGATCGAGCGCGGCTATCTCTATATCGCCCAGCCGCCGCTCTATAAGGCCGCCAAGGGCAAGCAGGCGCGCTACCTGAAGGACGATCCCGCCCTCGAGACCTTCCTGGTGGAGGAGGGACTCGAGGGCGCCCAGCTGGATCTGGCGGATGGCGAGCGGATCGCCGGGCGTGATCTGGCGGCGCTGGTGCAGACGGCGCGGCAGGCCAAGGCGAACATCGAGCGGCTGGCCGCCCGCGCCCCGGCTTTCGCCGTCGAGCAGTCGGCGATCGCCGGTCTGTTCACCGATCCCGGGCGGCTGGGCGATGCCGCGGCCCGGCTCGATCTCTACGGCGAGGAAGGCGACGGCGCCTGGGCCGGCGAGGCCGGCGAGGGCGGCGGCTATGTGTTCGCGCGCACCAAGCGCGGCGTTTCCGAGCGCATCGTCGTGGACGCCGCGACCCTCGCCTCCGCCGACGCCCGCCGGCTGGCCGAGCGGGCCGGCAAGCTCGCCGACAGCTTCGCGCGCCCGGCCCTGTTCCGGCGCAAGGACCGCAGCGAGACGGTGCGGGGACCGCTGGATCTCGTGGACGCCGTCTTCGACGCCGGCCGGCGCGGGCTGACGATCCAGCGCTACAAGGGCCTGGGCGAGATGAACGCCGACCAGCTGTGGGAGACCACGCTCGACTCCGAGGCGCGCACCCTGTTGCAGGTCAAGGTGGAGCACGCCGACGACGCCGACGACCTGTTCACCCGCCTCATGGGCGACCTCGTCGAGCCGCGCCGCGAGTTCATCCAGGAGAACGCCCTGGACGCGGAGGTCGACGTCTGAGCGGATCCGCCGAGGATGCGGCGCCCGCCAACGCGGCCCAGCTCGCCTCGCCCTCCTATCGCCTCGCGGCCACCGACCCCGACTTCGTGCTCAGCGACAGCATGCGCGGGGTGCGCTTCCTGCTGGAGTTCGCCAAGGCGGACGAGGCGCTGCGCGCCTGGGGCGTGCGCTCGACCGTCGTCGTCTTCGGCAGCGCCCGCGCCCGTGAGGGTGGCGCGGGCCGCGGCGGTCTCTGGTACGACGAGGCGCGGGCATTCGGACGGCTGGCCTCCGAGCGCGGCGGCGCCCTTGTCGAAGAGGCCGACCACGAACGCGACAACGTCATCGCCACCGGCGGCGGCCCGGGCATCATGGAGGCGGCCAATCGCGGCGCGCGCGACGCCGGCGCTCCCAGCGTCGGCTTCAACATCAGCTTGCCGACCGAGCAGGCGCCCAATCCCTACACCACCCCCGAGCTGACGTTTCGCTTCCACTACTTCGCCATGCGCAAGATGCACCTGGCGATGCGCGCCAACGCCCTGGTGGTGTTTCCCGGCGGTTTCGGCACCTTCGACGAGCTGTTCGAGATCCTGACGCTGCGCCAAACCGACAAGTCACCGCGCATCCCGGTGGTGCTGGCGGACGAACAGTATTGGCGCGGGGCGGTGAACTTCGACTTCCTGGTCGAGGAAGGGACGATCTCCGAAGCCGACCTCGGCCTTTTCGACTTCGCCGAGAGCGCCGAGCACATGTGGGAGCGGCTCCTGGCCAGGGGCCTCGTCGTCCGCGGCAAGGCGCCAAGGCCGCCGGCGGTTGGCGGCTATGCGCAAGAAGCGGCGCGGGCCGCCGACATCGACCCCTAGGGGACCAGGACCGCCGCGCCCTGGAGCCGGCCGCCGCGCAGATCGGCAAGGGCCTCGTTGGCGTCTTCGAGCGCGTACTCGGTGACGGTGGTCTCCACCCCGGCCTTGGGCGCCACGGCCAGGAACTCGCGGGCGTCGGCGCGCGTGAGGTTGGCGACCGAGGCCAGCTCGCGCTCGCCCCAGAGGATGTCGTACGGGAAGCTCGGAATATCGCTCATGTGGATGCCGCCGCAGATGACGCGGCCGCCTTTGCGCACCGCCTTCAGCGCCGCCGGCACGAGCTCGCCCGCCGGGGCATAGATTATGGCCGCGTCCAGCGGCTCGGGCGGGATCTCGCCGGAGGCGCCGGCCCAGGCCGCCCCCAGCGAGCGCGCGAACGCCTGCGCGGCCTCGTCGCCGGCCCGGGTGAACACGTGGACCCGGCGTCCCTGCCACCGCGCCACCTGGGCGATGATGTGGGCGGCAGCCCCAAAGCCGTAGAAACCCAGCGCTTGGCCTTCGCCGGCCTTCACCAGGGTCCGCCAGCCGATGAGGCCGGCGCACAGCAGCGGCGCCTGCCCAGCCGTCTCGGCGGCGGCGTCCAGCCGATAGACGAAAGCGGTGTCGGCGATCGCGTGCGTGGCGAAACCGCCGTCCCGGCCATAGCCGGTGAACACCGGCGCGTCGCACAGGTTCTCGCGTCCCGAGCGGCAATAGCAGCAGACGCCGCAGGTGCGGCCGAGCCAGCCGACGCCTACCCGCTCGCCGACGGCCACGGGGTGCTCGCCCGGCCCGAGCGCCTCTACCACGCTGACGATCTCGTGCCCCGGGACGATCGGGGTTTGGACCTTCGGCAGTTCGCCATCGACGACATGGAGATCGGTGCGGCAGACGCCGCAGGCGAGCACCTTCAGACGCGCCTGACCGGGTCCGGGCGCGGGGTCCGGCCGCTCCTCCAGGGCCAAAGGCTCGCCCACGGCCCGCAGGACCATCGCGCGCATCGCTCGACTCCCATGGCGCCCGCGGGGCGCGGACGTCCTGCGGGGTTACCTAGTGCGGAATTCTGCGCGAACGAGCCCCGAAGCGCCGGGTGGCCGGGCGGATCGCCAGCCACAGGCTCCATGCCCCGCCGGCGCCGGTTACCCCGATGATCGCCGCGCCCATCGCCGTCAGCCACCACGGCGAGGGCGGCGTCACCTGCGCCAGCACCGCAAACGCCAGACCGATGACCATGGGCGCTCCTCCCTTGTCGAGGCCGGGAGCTTCACGCCGGGCCAGGACGCGCGCCATGACCTCGATCAATTGAATCCTTTCTGGTCGTTAAGCTTGTCTCAACGGCTCGCGCCCTTGCTCGGCAGGCCTTAGAGAACCGGCCGAAGGAAGTCCGGTCGGGGCTCGGGCGGAAAGGTCGCCATGGCGAAAGCCACCGGCGGCGCGTCGGCGCGCCGCTCGCCGCTGAAGGCGCTGTTCTACTGGGCGGCGGTCGCGGCCGTGTGGGCGCTGATCTTCATCGCCGGGTTCGTGGCGGTGTTCGCCACCGACCTTCCCGACACCTCGCATCTCTACGATGTGAAGCGGCAGCCCTCGATCACCTACCTGGACCGGTCGGGCTCGGTGATCGCGGTTCGCGGCAGCCAGTACGCCCCGCCGGCCGACCTGGACCGTCTGCCCCCGTATGTGCCGGCGGCCTTCATCGCCATCGAGGACCGGCAGTTCTACCACCACTTCGGCTTCAATCCGTGGGGCATGCTGCGCTCCGAGATCTACAATCTCGCCCACCCCCATGGCCCGCTACGCGGCGGCTCGACCATCACCCAGCAGCTGGCGCGCAACCTCTTCCTCACCCCCGACCAGACCTACCGCCGCAAGGCCCAGGAGCTGGTGCTCGCGCTATGGCTGGAGATGCACTTCTCCAAGAAGCAGATCCTGTCCCTCTATCTGAACCGGGTGAACTTCGGCGGCGGCGCCTACGGCATCGAGGCCGCGGCCCAGCGCTATTTCGACAAGCCCGCCTCGCAACTGAGCCTGGGAGAAGCGGCGCTGCTGGCGGCGACGATGAAGGGGCCCAGCCGCTACAATCCGGCGGCCAACTCCCAGCGCGCCGCGGCCCGGGCGACGATGGTGCTCAACGCCATGGTGCGCATCGGCGCGATTACGCCGGCCCAGCGCGCCGCCGCCTTCGCCCAGCCGGTGCACGTGTCGGCGACGCTGGCCAACCAGAGGGCCCAATTCTTCGTCGACTGGCTCGACAACCAGGTGCGCGCGCAAGTGGGCCAGCCGACGGAGGATCTGGTGGTCGAGACCACGCTGGACCTGCCGCTCCAGGCGGCGGCGGAGGCGGCGATCCGCCGCGGGGTGGCCGCGCACGCGGCCCAGGGCGTCACCGAGGGCGCGCTCGTGGCCATGGACGGGGAAGGCCGCATCCGGGCGTACGTCGGCGGCGCCGATTACGCCGACTCCCAGTTCGACCGGGCCAGCGAAGCGTTCCGCCAGGCCGGATCGGCGTTCAAGCCGTTCATCTACCTGACCGCCATGGAACAGGGCCACACGCCGGACGAGGGCGTGGTGGACGAGCCGATCACCATCGCCGGCTGGACCCCGCGCAACTACACCGGCCGCTACCTCGGGCCGATCACGCTGGAGACGGCGCTGGCGCAATCCATCAACACCGTGGCGGCGCGCCTGGCCGCCACCGTGGGCACCACCAATGTCGCGGCGACGGCGCGGCGCCTGGGCATCGTCAGCAAGATCCAGACCGACCCGTCGATGGCCTTGGGCGCGGTGGAGGTCACGCCGCTGGAAATGGCGACCGCATACGACGCCTTCGCCGACGGCGGCTATCGCGTCGCCCCCTATGGCGTGGAGCGCATCCGCACGGCCGCCGGCAAGGTGCTCTACGACCATGGCGCCGAGCGCCCGACCCGCCTTCCGGTGATCGGCCAGCCGGCGCTGGCCGAGATGACGCGCATGCTCCGCGAGGTCATGGTTTCGGGGACGGGCGTCAGGGCGCGCGTCCCCGGCTACGACGAAGCCGGCAAGACCGGCACCACCAGCAACTACAAGGACGCCTGGTTCGTGGGCTACACTGGCGGTTTCGTCGCCGCCGTCTGGCTGGGGCGCGACGATGACACGCCGATGCGGCGGGTGGCTGGGGGCGGACCCCCGGCGGAGGTCTGGCGCGACTTCATGGGCGCGGCGCTGTCGCGCATAGCCGCCCAGCCGATCCCTGGAGGCGAGCCGGCGATCGAAGCTCCCCAAACGGGCGCCGCCGGCCAGACGCTCGCCGGACCCGGGGCGCCGGCCGGCGCTCCGGGAGGCCCTGACGCCGAGCTTCCGGCCGCGTCGGAGCCGCCGACGACCGAAGATCCGCCGGCCGATCAAGCGCCTTACTGAGCAGCTTCCCCGCTCAGATCCAGGAACGACGGGTCGCGGAACGGGTCGCCGGGCGCCAGGCGCTGGTGAAACCCCTTGATCGCCGGCCCGGCGGGGCCGTCGCGGCGCTCATAGACCGCGTCGGCGCCAAAGAACCTCAAGGTCAAGGTGCGGCGGCTCTGCCCCGGACCGGTCGCTGCGCCGCCATGGAGCATCCTGGGGTGGAAGAGGACCACGTCGCCGGGCGCGACGGCGAAGGAGACGATGTCGTAGTCGCCGCGATGGGCCTCGATGTCGGGCAGCCGCGGCAGCGCCGAACCCGGATGGAGCGGCGCGGTGTCGTCGCCGAGTTCGAACCTGGAGCCGTTGAAGAGAAGGCCCCGGTGCGAGCCACGGACGAACTCCAGGGAATGCCGGGCCTCGACCGTCTCGAAGGTGATCCATGCGACCGCAAGATGCTCGCCGCCGATGGCGAGGTAGGAGCTGTCCTGATGCCAGGGCGTGCGGCGCGTATGGCCGCCGTCCTTGAGGAATACCTGCTCGTAGAAGAACCAGATCGCCGGCGCGCCCCAGATCGCCGTGATCAGGCGCGGCAGGGGCGAGGCCTGCAGCATGGGGCGATAGGCGGCCAGCGCCTCGGGGTTGGCCAGATCGTTGTAGAAGACGGCGTCGGCATCCCTCTGGTCGAAGCGCCGCGCGCCGGGGCCGGGATGGTGCAGGCTCCAGTCCCAGGCGGCCCGGGCGTCGGCGAGCGCGACCGCGTCGAGCGCCTGCGGCAGCAGCACCACGCCGTCTTCGCGGTAAGCCCGCGCCAGACTGCTCGGCGAGGAACCTGTCATCGGTGGTCGCCCGGCGCATAATCGGCGGCGATGTGGCCGGCCAGCTCGCTCTCGGTGAACCACACCGGCTTGGTCTTCATGGCGACGAACAGGGGCGTCTGGTCGGCGTAGTGCGGTGAGCGCGCGTCCAGGGTGGCCGCGCCGAACTGATGGATGCTTTGCGCGCTCATGCGTCCGGCGCGGTCCCAGGTCACGAACATGACGAAGGTGTCGCCCGCGACCGCTTTCAGCCGCCCGTCCTTCTGCGGCTCGCCGTAGACGGCGCGGTAGATATCGGGGCCGCCGTCGATCGGCAGGTCCAGAGCGCCGCGGCGGATGCGGTTCACCTCACCCCAGGTCGGATCGATGCGGCCGAAGTGGGTCTTCAATGTCCGGATGGCCCCGACGAGCGCCGCGCGCGGATCGGGTTTTCGGCCCTCGTCGCGCGCCTGCGCCAACGACGTCCCGGTCAATACGCCCAGAGCCGCGGCGCGCGAGCCGATGTTGGTGCGCCGGTCCCAGCCTGCGATCAGCCCCTGGGCGGCGGCGATGTCGGCATCGCCCTTGGGATCGAGGGCCTCGACCGCGGCCATGTCCCCGGCAAGGTCGGAACGGGCCGAATAGGCGAGATCGTACTTGTAGGCCCGGAACGCATCGGCGGTGATCTTCGGGTCGGCCCCGAACGTCTCCTGCGCCCGGAAGGCGCGGTTGGTCATGGCGGTCTCTATGCCCATGGAACTCGGGAAGTCGGCGGGCCGCAAGGCGTCCCCGGGGCCGGTCGCCTGGAAGGGGGTGTTGTTGGAATTGAAGACGTATCCCGAGCGGGGATTCCAGATCTGTGGAACACGGTCGAACGGCAGGTAGGATGTCCAGATGAAATCGGACCGGTCGCCCGGCAGCACGCCGCGCCAGTCGAGGCCCGCGCGCCGGTCCGGGAAGAGGCCGTTGTAGACATAGCCGATGGTCCCGGTTTCATCGGCATAGATGAAGTTGAGCGCTGGCAGCGCCTGCAGGCGCAGGGCCGCCAGCCACTGGTCGCGGTTGGCGGCCTTGTCGAGCCGGTAGTAGGCCTCCGCTCCCCGCGCTTCGCCCATGCCCGCATAGCGGACCGCGAACACGCCATGGTCGGTGCGGAAGACCGGGCCCTGGACGCTCCACAGCAGCGGCCGGTGGAAGGTCCAGAAGAGCGGGCCCAGAAGCCGGACGCGGATCGCGGCCACGCCCTTGTCGAAGCGCTTCCAGCGTCCGTCGAGGCGATACTCGTTCTTGTCGGCCGGATTGATGACGAGCCGATAGACGTCCGCCAGGCGCGGCTGGTTCACGGTGCTGGCCCAGCCGAGATGGGCGTTGACGCCGTGCAGCATGAACGGCGAGCCCGGAAAGAAGCCGCCCGCCACGTGCCATCCCTGGCCGCTTTGAAGGACCGCTTCGTACCAGGCCAGCGGGCCGGTGTAGGGCTGATGCGAATTCACCAGCAGGCGGGTGGCGCCGTCGGCCGAGCGCGACGGGGCCACGGCGACGCCGTTCGAGCCCAGCGGCGGCATCGGCGCCCCGTGCGTCGGCTTGGTCAGTTTGGCCAGGACATCCCCCAGGCCGTAGAAGAACGGCGCCTGGAAGACGAAGCCGGCAGCCACGTCCTTGCCGGTGAGCGGCAGCAGGCCGGCGACGACCTTGGCCGGGTGCAGCGCGGCGTAGAAGTTGACCCCGTCCGCATAGGCTTCGAGCACGCCGCGGACATCGGCGGGGAGCTTGGGATAGCCGGCGTCGACCGTCTGGCGCACGCGCATGAGGCGGACGAGATAATCGCTGGGCGCGGCCCTGGGCCCCTCGAGCGTGGCCAGTTCGCCGCGGCTGATGAGCGCGGCCTCCTCGATGGTGGCGAAGTCGTCTTCGCAGTGGGCGAAGGCGAAGCCGAAGGCCACGTCCGGATCGGTGGGCCCGAGGATGTGCGGAACCCCCCAGGAATCGCGGCGGATGCGAACACGATAGAGGCGCGCCTTGGCGATCAGAGGCTTCAGGTCGGGCGGCGGCGGCTGCGACAGCCGGTCGACGACCTGCGAGCCGCCGAGGACGACGGCCGCCAGGATGATCGCGCCGGCGCCCATCCACAGCCACAGACGCCTTGGCCTCATCCGCCCTCCCCGCGGCCCGTCAGATCAGGCCTTGGACGCGTCCATAGCGCGGGCCAGCGCTTGCAGCGAGCCGGTCAGCTCCGCGGCGTTGGCGGCGATGGCGCCGCCGGTGGCGCGGATGAAATACTCGACCTGCAGGTTCACCACCCCGCCCTCGTTGTCGGCGGCCAGGCGGAAGTCGCTGCGGTAGCCGGTCACCGGCTTGCCCAGGGCGCAGGCGAAGCCGATCTCGGCGGCGACGCCGCTGTCGACGTCAGGTCCGTCCAGCACCGCCAGGACGAGATCGCAGGCGCGGATCGAGTCGGCGTTGGCCGCCCCCACCCTGCTGTTGAAGGCGCGCCAGCGGGAAAGGCGCTGCGGGCCGGGCGGCAGGGCGGCGATGGCGCCGATCTCCTCGGGATCGTTGCCGGCCCAGGGATCGCAGACCTCGAAGCCGGCGTCTCTGAGGAGCGGATGGAGCACGGTGTCGAGGAACAGGCGTCCAGCCTCGGAAAAACCCAGCGGGCTGGCGACGTAGACCCGCAAGCCTAGGCCCCCGGCCCGACGGGGACGCTGGTCGAGGCGCCCCGCGCCTCATTCCACGGGCCGCGCGGTTCCGGCGCGCGCCCCTCCCCGCGCTCGAGTTCGAGCTTCACCGCCAGCAGCCCGAGCAAATCCTTCGAGGTGAGGACGCCCACGAGCCGGCCTTCGGCGACGACGTAGAGGCGCGGCGCGCCCGCCGCCCCCATCTTCTCCATGGCCTGCAGCGCGTCGGCTTGCGGCGCGATCGTCTGCCCTTCGGGACAAGGCCGCATCCGCTCGGCCACGGTGAGGCGCGGCCACTCGTCTCGAGCCAGGCCGGCGATCTCGGTGGTGCCGATGCAACCGACCAGCCGCCCATCCTGGGTCACCGGAAAACTCTTGTGATGGTGACGATAGATGAAGTCGTCCACCAGGCTTTGGATCGAAGTCTGCGGCGTTACCGAGATGGGAGAGGCGGTCATGAAGCGCGACACCGCCTCGCCCGCGAGCGCGCGGCGCGTCGACAGTTGCCGCGTCGCCAGGCCGGCCGCGCCACGGACGAAGAAGCCGATGACGAAGAGCCACACGCCGTTCAGGGCATCGCCGCGGATGAACTCGAAGACGCCGAGCAGGATGAGAATTAAGCCGAACAACCGGCCGGCCGCGGCGGCGGTGCGCGTGGCCGCGCCGTAGTCCTTGCGCAATCCCCAGAGCGCCGCCCGCAACATGCGCCCGCCATCCAGGGGAAAGGCGGGGGCGAGGTTGAACAGCGCCAAGGTCCAGTTGAGGCCGGCCAGATAGGTGAGCACGGCCGGCGACGGGCCTGGACCGCCAGCGGCCGAGGCGACGCCGGCGGCCAGGCTGAAGAGCAGGCCGAGCGCGGCGCTGGTCGCAGGCCCGGCCAGGGCCATCAGGAACTCCGCCCTGGCGCTCGTGGGCTCCCCCTGCATCTCGGCCACGCCGCCGAAGAGGAACAGGGTGATACCGCGGATCGGCATGTCGTAGCGCCGGGCGACCAGCGAGTGGGCGGTCTCGTGCAGGACGATCGAGGCCAGCAGACCGAGCGCCGCGGCCGCGCCCATCAACAGATAAGTGGACGTCGAGCGGCCCGGCGCCAGATGAGGAAAGACCCCGGAGGCCAGGCTCCAGATGATCAGCGCCGCCAGCAGCAGCCAGGAGGCGTCGACGTAGACCTTGAAGCCGAAGAGGCTGAAGAGCCGCACCCGGTAGAGAAACATGGCGGCCAGCCTAAGCGCCTGCGCGCGGCGCGACGCAAGCCGAGGGTTCCGGGGCGTGTCGAGCATTGCGCCAAGGGCGGCGGCGCTGCCCCCGGGCCAGGTTGAATCGGCGCCCTAACCCCTCATCCTCCCACGCCGTCGCTTCGCTCCGTCGCAGGCCGCTCCCTCTCCCTCCGGGAGAGGCGTTTCTTTTCCTCTCCCACAGGGCCCACAGGGAGAGGAAGGGTGAGGGGTTAGGGTGTCGGTGATCCAGGGTCTTGGGCTCGAGCCCCGGGCGCTCAGATCTCGAGCGCGTGCAGGCGCGGGCCGTGGGCGCGCAGCCAGCGGCGATGGGGCGCCGGATCGCCCACGAGGCCGCGCACGAGGCGCCAGAACGCCGGCCCGTGGTTGGCCTCCTTCAGGTGCGCGCATTCGTGGGCGATGACGTAGTCGGCGACGGCGCTGGGGGCGAGCGCCAGGCGCCAGGAGAGGCGGATCGACCCGGGCCTGCCCCGCCGCGGCGGCGCGCACGATCCCCAGCGGGTGCGGGCGTCGCCCAGGGACAGCCGCGGCGACGCCACCCCCAGAGCCCGGCAGTGATGCTGCAGCCGCTCCAAAAAGGCCTGGCGGGCCTGACGCTTCAGCGCCGGCAGCGACTGGTCCGGCGCCAGCCGCCAGGGCGCCGGCGCCGCCGCCAGGCGCGCCTCGATCCACCCCCGCCGCGCCTTGGCGAAGGCGAGCGCGTCGGAAAGGCGAGCGCGGCTGGGCGCCACGGCCACCGCCTCGCCGGCGGCCGCATCGATGCGCAGGACGATCCTGCGGGCGCGGCGATTGACGGCCAGCCGCACCGCCACGGCGCCGACCATGACCCGCTCCCCCTCAGATGGCCGGCCGCGCCCCGGAGCGAGAAAGGGTATCGGCAAGGCGGCGATCAGCCCTCGGAGAGCGCCGCCTGGCAGCGGCCGATGAAGTCGCGGATCCGGGGGTAGATCTCGGCGCCGAAGCGCCGTCCATTGAAGACGCCGTAATGGCCGACGCCCTCCTGGACGTGCAGGGCGCGCAGGCCGTCTGGAATGTTGGGGCACAGGCCGTGCGCGGCCTGGGTCTGGCCGACGCCGGAGATGTCGTCGCCATCGCCCTCGACCGTCATCAGGCCGGTATCGGTCAAGGCCGCGAGATCGACGCGGGCCCCGCGCAAAGAGAGTTCGCCCCGGGCGAGCAGATGGCGCTGAAAGACGATGTCGACGGTCTCCAGGTAGAACTCCTCGGTGAGGTCGAGGACGGAGAGGTACTCTTCGTAGAAGGCGCGGTGCTTGTCGGCCGAGTCGCCATCGCCCGCCACCAGATGTTCGAACCAGCGGCGATGCGCCTCCTGATGGGCCTCGACGTTCATGCTGATGAAGCTCGCCAGTTGAATGAACCCCGGATAGACGCGCCGCAGCACCCCCGGGTAGGGCGGCGGAACGGTGTAGATCATGTTCGAGGCGAACCAGGTGAAGGGGCGCTCCTGGGCCAGCCTCGTGGGAACCGTCGGCGAGAGCCGGGCGTCGATCGGCGAGCCCATCAGCACCAGGCTGGCGGGCCGGTTGTCCGAGCGCGCCTCGGCGGCGCGGGCGGCGGCCGCCATCACCGCGGGGCCGGGCTGGCAGACGGCGACGACATGGGCGCGTCCGCCCAGGGCGGCGAGCGCCGCCTCGACCGCCTCGGCGTAGTCGTAGAAGCCGAACCGGCCCTCGAACAAAGGCACGTCGCGGGCGTTGGCCCACTCGGTCACGCAGACGTCGAAGTCCTTAAGGAAGGCGCGCACCGTGCCGCGCAGCAGGGTGGAATGGTGTCCGGAGAGCGGCGCCACCAGCAACACCGTGGGCGCGTCGGCGGCCGGGGCCAGATCGCGGCGGAAGCTGCGCAGCTTCAGCCACGGGGTGGCAAGGACGACCTCGCTTGTCACCGGCACGGGGCGGCCATCGACCAGGGCCTCCTCGATGCGCCACGGCGGGCGGACGTACTTGCCGGCGAAGTGCGCCGTCATCTCCGCCTGCGCGGCGAAGGCGCGGCCGAAACTGGTCGCGGCCGCCGGGTTCATCGGCGAAGTCCAGAAGGCCCGGGCCCACTCCGAAGCCAGCCGCAGCGGGGCCGCCGACCCGTAGGCCGCCTCGTGAAGCGCATACAGCATGTCCGCCGGTTCCCCCGATTGTGCGATGCACAAACATGCTTGGCCGCCGCCGTCCTGTCCAGCCGCCGCCGAACAGGATCGGCGCCGTAACCCCTCGCCTCCCCATTGCTTCGCACCCCCTCCACCGCGCAGGCGATGCCCGCGCGGTCCCCGCTTCCGCGGTGGAGGAGCAAGAATTTCTTCGCTCCTCCACCACGCGTCAGCGTGGGGGAGGGGGACCGGCCAAGGCGAGCGGCAGCGAGGCTTGGACGGTGGAGGGGGGTCGGCGCGACGAGCGCCCCCCACTTCCTTCATTCACGCCCTTGTCTCGCCGCGTTCGAATTATTGCCCGGGATAGGTATCATGTCCCCAGTCCGCTCAACTGACACTTGACCCCCTCCACCACGCGCCCCGGATCAAGTCCGGGGCTTCGTGGTCCCCCTCCCCCGCTTCGCGGTGGAGGAGCGAAAGGCGCGCTAGGCGTTCATGGCCTGGGTGATCTGGGCCGCGATCTGCGGCGGCGGGACGGTGGTGTCGAGCGGCGCCGCGAAGCGGCCGTCGGGGCGCATCAGGTAGACCACCGAGGTGTGGTCCATGCTGTAGTTCGGCCCGGTCCCGACCTTGCGGTAATAGACGTGGTACGCCTGGGCGATCTGGGCGATCGCCGCCGGCGAGCCGGTGAGGCCGATGGTTCCCGCCGGGAAGGCCGGGCTGGAAAGATAGGTCTTCAGCTGCCCCGGCGTGTCCCGCGCCGGATCCACGGTGACGAAGACGAACTGGATCTTCCTGGCCGCGCCGCCGAGGGCTTTCTGCGCCTGTCCCAGCGCCGTCAGGGTGGTCGGGCAGACGTCGGGGCAGAAGGTGTAGCCGAAGTAGAGCGCGGTCCATTTGCCCCGGAGCAGCCGCTGGTCCCGGGCATTGCCGTTCTGGTCGACCAGGCGGAACGGACCGCCGATGGCGGACGCCAGCGGCGAAGACGAGCGCGCGCACGCGGCCAGCAACGCCGCGCCCACCGCCAAGATCAGGGCCATTCGACGGTTCATCGGACTCTTCTGGACTCGCCCTTTGGAGTTTTTGGGGCGACTGTCGCCGCGACCATGGCCAGGACGCACCTTGCCGAACCGCCGCGACCGGAAGCCGATACGGCTCTGCCTCCGAGCGCGCAAGCCGATTTGGTCGAAGTGGAGGGGGCGGGCGAGGGCGCACAGGCCCGGTCGCACTTTCCCGACGCCGGGCGGCTGCGCACCCGCACCCTCATCATGCTGCGCTGGCTGGCGGTGGCGGGCCAGGTCAGCGCCGTGGTCGTCGCCAGCGCACTGCTGGGCGTTCGCCTGGCCTTCCTGCCGCTGTTCGCCTTCATCGGCGCGGCGGCGGCGCTGAACCTCGGGCTGGCGGCCTCGCCGGCCGCGACGCGGGTGGCGCGCGCCTGGGAAGCCACCGCCCAGCTCGGCTTCGACATTCTCCAGCTGGCCTTGCTGCTCGCCTTCACCGGCGGCGTCGTCAATCCGTTCGCCCTGCTGCTGATCGCTCCGGTGACGGTGGGCGCGGCTACCTTGCCGGCGAGGAACGCAGCGGGGTTGGGTGCGCTGGCGGTCGGCGCCGCAGCGGCGCTGGCGCTGGGCGTCCACACCATGCCCTGGCTAGGAGGGACCATGCTGCCGCTGGCGTTTTCCTACCGGGCCGCCTGCGGCGCCGCCGTTTCGGTAGGCGTCGCCTTCACCGGCGGCTACGCCTTCCGGGCGGCGAGCGAGGCGGCGCGCATGGAGCTGGCCCTGCACGTCACCGAAACGGTGCTGGCGCGCGAGCAGCGGCTGACGGCCCTGGGCGCCTTGGCCGCGGCGGCGGCGCACGAGTTGGGAACGCCGCTCGCCACCATCGCCGTGATCGCCAAGGAACTGGCGCGCGAGGCGCCCGAGGGCGCCATGCGCGAAGACGCCGAACTGCTGCTGTCGCAGGCGCAGCGCTGCCGCGACATCCTGCGGCGCCTGGCCGAGACGCCCGACACCGGCGATGCCCTGTACGAGCGCATGAGCCTGCTGCAGTTCCTGCGCGAGGTCATGGAGCCGTACCACGACCGCAGCCAGGTGCGCACCGAGGCCGTCGTCACCGGCCCGCCGGGGATGGCGGCCCCGGACGTGTGGCGCCGCCCCGAGGTGCTGCACGCCATGGGCTCCATCGTCGAAAACGCCTACGATTTCGCCCGCAACGAAATCCTGATCACCGCCCGCTTCGACGTCGCCAACATCATCGTGCAGGTGCGGGACGACGGCCCGGGCTTTTCGGCCGACGTGATGGCGAAACTCGGCGAGCCCTACATCACCAGCCGCCCAGGGGCGGAAGGTTCGCGCACCGGCCACGTCGGCATGGGCCTGGGCTTCTTCATCGCCAAGACCTTGCTGGAGCGCACCGGGGCGGAAGTCGACTTCCGCAACGGCCGCCGCGGGGGGGCGGTGGTCACCGCCCGCTGGCCCAGATCGCGGATGGAAGCTGTGGAAGGCGGCGCTTTCGGCCGCGGGGGGGCTTGAACTTGGCCCGGTCCCCGCGACATGATGCCGCAACCATCAGATGGGGGCGCGAGACGAAGGCATCAGTCAGCCGGGAGTTGTCCATGGGCAATCTGGAAGGCGCAATCGCGGCCCTGCCGGACAAGAGCCTGCTGCTCGTCGACGACGACGCGCCGCTGCGCATCCGCCTTGGCCGGGCGCTCGAGGCGCGCGGCTTCAAGGTCGCCATGGCCCAGAACGTCGCCGACGCCGTGACTTCAGTGAAATCGAGACCGCCGGCGTTCGCGGTCCTGGACCTGCGGCTCGAGGACGGCTCGGGGGTGAAGGTGGTGCAGGCGCTGAGGCAAGCCAGGCGCGACGCGCGCATCATCATGCTCACCGGCTACGGCAACATCGCCACCGCGGTGGCCGCGGTGAGGGCCGGAGCCATCGACTACCTCTCCAAGCCGGCCGACGCCGACGACGTCGCCCGGGCGCTGCTGGCGGCGCACGCCGGCGCCTCGCCGCCGCCGCCGGAGAACCCGATGAGCGCCGACCGGGTGCGCTGGGAGCACATCCAGCGGGTCTACGAGCTGTGCAACCGCAACGTCAGCGAGACGGCGCGGCGCCTGGCGATGCACCGGCGCACCCTGCAGCGCATCCTCGCCAAGCGCGCCCCGAAGTAGGGGGCGCAGCGCCGCCGTCGCTCTCCTCCCCCCTCGTGGGGGCGGTGGCCGGGCGCCCGCCCGGCCGGAGGGGGAAAGGCGGCCGCCGCGGCGCCGTGGGATTGGCTTTCCCCACCCCGCTCGGCGCGCTGCAGCGCGCCGAGTCGACCCTCCCCAGAAGGGGAGGGAGAGCGGTCCCTAGGCCGCCTCGAGGGCGCGCAGCGCCGCCAGCCGCCCAAAGGCGATGCTGAGGGCCTTGCGCCTGGCGCCCGAGAGCGGCGTCGGCGGCGCCTCGCGCAGGACCGCGCCATCGAAGGCGTCGGCGACGATCAGCCCCGGATCGGGCGGCAGCACCTGGCGCGGAAACTCCGGGGCCACGGCGAAATAGAAGGCGTCGCAATAGGCGAGATAGTCGCCCCACTTCTGGTCGGTGCGGAAATCCTCCAGGGAGCTCTTGACCTCGACGATGGCGATCTCGCCCTTGCGGCCCAGCGCCATGATGTCGGCGCGCCGGCCGTTGGGCAGGCCGACCTCCAGCAGCGGCGCGTAGCCGAGGTCGACGATGAGCCGCGCCGCGCCGCGGGTGACGGCGAGCGTCGTCTGCGGCCGGCTGAAGGTGAGGACGACCGACTCCATGGCGAGAACTTTATAGCAACTCCGCGGCGGTGGAGCGCCTCAAAAACCCCTGCTCGCCGTCGCGCCGCGCCAGGGCCCTACAACGCTTTCCAGCCGGGGCCGTTGAACCGGCCGTAGCTGTCGCCGCCCCACTCTCTTCGCCACAGGCGGTGAGCCTGGCGCGAGATGGCGACCGGGTCGCGCGAGCGGCGCGGCAGCACCCGCGCGAGGCAGGCGTAGCGGGTCTCGTCGGCGATGTGATCCTCGCCGGCGGTGTCCAGGTCCTCGGGGCGGTCGGGATCGTGCTGCAGCACCGGCACCGTGCGGATGAAGTCGCGGCAGGTGGAGAAGACGTAGAGCATGGGCGGGGCGCCGTCCTGGCCGCCGATGCGGGCGCGAACCTGGTCCCATCCCGAGAGGGCGCCCTGCTTGCCCACGCGGGTGTTGTCGGCGGGGGCGAAGCGGCAGCCGGCGCGGATCATGCGCTCGCCGATCGAGGCGCCGCCGTCGGCGGCGAAGATGGAGGGGTCGGCGACGCCGCGTTTGATCTTCTCGCCGGCCTCGCGCTCGAGGATGCCGCGGGCCACTTCCTCGGCGGTCATCCGCAGGCCCTCGTTGGCGCGCCGGCCCTTGCCGTACCATTCGCGGTAGCGGACCAAGGCGCCGCGCGGGATGACGAGGCTCTCCCCCGCCCGGTGATCGTCCGAGGCGATGGCCCACCAGCCGACGGAGAACGGGGTGGCGTAGCCCCAGTCGAAGGAGCGGAAGCGGGTCCAGTCTTCGGGGATGCGGAACGGTTCGACGACGTTGCGCGCGGCGCGCCACTGATCGAAGAAGGCGCCTTCGGCGACATCCCAGTCGCCCTCCAGCCAGGCCCGCACCAGCTCGGCCGAACCGCACTGCTGCAGGCGGGCGATGTAGGCGGGATCGCGCGCCAGCAGGGCCGGATTGTCGGCCACCCGGGCGGGAATGAAGAGGCGGCCGAGGGTGAGCTTTTCGCCGGTGAAGGGATTGGTGAAGTCCTCGGCGACGATCTTGTGAGGACCGGGATCGATGTAGCGCGCCTTGACCCAGTTGTGGCCGGCGCCGCCGGGATTGCAGGTGGCGCGAAAGCCGACCGGGGCGCCTTGGGGACTGCGCAGGGTGGCCTTGAGCTTGTCGATGGCGGTGGGGTCGGGGAACTGGGTCATCTCCTCGACGTAGACGCGCGAGTACGAGTGGCCCTGGTAGAGGTCGGCGTCGGCGTCGCTCTGCAGATAACGGCAGTACAGGATGGCGCCCGAGGGCCAGCCGAAGGAGCGCCGCGCCCCGACCCAGACCGCGCCCTCGGGGCGGAAGATCTGCCGCGCCCGCTCCAGCGTCGGCTCGAGGGCGGCCTGGGTGCGGCGCACCAGCAGGCCGCGGGCGGCGGCGCCGTAGAGACGGGCGTGGCGGGCGAAATCGCCCAGCGCCGCGTCGGTCTTGCCCCCGCCCCGGGCGCCGCCATAGACGACCTCGAAGACCCTGGAGAAACAGAAGGCGGTCTGCGGGCCCGGCTGCGCCGTCCAGGTCGCCGGTCCCGGCGGTTGGGCGGGGGCGGAAGCGGCAGGCGAGGCGCCGGGGCGCGAGGTCGTCGCGCGGCCGGCGCTTTTCTTGGGCTTCGCCGCGCCAGGGCCGCGGGCGCGGGATGGGGGCGCGCCGGGCGCGCGCTTCGCCTTCATCGGGGCGACTCCTCGGGCGCCGGCGGACCGAAACGGGCCAGCCACTCCTGATCGCTGATCTCGAGATCGAGCGGATTGGGCGGGAGGGCGGCGGCCGCGGCCCGGACGCCGGCGGCGGGGCCCGTCATGGCCGCCCCTTGGGCGCGCAGGCGGGCGGCGAATTCCAAGGCGCCTCGGGCCGAGGTGTAGCCCTGGGCCGATTTCAGACTGCGAGCTTCGCCGGCGATGGCCACGGCGGTCTGGATGAGGCCGGGAAGATCGGAGCGGCGGGCGGCGAGCCAGGCCAGGCGCGCCATCATCCGGGGCGCGCGCACCAGACGGGCGCCCTGGCCGCGCCAGGCGTAGCCGGCCTCGCGGGTGGCCTCGGCGACGCTGGCCCCAGAGGCGAGCGCCTGGGCGAAGGCCTCGCGCCGCGGATCGTCCAGCGGGAAGGCGCCGATGCTAACACCCTGACCTTCGCCGGGCTCGCCGCCGTCGGCGCCGCTCTCCGGATTCTCACTTTGATTCAATGTATTACTGGACTCGACGGGGGCTGGCGAGGACCCCGAAGGCCGGCTCATATCGGCTCGATTCGGCTCATATCGGCTCAAATCGGCTCGATTTGGCTCATCTCGGCTCATATCGGCTCGAAACGGCTCGTTTTGGCTCAGATCGGCCGCCGCGGCGCGCACGGAAAAGCGTGGCTCGCGCGACGCCGAGGCCATGGTGATGATGGACCTCGGCGGCGGCGGCGGGGGTGGGTCGATGGGGTAGGACATCTGGAGCTCGGCGTTCGTGGGGTGAAGGGAGGGCGTGGTTGCGTATTGCAACACAGTCGCCGAGTGATGTCAAGATGCAAAGTTGCGTGCCGGCCAGCTTTCGGCCACGCCGCGAGCGACCGGCCGCCCGGGGCCTTGCGGCCTGCGAGCCCGGAACCGTAATTGGGCGAGCCCCTCGTTCCCCGAGGAGGACTATGCTTCGCGCTTTGGGCGGTGGCCAGTCCGCGCCTGTGTGCGGTGGATGGCCAATCGCTAGCGCCGCTGGCGCTACGCGCACCGGAGGCCGCTTTTCGACCGCGATTGCCGCATGCGCTGGGATCTTTTGATATCAACCCCTGGGCGGTACGCTGCCAAAAAGCCAGGACGCTCGGAGATGCGCCCCACGGCGCTCAGAGCAGATGCGAAGGCGGGTAGGGACCGCGGGCCGATTGAACGCAGTCGAGATCGAGGAAGCCGTTTCGAAGCTTGCAGCCGAGTCGTTCGATGCGGCCGAGTTCCCGTTCGCCTTCCTGGCCGCGTTCGGCAATAGGGATACGACGCTCAAGAGGCTGCGCAGCGGCGCGTCCTATGCCTCCGACGTCCCCGGGGCGGTGCTTCAGCGCAGCAATATTCATCTCGCGACGTGCGAGCCCGGAACCGTACGCGAGACGCTCGCGCGCCTCCGCGATAGCCCGAGAACCGCGCAGGCCAAGGCTAAGTTCGTGGCCGCCACGGACGGGTGCGGTTTCGAGGCGGAGAACCTCGAAACCGGCGACACGGTCGCCTGCGCCTATGCCGATTTCGCCGACCATTTCGGCTTCTTCCTGCCGCTCGCGGGCATCAGCACGGTCAGGCAGATCGCCGAGAGCGCCTTCGACATCCGCGCGGTCGGCCGACTGAACAAGCTCTATATCGAGCTTCTCAAGCAGAACCCGGACTGGGGCGCGGCCGACCGCCGGCACGACATGAACCATTTCATGGCGCGCCTCATCTTCTGTTTTTTCGCCGAGGACACCGACATCTTCGGCCGGCGCCGCCTCTTCACCGACACAGTGGAGCAGATGAGCGAGCGGGACGGCTCGAACACCCATGCGGTGATCGAGGCGATCTTCCGGGCCATGAACACCAGGACGGTCGAACGGACCGATACGGCGCGCTGGGCGGACGCCTTCCCTTACGTGAACGGCGGCCTCTTCTCGGGCAGCCCTGAAGCGCCGCGCTTCAGCCGAATCGCGCGCGCCTACCTTGCCCACATCGGCGCGCTCGACTGGACCAAGATCAATCCGGACATCTTTGGGTCGATGATCCAAGCGGTGACCGAGGACGAGGAGCGCGGGGCGCTCGGGATGCACTACACGAGCGTCCCCAACATCCTGAAGGTGCTCAATCCGCTGTTCCTGGACGACCTCAGGCAGCAGCTGGCGGCGGCCGGCGACAACGCTCGCGCCCTCTTAAACCTTCGCAAGCGCATTTCCCGGATCCGCGTGTTCGACCCGGCCTGCGGGTCCGGCAACTTTCTCGTCATCGCCTATAAGGAGCTGCGGAAGATCGAGGCGGAGATCAACCGACGCCGGGGGGAGCAGAACGAGCGCAGCGTCATCCCGCTCACCAATTTCCGCGGCATCGAGCTGCGCGACTTCCCCTGCGAGATCGCGCGGCTGGCCCTCATCATCGCCGAGTTCCAGTGCGACGCGCTGTATCGCGGCCAGCAGGAAGCTCTGGCAGCGTTCTTGCCCCTGAACGCAGAGAACTGGATCACCTGCGGCAACGCCCTGGGGTTGGACTGGCTAACCGTCTGCCCCCCCACTGGCATGGGGACGAAGGTCCAGGGCGATGATCTCTTCCGGACGCCGCTGGACCAACCCGAGATCGACTTCGAGAACACCGGAGGGGAAACGTATCTTTGTGGAAATCCGCCCTACCGCGGCAGCCAATGGCAGACTGATGAGCAGAAAGCGGACCTAAGGGCGGCTTTCAAAGGCGAGAACGTCTCCGCTGGCTCGCTCGACTATGTCGCCGGCTGGTTCATCAAGGCTCGACAATATCTCGCACGCGAGTCCGGGAGATTTGCGTTCGTCGCGACCAACAGCCTCAACCAAGGGAGGCACGTCGCGAACCTGTGGCCCTCGATATTGAGAGATGGGTCCGAGATCTCCTTTGCTTACCGTTCGATCAAATGGTCAAATCTTGCCGCGAACAAAGCTGGCGTGACGGTGAACATCGTCGGCGTCCGAATGTGCTCGCGTCAGCCGAAGTATCTCTACGATGACGATGTCCGACGCGAGGTGGAATCCATCTCGCCCTACCTAGTGGGCGGAGCGGTAAGCATCGTGCAGCCGCAGAGCCTACCGCTCAGCGGGATCGCGCAGATGTCGTTCGGCAGTATGCCCAATGAGGGCGGAGCGCTGCTTCTCGACCAAGACGAGGCCTGCACCGCGATTCGCGAGCATGGGGTGCCTCCCGCCTTCATCCGCAGATTCTTGGGGTCGCACGAGTTCGTTCAGGGGGCAGAGCGCCGCTGCATCTGGGTGAATGAGGACGATGCCGAAGAAGCGCGAGCCAATGCGTGGCTTAGCGGCCGTTTCGAGCGTGTCCGTAGTTTAAGGGCCGCGAGCGACCGCCCATCGACCAATAGGCTGGCGAGCTTACCCTTCAGGTTCGGGGAGGTCCGGCAACGCGGCGATGAGCAGAGCACAATTGTGCCGCGCGTCAGTTCTGAGGCCCGGCCATACTTGCCCGTGGGTCTGGCGGAGGCTGGCGTGATCGTCGGCGACAGGAATTTCGCAATGTGCGACGCCCCGCTGTGGAACATGGCGCTGATCGCGTCCCGCCTCCACTGGGTGTGGATCGGGACGGTTTGCGTGCGGCTCGAGATGCGGTTTTCGTACTCCAACACTCTGGGCTGGAACACTTTTCCGGTCCCGCCGCTGACCGGGCGCAACAAGATCGACCTCACCCGCTGCGCTGAGGACATCCTTCTGGCGCGCGAGGCGCATTTCCCAGCGACGATCGCCGACCTCTACGACCCGGAGGCCATGCCCGATGACCTCAGGAGTGCTCATGAGCGCAACGATGAGACCCTGGAGCGCATCTATATCGGCCGCCGCTTCCGCAACGACACCGAGCGCCTGGAGAAGCTCTTCGAGCTTTACGCCAAGATGACGGCGTCCGAGCGTTCCGCGACAAGACCGAAGGGCCGCAAGCAAGCCGTGCCTGCGTGACGGATCAGCCGACCATCCCGTCTGTTTCGTTCCGCACCGAACGCACCGGCGCGGCGAACAAGGTGAACGCGCTCGGCATGCGGCCGATGCAGGAACGTGCCTGGCTTCACCGCGGCGAGCAGTACGTCCTCATCAAGTCGCCGCCGGCGTCAGGCAAGTCGCGCGCCCTGATGTTCATCGCGATCGACAAGCTCGCCAACCAGGGGCTGAAGAGAGCCATCGTCGTGGTTCCCGAACGATCGATCGGCGGCAGCTTCGCCGACGCACCCTTGTCCGATTTCGGCTTCTTCGCCGACTGGAAGGTCGAGCCGCGCTGGAACCTCTGCAACGCCCCGGGCGGCGATGACAACGGCTCGGCGCGCGGCAAGGTGAAGGCGGTCGGCGAGTTCCTGGCGAGCGACGACAAGGTCCTCGTCTGCACCCACGCAACCTTCCGCTTCGCGTTCGATGCGCTGGGCGTGCAAGCGTTCGATGACTGCCTGATCGCCATCGACGAGTTCCATCACGTCAGCGTCCACCCCGACAGCCGCCTCGGCGCGCAGGTCAGCGCCCTCATCACCCGCGGCAAGGCGCACATCGTCGCCATGACCGGGTCCTACTTCAGGGGCGACGCCATCGCCGTGCTCGCGCCCGAGGACGAGGCGCGCTTTACGACCGTCACCTACACCTACTGGGAGCAGCTGAACGGCTACGACCACCTGAAGGCGCTTCAGATCGGCTACTGGTTCTATTCCGGCCGATATCTCGACGCCATCAACGACGTTCTCGACCCCGACCTGAAGACCATCGTCCATATCCCCAGCGTCCAGTCGCGAGAGAGTCTGAAGGACAAAATGAAGGAGGCCGAGGGGATCATGGACGCGCTCGGCGAATGGCAGTGGACCGAACCCGAGACCGGCTTCCAGGTCATCCGCCGTCCCGACGGGCGACTACTCAAGATCGCCGACCTCGTCGACGACGACGTTGTTCGCGACAAGGTGATCTCGGCCCTGAAGGACCCCCGCACCAATCATGAGCGCGATCGCGTCGACATCATCCTTGCTCTCGGCATGGCCAAGGAAGGCTTCGACTGGATTTGGTGCGAGCATGTGCTCACCGTCGGCTACCGCGCCAGCCTCACCGAAATCGTGCAGATCATCGGACGGGCGACCCGCGATGCGCCGGGCAAGGAAGTGGCGCGCTTCACCAACTTGATCGCTGAGGTCGACGCCAGCGAGGAAGCGGTCGCCGAAGCGATCAACGACACCCTGAAGGCGATCGCCGCCAGCTTGCTGATGGAGCAGGTGCTGGCGCCCAGGTTCGAGTTCACGCCGAAAGCTGCCGGGCCGAAAGAGGGGTTCGACTATGGCCCGCGCGGCTACGAGGAAGGCAAGACCAACGTCGGCTTCAACGAAAAGACCGGCCGGGTGCACGTCGAGATCAACGGGCTCGTCGCGCCCAAGAGCGACGAGGCCAAGCGCATCTGTGAGAAGGATCTGCACGAGGTCATCGCCGCCGTGGTTCAGGACAAGTCGACGCTGGAGCGCGGCGTCTTCGACCAGGACGGCGTACTGCCCCAGGAGCTGACCCAGCTGCAGGTCGGGAAGATCGTGCGCGAGAAATACCCCGAACTTTCGGATGAGGATCAGGAGTCCGTCCGCCAGCACGCGGTCGCCGCCATGACCGTCATCCAGCAAGCGCGGGCCGTTCCGGAACGCGCCGCTGAAGGGGAGAGGATTCCGGCCAACACCGCGCTAATCGACAATGTCCGGCGCTTCATCACCGACGTGAAGGAGCTCGATATCGACCTCATCGACAGCATCAACCCGTTCCAGACCGCCTACGCCATTCTCGCCAAGTCGATGAACGAGTCATCGCTTCGGCAGGTCCAGGCCGTCATTGCCGCGCGTAAGGTGACCATCTCGGAGGAGGAGGCGCGCGAGCTGACGAAACGCGCCGTCCGCTTCAAGCAGGAGCGGGGGCGTTCGCCGGACATCAACTCGCCGGACCCGTGGGAGAAACGAATGGCCGAGGGCGCCGCGGCTCTGGCCCGCTACACCGCCCAGAAGAGGGCCGCCGATGGCTGACCTCTCGGACGAAGAGATGCTGGCCGAACTGGGCGTCGCCGTCGAAGTCAGGCCCGCGCGCGCCCACACCGCCCGCGAGGAGCGCGTCATCGCCGGCTTCGAGGACATTGTCAGGTTCTGCGAGAAGAACGGCCGGCCCCCTTGCCACGGCGAGGACCGCGACATCTTCGAGCGGCTCTACGCCGTGCGCCTCGATCGGCTGCGCGCGCTTCCCGAGTTCAACGCCCTCCTGGCGCCGCTCGACATCCACGGCCTGCTCCGCGGCGACTTCCCTGAGCCTCCTGCTTCGGGCCGCGACGGCGTCGAAGAGGACGAAGCGATGCTGGCGGAGCTGGACGTCGCCTCGGCCGCCTCGATCACCAAGCTCCGACACGTTCGGCCATACGAGGAAAAGCGGGCCGCCGAGGAAATCGCCAATCGCGCACCGTGCAAAGATTTCAAGGCATTCAAGCCGTTGTTCGAGCGGGCTGACGAGGAGCTGACATCGGGCGTCCGCGCCACCAGGCGTTTCGGAGAGAACGCCGAGATCAAGCACGGAGAATTTTTTGTGCTCGGCGGGCAGCTCGCCTACGTCGCCGAAGTCGGCGAAGAGATCCGAGCCCCCAACGGCGAGCGTGATGCGCGACTGCGCGTCATCTTCGCCAACGGCACCGAAAGCAATCTTCTCCGCCGCTCGCTCCAGCGCGCACTCTATAAGGACGAGGCCGGCAGACGCGTCACTGACGCCGCCGCCGGTCCCCTCTTCGCTGACGAACCCGAAGAAGGCGATGCCGAAAGTGGCACGATCTACGTGCTGCGCAGCCTCTCAGATCACCCCGAAATCACCGGAAAGCGCGACCTCATCCACAAAATCGGCGTGACCAAGAGCTCGGTCGAGAGTCGGATCGCAGCGGCTGCCGACGCGTCGACATACCTCCTAGCCGCGGTCGAGGTTGTCGCCACCTACAAGCTGTACAACATCAATCGAGTGAAGCTCGAGCGCCTACTGCACGACTTCTTTGCACCCGCCCGTCTCGACCTCACGATAGAGGACCGCTTCGGCAAACCGGTGAAGCCGCGCGAGTGGTATCTCGTCCCGCTCCCCGCGATCGAGGAAGCCGTCCAGCGCATTCGAGATGGATCGATACTCGACTATGCGTATGACCCGGAGACGGCGTCGCTCAGACGCATCGCGCCTACCCGCGGAGGGGCGCGCGAATAGGGCTATGGTGCGCGCCGCGGCGCCGCATGTCGGCCGTCAGCCCAACCCTGAGGAGCCTAGATGGCAACGCTTACCCCTCGAATGGTGAAAGACGGCTCTTGGATGATCGTCCTGGTCCACGAGGGCGGGAATCAAGAGCAGATCGGGAGCTTCACCACCGAGGAGGAAGCTTCGGCCTGGATCGATGGGGATGCCAAGAAGTGGATGTCGCAACATCCGGGAAGCCGCAAGTGCCCGGACTGCGGTGGTTCTGGCGCGCGGGCAGACACTCGGCCAGTTCGACCAGGAGCCAAGTTGGAGGCGAGCGTCTGCGCTCGGTGCGGAGGTTACGGCCGCATTCTCGACTGAGGCGCCGTGCCTCAGGGCGCCTCGCCTCGAGGCCTACGTCGAGCGGATCCTCGCTCCCGAGCCCAAGCCCGGCGACATCGTCGTCATGGACAACCTGGGGAGCCACAGAGGCCCCGCCGCCCGCGCCGCTCCGGCGCATAACGATCCTGTGCATCAAATGCGATTCCCCCGCCATGAAGGGGAGAGTCTCCACCGCTCTCCTTCCCCTCCCTGGACCGTGCTGTGTGGGCGATGCACCAAACGGGGCCAACGCCACGAGCGAAGAAAGGTGAGCCTCTAGGCTCAGGCCCCTCCACAGCGATGCTCGGCGTCCGGCAACGCCCACTTCGCGTTCGTCCGGAGATCCTTCACCGAGTACAGCTTGCCGCGATCGTCGCCCACCGGGCATTTGCGCGGCTTCCGGATCAGGCAGACTCTCCCGATGACCTCTATGTCAGCCATCCTCCGACCTCGGGGGGGTGGTCATCCTCAGCCGTATGCGTGTGGGCGCCCAGCGGCTTGCCAAAGACTGGCCGACTGGGTCGCGGGCCGGATCGGCGACTCCGGCCAAGTTATCCAAAAGGCCGAGCGCGTGCAGAACGGCCGCGTAGACCCCGATGCCAGTGGCGGCATTGCCCGACTCGACGCGCTGCAGGGTGGCGCGGGACGTGAAAGCCCGGTCCGCCACCAAGCTCATGGGAAGACCGCGGCGTCGGCGAGCTTCACGGATGTCCAAGCCGAGTTTGCGAAGGGCGCGTCGGACGGCGAGAGACGGTCTGTGTGGTGTGGGCATTTGTGAGCTTCGTAAGTCCTAAACCCGGCTTTATGTAATACGAAGTTGACATCGAGTGAAGCTGCCGGCTTGCGAGAACTCGGCGGAAACGTCATGCTCCTTTCCAACCACGGCGGCGGCTGGGCTAGGCGCGAAGAACAGCCGGACGGTTTATTCCGGCCGGGGGCCCTGCAGGGGCTCGTGCGAGGCCATCCCCGGGGCCTTCGCCTGGAAGTCGACGACCCCCACACAGCCGAGGCGGCGGCAACGGGCCGTCCGGTTCCACAGGGTGGTCCCCGACACTCTGATCCTGACGATCAAGCGGAGGTCCACGGCCATGACGAGGCCACAGGCTCGGCAGCGGCTGATCACGTCCCAGCGCTCGCGGAGCCCATCCCGGCCCCCGGGGTCCGGCCTTCGGCCGGCCCGAGGGCATGCTTCGATAGCCGGACTTCCCCCAGAGGGGGGGGAAGAGGGGGGAGGGAGAGTTCCGGGTCACCCGCAGCTAGCGATAAACCTCGCGGCGATGGCCCAGGGCGACGACGAGGACGACCAGGCGCGCATCCTCGATCCGGCAGACCAGGCGGTAGTCGCCGACGCGATAACGCCAGAATTCCCCGAGCGCGGAGCCTCTGAGGGCTTGCCCCGCCGACCGCGGATCGTCCAAGACGGCGATCCGCTCCCGCAGGAAGTCGATTATCCGGGCCGCCTGGGCGCCGCCGAGCTTGCGCAGTTGCCGAAGAGCGTGATCCTCGATCTCAATCGTCCAGGCCAAGCTCCCGCTCCGCCGCCTCCAGCGACCACGTCCGGCCTTCGCCGCGGCGCAGTCGTTCGACCGCCTGCTCGGCCAGATAGAGGTCCTCGAGCTCGTCCAGATGGGTCTCGAGCGCCTGGCGCACGTAAAAGGTGGCGGTGCGGCCGGTGCGCGCGGCAAGGGCGCGCAGACGCTCGTAAATGCTTTCGGGCAGGCGAACTGCGGTCTGTTTCGTCATCGTGCTTCCTCTGGGATGCGTGTATACCACGAGCTGGCGGCAAGAGGAGATCGCTCTCCTTCCCCTCCTGGGGGAGGTGGCCGCCCGAACACACGGCCGAAGGGGGAGGGCCGTATCTGCGGCGCCGTGGGATTGGCTTTCCCCACCCCACCCCGCGCGCGCTGCTGCGCGCGAGTCGACCCTCCCCATGAAGGGGAGGGAAAGTCGCAACCCCGCCAGCGCCGGCGCACGGCCCCCTTCCCCACCCGGCCGGGCGTTCGCCCG
>DASYYX010000029.1:0-3089 GCA_035946795.1 Caulobacteraceae bacterium | reverse complement strand
GCTGGGCGCCGGCTTCTCCTCGATGACCCTGACGGTCACCGGCGACGGCACGCAGCTTCTCAACCAGACCTTCACCACCCTGGCCCAGGCCACCACCTGGTTCAACGACACCACCCAGAACCTGGGGCTCATCGGCAGCGGTAGCCTCTCGGCCTCCATCCTGACGCTGAAAGTCGTGCTCTCCATCACCACCGCCCACGCCGGCGACGGCTTCTACGGCGAGATCATCGTCGGCGACCCGCCTAGCTCCAGCGCCGCCTTCGCCCAGGCCATGGCCGGCCTGACAGGCCGTCCCCTCAGCGGGGCCATGCTCGAGAGCCGGACACCGGCCGGCGAGGCGCCGGCGATGCTCGCGCGGCCGGCGGCCGCCGCATGATCGCTGAGACCTACCTCCCGGCCGGGCTGCCGATCCCGGTTGCCGAGCGCCACGGCCTTTCCGCCCCCTACCTGGAAGGGCTGAGGGCCGGCCGGCTGATGGTGCAGCGCAACCCGCGCACCGGCCTGCACATCTTCCCGCCGCAGCACATCGCCTGGGACGACCTTTGCTTTGACCTCGAATGGGTGGAGGTCGCGCCCACGGGCCTGATCTACAGCTGGACCCGCGTCTGGCGCCCGGTGCACCCGGCCCTTGCCGAGGCCTGCCCCTACATCGTCGTCGTGGTCGAGCTGCCGCATGCGTCGGGCGTGCGCATGCTGGGCAACCTCTTGGGCGATCCCCGCCAGGAGGTGGAGATCGGCGCCCCGGTGGAAGCCGTCTTCGAACATCACCACGACGCCCAGCCGCCCTTCACCCTGGCCCAGTGGCGGCGCGCCTGAACGCATGACCCACGCGCCGCGGCCCGGCCCCGGCGCCGATCGGCTCCGGGCCGGCTCATTCCTGCACGTTTCGGCACGTTTCGGCTCGTTTCGGCTCATTCCAGCTCATTTCAGCTCGTTTTGGCTCATTTCAGCTCGCTTTGGCTCGCTTTGGCTCGCTTTAGGCTCGACATCGGCAGAAGCGCCCCCAAAGGATTTGCCAGCATTTTCAATTTGATATTGCCGGCGCTTTGTCCATCGCTCGAGGTCAGATCCGCCCAAAGCTGCACGCTTTTTGGCGTCAGCCCGTGCGGGCCGCTACCTGTAACTCCGCTCACTTCCGAGCGTATCTGTCGGAAATTACTAGGATTTGTTCCCGGTCCCCGGCCCGACGTCACTTCCCGCGCGACCCCTCCCAAGGGTGGAAGAGAGGATGACGAGAGCGGTCCCCACCCCCAGCCCATTTCCGCCCTTCGGCCGGACTTCCCCCGGAGGGGGAAGAGGGCGGGAGGAGGTGATGGCGGTCGACTGGCATGGACCCACCCATATTGCAACTTTCAAGGTAGATGTCAATATGCAAAGGCGCCGTACGCCCACCCGCGCCTTAACCCTTTCTTCAAACCTCCCCGAAACGCAGGAACCGCTACAGGCGGCGCCGAAAAGGCCGTCCGGAGGAGAGCTTGGACCCCACCCTCGAAAGGCGCATCGACGAGCGCATCGGCCGACGGCTGCGCCTGCGCCGCAAGATGCTGGCGGTCAAGGTGGCGGACCTGGCGCGCGGCTGCGGCATCAGCGTGCAGCAGATCCACAACTACGAGCTGGGGGCCAGCCGCATCCCGGCCTCGCGGCTGCAGCACCTGGCCGAGATCATGGAGACGCCGGTGGCCTGGTTCTTCGACAACGGCGAGCCGCGGGGGAGCTGAGGGGGGCGGAGGCCGGTTCGGGCGGGCCCGGCGGCGATCAGCTCACGGAAGTAGGCGACGGCGGTGGCGAGGCCATCCTCGGGGCCTACCCTGCCGCGACCAACCCAGCCGACGCCGTCTTTCTTCGCGACCCGATAGATGATTTGTTTCGCGACACCGAGTCGGGGTCCAGGAGCCCTGGACCATCTTAGCCACGGAGCCGGTACCCATGACGGCGGAAGACAAGACCCTAATTCAAGGCGCCACGACGCGCGTGGTCACGGCGATACTGACCGCCGCGGCAATAATCGGTAAGCAAGAAGACAGTGAAGTATTCAAAAGATACCGCAGCTTGACCACCGAGTGGGTCAAGTTCATGCAGGCGGAAGCCAAGCCTCGGCCAAAGAAATGAGCTTCGGCGCGTTCTTGCCGAACTTCTCGGCGGCTCTACGCAAATTGTAGCCGCCGGTCACGCCGGTTCGGCGGCGATCAGCTCACGGAAGTAGGCGACGGCGGTGGCGAGGCCGTCGTCCAGAGCTACCTGCGGCGACCAGTCCAGGAGCTGGCGCGCCAGCGATATGTCCGGGCAGCGCTGCACTGGATCGTCGGCCGGCAGTGGCCGTTTCACCAGCTTCGAGCCGGCGCCGGTCAGCGTGATGACCCGTTCGGCCAGCTCACGCACGGTGATCTCGTGCGGATTTCCCAGGTTCACCGGCCCGGTGACCTCGTCGGCCGTGCCCATCAGGCGCACCAGGCCCTCGATCAGGTCGCTGACATGGCAGAAGGCGCGGGTCTGCGTCCCTTCGCCGAAGAGCGTCAGGTCCTCGCCCTTGAGGGCCTGGACGATGAAGTTGGAGACCACGCGCCCGTCGTTGGGGTGCATGCGCGGCCCGTAGGTGTTGAAGATGCGCGCCACCTTGATGCGCGTCTTGTGCTGGCGGTGGTAGTCGAAGAACAGGGTCTCGGCGCAGCGCTTGCCTTCGTCATAGCAGGCGCGCGGCCCGATCGGATTGACGTTGCCGCGATAGTCCTCGGTCTGCGGATGGACGGTCGGGTCGCCATAAACCTCGGAGGTCGAGGCCTGGAAGATCTTCGCGCGCAGACGCTTGGCGAGGCCCAGCATGTTGATCGCGCCGGAGACGCTGGTCTTGGTCGTCTGCACCGGATCGTGCTGGTAATGGATCGGCGAGGCAGGACAGGCGAGATTATAGATCTCGTCGACCTCGACATAGAGCGGGAAGCAGACGTCGTGCCGCATCGCCTCGAAATTGGGATTGCCCAAGAGCGCGGCGACGTTGTCCTTGCGGCCGGTGAAGTAGTTGTCGACGCACAGCACGTCGTTGCCTTCGGCCAGCAACCGTTCGCATAGATGCGAACCAAGAAATCCGGCGC